>NZ_PHNG01000709.1:0-427907 GCF_002803435.1 Bacillus sp. mrc49 | reverse complement strand
ATTGGTGCCATTTTCATCATTTCATACCTTTTCCACGTTTGGCAAGTTCAAGCGATCGGTGCAGCGTATTTGATTTTCATTTCTTTGAAACATTTACTGAAAAGGGATCATGAGGAAAATGATAAAAAAGGGAAAAGCTACCGCATGACCATTACGCAAATAGCATTGGCCGATATCGCCTTTGCCGTTGATTCGATTTTAGCGGCAGTCGCTCTTGTTTTGGCGTTGCCGGATACGCCGATGGGGAATATCGGTGGCATGGATGGAGCTAAATTCATCGTGATCCTGCTAGGTGCGATAGCGGGCTTGATTGTCATCCGCTTTGCAGCAGGTTATTTCGTTAAGATATTGACGGAGCGCCCGAGTCTAGAGACTGCAGCCATGTTACTTGTCGGCTGGGTTGGGGTCAAGTTACTGATGCATACCCTCGCGCATCCATCCGTGCACATCATTTCACACGATTTTGTAGAGGGTCCCATCTGGAATATAATCTTTTGGTCAGTCATGCTTCTTATTGCCTTGGGTGGCTGGTTTTTGTCTAAAGATAAAACGGCAAAAAATGATGAAGAATAATTTTTCTGACCAATAGATCCGTTTAGCTTCATTAAGAAGTTCATGGTCAGTGCTTGAAAAGATCAATGGCGTTTGGTTTGGAGTAAAGACCGATTTGAATATTTCGGTCTTTTTTTTGTCGGAAAGTGCAGGAGGCAGGAAGCGGTTTTTGAGCTTGCCTCCATTATTTGAAAATGGGGGGGCATTTTTTTTTCTTGAATATGGTCATTAAGTTGCTCACATACTCCCTTATCCTATGCTTGATTGTTATGTCTCCCTGCAATCAATTCACAGTGTCTGTTATTTGTTTCATGCATCTTTAAAATAAATGATAATAAACTAAAGGGTGGTGCATTATTTCAATAACAGGGGTTGCTGCGGCAGCCTTTTTCTTATGGAACGAAAGGGGCATGTTAGTAAAAATTATCCTGATTTAATCCTAATAATAACGATGATTTGATTCGAGCTAATTTCTTCTGAATCCAAATTTAGTATGATACAGTAAATATTAGAAATTTATAGATGCCAAAACGAGGTGGGACGAGAAATGATAAAAGGTCTTTACGAAGCACATTTACCTGTAAGTAATCTTGAAAACTCCATGAAATTTTATGAAAAATTGGATTTGGAAATTGCCTATCAAAGTGAAAAAGTAGTTTTTTTCTGGCTTGAGAAAGGCAAAAGTTGGCTTGGTTTATGGGAAGCAAACCAAGTGGAAATTCCGTACCACCCTTCCATACGACATGTAGCTTTACGAATGGATATGGAAGACATGACATCAGCAAAAGCTTGGTTGAATAGTAAGGGTATCAAAATTCGTACAGCCTTTGACTTAACCGAAGAACACCAACCTTTAGTTCTTGATAACAATCCTCAGGCTCACGCAGCTATTTATTTTAACGACCCAGACGGAAATTCTCTTGAATTGATTGCTCCTTTGAGATTGGATTTTGAGCAATCCCTTGGAGAAATATCATTGGAGGATTGGTATAAACGAAATGCTGATCCGAGCTAATTCAGTTCTGCTTCAGATGTAAAAAGGAGGTTGCTGTGGCAATCCTGATCCTTCTAGACAAACGGGTGCCTTAGCTAAAGAAAGTTCCTTATAGTGGGCAGAGTGGATCCGCAATAAACAAGTGATTTAACATTACAATAGAAAACCAGGGGGTTCAGTATGTTCTTACATAAAATAGATGAGGAGTTATCATTGAAGCTGTTGGAAGTAAAGGATGCAGAAAGAGTTTTCGAAATAACTAATATATCCAGAGAATATCTACGAGAATGGCTTCCTTGGTTGGATCATACAAAAGGACTTGAAGATACAAAAGGGTTCATTCAGGTTTGTTTAAGAGGTTTTGCTGAAAACAAGAGTGTCAATACAGGTATTATGTATAAGGGACAAATTGTTGGCGTTGCAGGTTATAACCAATTAAATTGGTCAAATAAAACGGCATATATGGGTTATTGGCTCGGAGAAGAATATCAAGGAAATGGAATGATGACAAGGGTGGCTAAGGCATTGACTGATTATGCATTCAAAGAATTGAAACTGGATAAAGTGGAGGTTAGGGTTGCCTTGGAGAATAAGAAAAGCAGGGGGATTCCTGAAAGGTTAGGTTTTGTTAATGAAGGTTGTATCAGACAAGCAGAATGGCTGTATACCCATTATGTTGACCATATAGTTTACGGTATGTTAGCTAAGGATTGGTGTAAGCAGTCATCCCTTAAAAATAAAGGGTGCGTTAACTGAAGGAAGCTGTCTTTAAGGCAGCTATTTTCTTATGGAACTAAAAAGAGGCAGGTTAGTATAACAGCAAATGGGTGGTTACCTGAGGTGAATTCATGTAATCTACAAAAGTATGTTTTTTTTCCAATCGTAAAGGAGGTCCATAATTGAATTTAACAAATAGAAAACATTCAACAATTGTTGCCCTGTTGCTTGCGGGTACGTTTATTGCGCTCTTGAATCAAACCTTAATGATTACCGCGATTCCACCTGTAATGAAGGAAATGGATATTACAGCCAATAGTGCACAGTGGCTAACTACCGTTTTTATGCTGGTTAATGGGATTATGATTCCTGTGAGCGCGTTTTTACTGGAGCGCTTTACCACCAGGCAGCTCTTCCTTTCAGCCATGGGGATTTTTGCTATTGGTACCTTGGTTGCGGGGCTAGCCCCTAGTTTTGGAATGCTGCTTCTTGGACGGATCATTCAGTCGAGCGGTGCCGGTATTATGCTCCCTTTAATGCAAACAGTCTTCCTGATGATTTTCCCGGTTCAAAAACGGGGTGCAGCTATGGGGTTGGTTGGGCTGGTCATTTCCTTCGCCCCTGCTATTGGTCCCGCTTTATCGGGCTGGGTTACGGAGACCTACTCTTGGAGGGTGTTATTCTTTATCATTCTTCCAGTCGCTATTATTGATATCATCGTTGCGTTCTTCGCTTTAAAAAATGTAACAGAAGTTACACGACCAAAAGTGGATGTGCTCTCTATTGTTTTATCTTCCGTGGGTTTCGGTGGATTATTGTATGGATTCACAGCAGCAGGTAATTATGGATGGACAGACGGGAGTACGATCATATCCCTAGGCATTGGAACGATTTCACTTGTTTGGTTTATCAAAAGGCAATTGGGGTTGAAGCATCCAATGCTGGAGTTCCGAGTGTTCACGTATTCATTATTCCCGTATGCCATCATTATTGGAGCCATTACATTTATGGGGCTGATAGGTGCCGAAACACTCATCCCGCTATTTATGCAAAATATGCGCGGATTTACTGCGTTTGAAGCTGGATTAGCTATACTCCCTGGAGCCCTTATTACCGGATTACTGTCCCCATTCATTGGACGTATTTTTGATAGGATTGGGGCGAGGTGGTTGGTTATGGGTGGATTACTCATCATAACCGCTTCCTCCTTTACTTATATAGATGTTGGTCCTTCGACAAGCTTCACATTTATTATGGTCGTGTACAGTATTCGGATGTTCGGACTGGCCATGGTTATGATGCCTGTTTCAACGGCAGCCTTAAACCAGCTGCCTAAACGGTTAATTGCTCATGGTGCAGCGATGGATAATACGATGAAGATGATTGCCGCTTCTGTAGGTACAGCAATACTTGTAACTGTTATGACAACAGCTACCGAAAATGCCCAGCAGCGTCCCGAGATTATACATCCTGATATGTATGGCGCGCAAATCTCATTTATTGTCATCGCTGTACTTTCACTAATTAGCCTCCTCATTTCTTTTAAAATAAAGGATCAAAAATCAGCAGGAAAAGAGTTCAGAGAAAGAGAAGAATTAAAGAATTGAATCGCGTTACCTTCCATTGTCATGCATATCCAGGGACGCTAATAAAGAGGGGAACAAGTCATCCATGATTTGTTCTCCCTCTTTATCTTTTTTTCTCTTTATAAAAAAGTACACATTACATTGAATTAAATTTCCAAGTGAGATTTTTAATCCGCCATATAATCGGTTCTGAATTCTGCGAATACTTCTGTGAAAAGGACCAGTTTCTTCTATATTGTACTGAACAATTTGGAAGAATCCACCCATTTCATTCACACTTTAAAAGGGGCGGAAGGAGACCGAATATCCATTTTATTGATTGGGGAATTTTTCAATGTATGATGAAGAATAATGTCTTGAACATATAAATCCGTACAGTTTCAATAAGAAAATCAGGATCACCGCTTGGATGTGTCAATATCATTGGTTTGGAGCAAAGACCGTTTTGAAAATGTCGGTCTTTTTTTATTGGAGAGTTCAGAAAGCGGGAAGCGATTTCTGAGATTCCCCCCATTGTTAGAAGATGAGGGGGCGTTATTTCCGATAGATGTGCAGCAACTTTCATAAATCATTTGTATTATTTCAGGAGACCATTGCGAAATCCATGGACCACGACTTGAGTTCGGTTTTTAGCCTTGAACTTCGTCATTAAGCTGCTCACGTAGTCCCTTATCGTATGCTCGCTTAATTGCAATAAATCGGCCATTTTCTTATTGTTATGTCCCTCTGCAAGCAAATTCAAAATCATGGACTCCCGCTCGGTCAATTGGAGGTCTGTATCCTGTATCACCTCATCATCCTTCCTGGATAAATATAAACCTAGCCTTTTTCCAACCTGTTCAAACAATAGGAGATCTTCTTTCACATAATCGAATTCCACCCCTATTTGATCGAATGTCAGCCAACCGAACACTTGCCAATCATGAAAGATCGGTACAAAAATGACGGAGGACAGGTTGAATAACCTTATATGCTCCTCTTTGATGTAAGGCTGCGGATCCTTTAAAAATACAGGCTTTTTCGAATTGAAAACCAAGGACTGCTTTGCGCTTAGCTGGCCTCTCATGCTTTGTACCTTTGGAAGTTCCAATCCGATGGTGCCGTGGAATTGGTTGGACCAAGGGATATAAGCATAAAAAACACATCTTTTATAATGAAAGAACTCTTCGCATTTTTTTAGGATATGGGCAAAATCCTTGATCCCTGCTGAGTGAATTAAAAGTTCATCCAATTGGTCCAGTAATCGCAGCCTGATAAGTTCAGCATTTTCCTGATCGGTTTTGGAATATTGCTTTGGCTTGTCAGCATCCCATTTGTTAAAGCTATGGATAAGTTGGGAGAAAATCGAAAACAGATACATTAAGATGGAAATGGTATGGGTATGTTTCAGATTGACCATCAAGGTAACTATGGCTTTTTCAAAAATTAGCCGAAACATGCTGAAATGATTTGCATTTATCATGGTTAAATGCGATTGCAGCCACGTGTCGATATATTTTTCATGTGAATCCTTGATGTTTTCGATGCTTTGAGAGGATAAAAAAAGTAAGAATGAATCCAATAATGTTTGGATCGTCCTTCGTTCAGGTTCATCGATGAATGGCTCCAGGTTCAAATATATATTTATATTCTCTTCAATCTGCTTGTTATGGCTTTTTATGAATAACACGAATTGTTGAAACGTTATTTCTTCATAAGGATGGATGGATTGGGTCATGGGAAGTTCTTCTCCTCGATAACTGAATACCCCTATAAAAAGGGGGGGATATCTTCTTATTATACAGCATTTTATAGGATAGTATTTCAGAATATGAGGAGTAAAATATAGATATGGACCTACAAGGAAGCTTATTAAGGTCATAACCCTTTCATTGAAATGGTTATCGCGGCTTTCATTGCTTGTATACGATTCATCGCCAAGGGAAACCTCTAGGGAAGAGGATTTCAGGTTTTTTCGGAATTTGGAGCATGGGAAAAAATAAAGGGGGATCTGTAGAAATGAAAAGACTTGAAAACAAAGTGGCCATCATCACTGGCGGAGGAACGGGCATCGGGAAAGAAACCGCTTTATTATTCGCTAGTGAAGGAGCAAAAATCGTCATTACTGACATTAACCAGGATTCCGGGGATCAAGCTGTAAAGGACATTCAAGCGATTGGAGGAGAAGCGATATTCATTCGCCACGATGTCAGCAGCGAAGAAGATTGGAAGAAGGTTGCAAAGGAAACGATTGATGCATTTGCGAAAGTCGATGTTCTATTCAATAATGCGGGCATTTATATCATTAAACCGGTTACGGAGATTGAACTGGAGGAATGGAACCGGCTCATGTCGATTAACGTGACCGGCGTGTTTTTGGGAATGAAACATATCATGCCATTGATGGCGAAACAAAATAAAGGATCTGTCATCAATGCATCATCCATTGCAGGCTTGATCGGGGCACCGGGACATGTTCTTTACGGAGCAAGCAAGGGGGCGGTCCGGGTCATGACAAAAGACGCTGCCATCGAATATGCTTCAACGGGAGTCAGAGTGAATTCGATTCATCCAGGATATATCGATACCGGGATGGCAGACTATGCTTCAGAGCAAACGGGTAGCTCAAAAGATGAATTGGGTAAAGAATTTCCGTTAGGACATCTCGGCACTGTCAAAAACGTGGCGAATACGGTGCTTTTCATTGCTTCCGATGAATCTTCCTATACGACCGGCACGGAATTTGTGATTGATGGCGGAGCGACAGCTCGCTAAGGGGCCGCCGCTGCAGTTGAAAGAAACTGAAACCGAAGGAGTGTTTGGAATGAGATTACAAGATAAAGTGGCAATCGTAACCGGCGGAGCGAGTGGGATTGGGGCCAGCACGGCGCAATTATTTGCAACAGAGGGTGCAAAGGTTGTCATTGCTGACTTTGCTGATCATGGACAAGCAGTATCTGATGAGTTAAATGGAAAAGGGTACGATACTCTTTTTGTCAAAACCGATGTGACGAGTGAACAGGACATAAAGAATATGATTGAAAAAACGGTCAACAAATACGGGAAGCTGGATATCATGTTTGCGAATGCGGGGATTGCCAGGGATGGAAACATCCATGAGTTGAGCTATGAGCAATGGCAAAAAACGATTGATATTAATTTATCAGGCGTCTTCCTTTCAGATAAATATGCGATACAGCAAATGCAAAAACAAGGTACAGGCGGAGCCATCGTCAATACAGGCTCCATCCATAGCCATGCCGGAAAACCAGGGGTAACGGCGTATTCCGCTGCAAAAGGCGGGGTCAAGCTATTAACCCAAACTTTAGGTACGACTTATGCCAAAGAAGGGATACGCGTCAATGCCGTTTGCCCAGGGTATATTGATACACCGCTCATTGCGGCAGCACAGGGTGACTTAAGGCAAGATTTGATCGATTTACATCCGATCGGCCGGTTGGGCAAATCCGAGGAAGTGGCTAAAGCAGTCCTCTTTCTTGCAAGTGATGATGCATCATTTGTCACAGGCACAAGCCTTATTGTCGATGGCGGTTATACAGCAGTATAAAGCCTTTTTCTAAAGGGTGAAAACGACTGTTCACCGAAATAAGGGATACGTAAATAAATAATGGAGCTTCTTCCCTATGGGAGGCGATGTAAATCGCTTATCGTAAGGAGGGGCTCTTTTTTACGCCCTTTTCTTAAAGATCGTCGTTATTAATACGTAACGGTTTGAGGTTGTTTGGAGAGGAAGCCAACCATCCCTTTAAACGTTTATGGTAGTTATTTTAAAGAAAAAGGAGCATATGACTTGCAGAAAACCTAGTTGACCGAGAACCTTCGGTGAGGTCTGTTTGGCAATGTATAGTAAGGATATATGGGGAACATAAATATCATAAGGGACATATGTCCTTTCGCGAAGCTCCCGTTCTGTATTTTAATAAGTACAAGCAATCCAGAAAGGAGGAGGAAGGGTGAAAGGGATACTATTTTCGATTATTGCCGGCATATTCATTTCGTTGCAGGGGGTGTTTAATACAAGAATGAGCGAGGACATTAGCGGTTGGCACACGACTGCGATTGTCCATCTAGTCGGGTTTATCTTGTCGATCATCATTTATTTAATTGCCCGGGATGGCAGAGCGGAAGGCTTTCGTGAGGTTCCCTATTTTTATTTGCTTGGAGGCATTCTCGGGGTCGTGATCGTGTTCGGGGAAATGACATCGATAAATTTGCTAGGCATGTCTCTTGCAATCGCCACGATTTTAATTGCACAGCTTCTTTGTGCATTCATTATAGACACTAAGGGGCTATTTGGTATGATCAAGCATAAGGTGTCATTTCAACAAGTGATTGGAATGGCTATGATGTTAGTGGGTGTAATCCTATTTAAATGGTAAAAAGGTGATGTACATTGAAAAAAATAAATGATGGCCGCCGGATTCTTGAATATCTCGATCAGTTTCAGCTGAATAGGGTTTTTTCGGAGGGAATGAAGAAAAAAATATCTCTTTACCAATTCAAAAAGGGAGAAATTTTGTGTGCAAGAGGTGAAGATATTCAGCACATGTATTTCCTGGTGAAGGGAAAGGTGAAGATCTTTACCACTTCTCCGGAAGGAAAAGCATGGATCGTTCGGTTCAAAACACCATTGGCGCTTTTCGGCGATGTGGAATATGTAAAGGGGATGCCCGTCCTCCACACTGTCGAAGCAGTCAGTGAAGGAACGGTCCTTTGCATTCAATTTGATGATGTAAGGGCAATGGAATCCAACCGCGCAGAGTTTCTGAACTTTTTATTGGAAATCATTACCCAAAAGTTTTACACGGAATCCCATGCCGCTAGTTTGAACAGGCTCCATCCAGTCGAGACACGTCTGGCAAGCTACCTATTGTCTCTTTCCTCGGAAGGGGACGGCTCCATGTTCCATAAGGAAATGGGCACGTCCAATCTTATGGAAATTGCTGATCTCATAGGCACCAGCTATCGGCACTTAAATCGGGTCATTCATAAATTGTGTGAAGAAGGAATCATCGAACGGAAGCAAGGGTCCCTGTATATTGAAGACTTGCCGATGCTGCGGGAAAGGGCAGATGGCAATATTTATGAATGAGATCGGAGGATACATGCATGCAAGGAATTTTGTTTGGAGTTATTGCAGGGGTCTTCATCAGTCTGCAAACGGTCTTTAATGCCCAAGTGAGTGAAAAGGTAGGTTCTTGGGCGACAACCACACTTGTGCTGGGACTTGGTTTCGTATCATCGTACACCATGTTCATGATCATGGATGATACGAGCCTGTTAGCGCTCGGTCATGTCAACAAGCTTTATCTATCAAGTGGGGTCTTGGGCGTCATGCTCGTCTATTTCATCATGCAGGCGATCCGGCTTTTAGGCCCGGCATATGCGATCTCCATTGTACTTGTCGCCCAGCTCATTATGGCGGTTTTTATCGACACGTTTGGCTGGTTCGGGTTTGAGACGGCTCCTTTTACCATGAATAAATTGTTCGGTATCGGAATCATGGTAGCGGGAATCATTATGTTTAAGAAGAAAAGGAACGTTATCCAGAAAAACGATAAGCGGGGTATTTTACCTGAAAAAGCTCAGCTGTAACGTATCCCATTAAGACGAACATCCCCCTAATAACGCATTGGGCAACGCGTTAATTAGGGGGATGGACCTTAAGTTTTATGAATTGGTATTCGTTGTTCGAGAAGCATATGGGAAAAGGGGATCTTTAAGGTCAAACTCATAGCTTTGTCCATTTACAATTCCAACCACTTTGTCATGTTCATGCAGCTGGATCAAAAACTCAGCCATTTCCTTTGCTGTATGGTACTTCGGCAAAGTGGCATCATAATGGAATTCGTCAACATCAAAGGAGCGTTTGGCAAATTCCGTTTCAGTTGCAGCTGGAGCCAACACCTTAGCTTGCATTTTAGCACCTTGGCTTTTAAGCTCATGAGCAAGCCCTTCTGTAAAGGCGCTGACATAAAATTTAGTGGCGCAATAAGTGATGGCATCTGCAACAAGGGTGTATCCACCACCTGATGAGATATTGATAAGCTGTGTGCCATCAATATCTGAATAGTCACGAACGTAAAGGGAGGACAATATTGTTAAGGCCTCAATATTCAGGTGAAGCATTTTCTCGATTTTCGGCAGCCTTTGCTCTCCGATCTTATCGAAGTTTCCAAAACCTGCATTGTTGATCCATGTTTCAATCTGGAGGTCTTTGAGACTTTCATATAGTCCGTAAACGTTCTCGGTAATTGATAGATCGGCAGCATGAACAACGATATCCAATTCTTTATTCATTTGCTCTATTTTTGTTTTTAGTTCGTCCAAATTTTGTTTTCTCCTGGCAACGAGAACTAAATTTTTCCCTCGGGATGCAAAGGCTAAAGCAGCTTCATATCCAATACCGGAGCTTGCTCCCGTGATAACCGTATATTTCATGTGTATACCTCCATTAATTTATGATAGGATGTCATTGTATTACTTAGAGTTCACTCTAAGTCAACAATTAGTCATGATGAGGTGTTTTTTATTTACACGATAAGTGAAGTTGGGCAAAAGCTTGGAATAAGCACACATGCCTTACGCTATTATGAAAAAGAAGAAATCATAACACCGGAAAGAAATGCTCAAGGAATCAGGCAATATACCGATTCACAGCTTAAATGGATGGAGTTTGTAAAAAAACTGAGGGAAACGCAAATGCCCATTGAACAAATAAAAAAATATACCCAATTGTTCAAAGAAGGAGACCATACATCGATGGACCGCTTGAATCTATTAGAGAACCATCGCCGAAGCATTGAAACCCAGATTGAAACATTGAAAGTCACTGAAGCAATGCTTGATAAGAAAATAACGGCATATAAACAGCACTTATCCGCTTTGAATCCGTCAAACAGCTAGACCTTCACAAAAAGTGTTCCTTCTGCTTGTCACAGTATTAACGATGCGCCATTTTCTTGAAATTATGTACTTATGTATCGTTAATACTGTTCAATTCAATCTTAATAGGGTCGTTTCTCAACCCTAAAGGAGTGGAAACGGTTATCATATTTTTCACGATCAAATTTTATTTTGTTGTAAAATATAACTTGCTCCAGATTCGTTAATGAACTTTGAAACCCCTTCTGGATAATAAGGCATCAGGCGGTCTGCTTTATCCAAGTCCATCCATTCAACTTTCATAATATTTTCTTCATGTGGAATTTCATTAGGCCGAGTTACGATGTATCCAAGATAAGTAAAAAAGAATACATGCTTTTCATTTATGAGACTCTCATTCAAAGCTACAATATTGCCGACTTCAATGTCATACCCGGTTTCTTCCTTGACTTCTCTTATAGCCGCTTCTGCCAAAGTTTCCCCGGCTTCAACGCCCCCTCCTGGCAATGTCCAAGTGCCTTTCTTATTGAATACCATCAGTATTTTACTTGTGGCCTCATCAAATAGTAATGAATATACAACATCAACTCGCTGGAAATTCATATCTTTACCTCCTTTGTAAAGCAAATGTATCTTCCAATTATAAAGCAAAATAAAAATGAAAATGTACTATTCTGGAAATTGGAATGAGAGAATGTTCTTTTTTAGGAGGATATATATATCATGAGGTAATTAAAATGAAGGCGAGGTAGCCCGAGCTCCGGATGAAGAATGGCTCTCGAGGGCTGCCTCGCCTTTTTTTGATTTAAGTGAAAAACTGCCTTGAATTAATTAGGAGCAGTACCATTTTCCATTATAAAAAATACAGTTTTGCCCACCTTGCTGCCCACCAGGAAAACCAGGGAAAGGCTGCCCCTGCTGTCCGCCCTGCTGTCCGCCCTGCTGTCCGCCCTGCTGTCCGCCCTGCTGTCCGCCTTGCTGTCCGCCCTGCTGACCTGGTTGTTGTACAGGCGGACATTGTAGACCTAAATACTGTAATCCAACGATATCATTGTGATGAACCTCGTTTGGCAAACCATCCTCAAGGATTTGAACCATGCCAGTTGTGGTGTTAAACCCCATCAAAATGAATGTGTGTGTCGAATTTCCCCAAAAACCCCTGAAACAATGCCCTTGGCGGCCTGCTTTTAAATGACTTTGTATCGTTGCAGTAGGAACTAAAGATTGCACTCTTTCTGCGTAATGATAAGGCACATTAGCATAATAATTATCGTAATAATATGGTACATTGTTTTGATGAAAGGCGTAGTTATAGTTATACATTCCGAAAATCCTCCCTTTTAGGTACACTATAAAATATGTGAAAAGAAAGATTATGTCCTACATGGACAAAGATGGACAATGAATTTGGGCTGCCTAATTTCTTGACCGGCTAATCATTAAAAACCCGGACTAGGATCACCTTAAAACAATCATGTTTATACAGCTTGCATCATATTGAAACATAACCCTATGGCCAAAGAGTATTCCAAAGCTAATGAATATTTCCCTGTTTGTGAAATTAGTGTTCTTTGCCTTCATGAAAGCGTCCTTTGCAGAAAGGGTTTTAAGTGATAAATATAGAAGAAGTTACTAGGCTGATAGGATGATCCCTAAAAAAGCAAATTCATAAAACGAAACTTATTGGAGGAAGCAAATGAAGGTAAAGAAAATCCATCATGTAGCAATCATATGCAAGGATTATGAAAAATCAAAAAAGTTCTATGTAAATATCCTAGGGTGTGAAATTAAGAAGGAAACCTATCGTGCAGAAAGAAAGTCGTATAAATTGGATTTAATGGTCGGGGGGGAATATCAGTTGGAATTGTTCTCCTTTCCGGGAAGTCCCTTAAGACAAAGTTATCCCGAAGCAAGCGGGCTAAGGCATTTGGCTTTTGAAGTGGAGGATATTGATCAAGCGGTCGAAGAGTTAAGCAAAGATAATATTTCTGTTGAACCTATCCGGGTTGATGAGATAACCGGAAAAAGATTTACTTTCTTTTGTGATCCGGATGATTTGCCTCTGGAATTATACGAAAAGTCTTGTTGAATGGAATCTATCTAAAAAGATAAACAAATTCGATTGGTCAGGTGCGAGGAGCTCCCGTTCAACTTGAACCTAAAAAAAGCAGACAGACTTGGTATCCAAGGATTTTGTCTGCATTCTGGAAGCTGCATGGCGATTGCGGCTTCTTTTTTTGTCATGGACTTAAAATGGGCTGTCAAGTACTGTTCTGTACTATACAGTATTCAAGCAGGATTCATAAGATATAAAAAGGAGGGACAAGCAAATGAAGGAAGAATGCATGAATGGAGATAAAAACAGCGGTCCAAAAGAAGCTCGGTTTCGTTTAATAACAGGCACATTTACTGACATGGAAACGGCAGAGATGATGGCAGATGAGCTAAAGCATCGTTATGGCTGGATTGTCTATATAATACCTGAACAGAGGGGAACAGAAGGGGGATTAGAATAAACGGACACTAACATCCCTGAGAATGCTCGGTGAATGAAGGGAAAATAATAGAGAGGATGGCTGACTTGAAATTACAAGATATTAAAGGGGAATATGATGTCATAATAAGTTTGGGCAGTTGGTGCGGACCTTCACTAAATTTAAGGCGGCATAATTTAAGGAGATTTTCATTCCCTCTTGATTGGGTCGTATCTAATTCATTATCCGATGTAAACAAATTGTTGAAGAACGGATTCGATGGGTTTATGGACATCAGGCAAATGCAGCGTATAGATGGTGTTGCCGCTTATCTTGATGATGGAGATGCCGTATTTGCGGACGAGGGCAGGAAGAAGCAAAACGCGCATTTTATTCAGGATAGCACGTATAATATTATCTCGGTACACGATTTTCCGATCATTGAGGAGCAGGATTGGAAACAACGTTATCCCTCCTATAAGGAAAAGCTAAATTACAGAATAAGAAAATTCATTGATATACTTGCAAACAGCCAATCCGTTCTATTTATCCGGTGGGGGGCAGTAATCATTCCGGAAGCACTTGAATTGCGCTCTATCTTGGCAGGTATGACACCTGGAAAATGTAACATCCTTTTCCTTGATCCCATAGCAGATATACCAAGTGTTAAGGAAATCGACTGGGGAATTGACGGGATTTGTACGGTACAGGTGCCAAGCCAAAGTCCTAATGATGATTCCATGTGGAATCATGTTTATGATGGACTGGCCATAACGGACTACTGGAAGAATTAAGTTAACCGTGATCATTTGACAGGAGTATGGCTTGGGGAGATGAAGCGGAGTTTCAGCAGGAGTACGGCGAATACGATCAGGAAATGGACAGACAAATGATTCAAATAGGGTGCCTGCTCGAGCATTAGAAATGAAGCTGCAATTGTAGTCCCTCTTTTGGTCACTAGCATATTGAAGGAAGAGCATGTTTTGGCTTTTCCTTTTTCAAACACGCTCTCCTTCTTTAACGGGTGCCTGGGATAGGGATCATTTAAAGGTAAAACGCCGTTTGAAATCCCAATCCAAAATGAATGAGTTATTTGCACCTGTTAAAAACTTATAATCGATATAGGTTCTTTCCTTTTTAGTCATATCATCTACATATGGGGAATAGGTACGGACAAACAATTGGTTTTTCTTTTCATTGAATTCGACAAGTCTTAGCCAGCCATTCCCGCCACGATAATCCGATTGGTAATTGACCACCATTTGAATGACGTCATTTCCCGCTCTGTTTTTCTTTACTTGATGAGCAATGCCGAAATAATGTCCATTGACCGTCATGAAAACTTGATTATGATCCTTTACGAGTTCTTTCCAAATCAGCCGGCCATTAGCAGATTCAGTGGCGATGGTTTCATTATTAATCACATCAGGGAAAATGATATCATGTGAGACGAGGATTGTCGGTTTATCCTGATGCTGATCGAGGACACCTTTTGCCCATTGCAAGTCTTTACGAAGGTTTTTCATATCAACGATCAAGACCAAGTATTGATAACTACCGGCCTTAACGATTGCATAGGAGCTGTACCCGGATTGGGATGAGCCCTTATAGTATGCTTTATTTTGAAAACGGCTCGGTCCATAGTGTGTTAGGAATGGATTTCCGGCAGCATAATCATGATTTCCTGCCGCCATCATATATGGGATGTGCTGCTTATCCAACTTCGAAATGGCTGAAAGTGAGTTTTGCCATTGTTTTTCCGAATCACTATCGACAATGTCACCTACGAATGAATTCATGATGATATGGTTCTTCTTCGTGTTCTTGGAAATCCAATTCATCTGGCTATCGAAAATCTCTGGATTTTGGCTTGAATATTTCTGAGTATCGGGAATGAAAACGAAATTATAATTTTTTTTATTCGTCAAAAGGGGCATTGATTTATTAGAGCCTTCGAAGGGATCATCGTCACGGGGATGCTTCACAAGCCATTCTTTTTCAGTCAATGCTTTATTGGCGATCCGGATTTCCTCAATATTCCCCGCAAATAGTTTATCCAATTTATTGCTCCATTCGGATGCTCCGATGTTCCAGCCCTTCCCAGTCAATCCCGCAATGCCTATAGCCTTTTCCGATTCTCCGTAATCACTTATGCTATTTAAGGTCAAGGTGGTCGCGCTGCCATCATTGACTACTGCCAAGTGGTACCATTCATCAGCATTTAACGCTCTTGACCAATTGCTTACATTATAAGTTAGATTGGAGGGGTGGCTTGTCCAATGTATTTTTTGATCGCTTGATAAAGTAAGGGCAGAAAGAAGTTTCGTGTCGCCATCCATTTTATTAAGGTCGGCCGCTTTTCCTTGCCTGGAGAAAAGTCCTAACCCATTGTTGGTTTTAATTTTAGCTGGTAATTTAAAAATAGCTTCGATTGTGAATCCATTTTCAAATTTCTCTGAATTGATCGGTGCGTTTTTCTTGGTTTTGAAGTATCGTCCTGATGGCCCGTTTTCCTGATTAGCGAATTCCAGGCTATCCACCCCTTCACGATCATGATAATCTTCTTCAGACCATTGAATCAAACCTTTTAATTCAGGTGAGGCAGCATCCCCGATGGTTGCCATCTCCAGAACGTTTCCGTGCTTGCTTGTATCCTCGATCATTAAGTTTCCTTTATCGATTGAACCACTTTTGACATGCTGTCTTGTGAATTTCCAATCAGCCAGGATAGTGCCTCGATCATTTTCAGCATCGGGATGTATGGAGTTTGCCGAATTGGCAATGCCAGGAACAATCATGAATAATAGTGTTAGACCAATAAATGCTTTTTTCATTTTCATAAAACATGCACCCCATTACAATTAGATAAAGCACTATTTGAATAGCCGCTATATTGTTATTCCTTATGTCATCCTGATATCTTTAACGAATTATGTAAGGAAAGAAGATTTACACTGCAATATCATATAGTTTGCTTATCTTCTTGTTAACTTATTAAGGATAGGTAAAAAAGGCCTATTCGACCTGTTGATATCAGGAAGATAATGACACTTAAGTTCTATATAGGCTGTGAAGCGGCTGAAACTGACCGCATAATAGAATCAAAAAAATCACCATATCCGAGAAGAAATTCAACTTTTGGGTTTTAAAAAAAAGTTGTCTTTATGTTTATATATGGCTAATGATTCTGACGGTCGTAAGAAAGAGACATCTCGGAAGGCAAGCCCTATTCAATTAGCTTGGAATGGTGCGTACGGTAACAGAGGAGGGGAAATGTGGAAAAAGGATTCCTGGTTATTGAGACGAAAAGATTGATATTGCGTGAAGCAACAAAAAGCGGACGCAGGTGATATGCTTGACTATCTAACTGATATCGAGGTCGTGAAGCATATGGGATTGGAGCCTTTCCAAACAGTCGATGAAGTGTGGGGAGGAAATCGGTTGATATCAGTCCATACGCAAAGAAGGTACAGGATTTAGATGGGAATAACAATGAAAGATAACGGGAGGTGATCGGGAGCTGTGGATTTTTGAATATAGCCCCTAAACATTTCCGGTCAGAAGTTGGCTATGAACTAAATCAAGCTCATTGGGGAAAAGGCATAGCAGATGAAGCCTTGGAAGCCGTCGTCAGGTATGGCTATCATCACTTTCAATTGGAAAGGATCGATGCTTTAATCGAGCCCGCCAATATTCCATCCCAAAGACTGGTGGAAAAGCAAGGCTTAAAAAGAGAGGGCTTGCTTAGGCATTATGATTATACTTATCGGAAATTCGATGATTTATTGATGTACTCCCTTATAAAAAAAGATTTGAAAATCATCTAACGTCATGAAACGCATCCATGCTTTTTTCAAAACCGCTGTAAGCGGTCTTTTTTATGAACATGATGCCGGAACGAGCGCCAAAGTTTTTTCACTTGTTGCGGTACTCTCTTTCAACCTTGCAAATACGTACGGAATAAGAGGAATACCAGTCTTTCATGCCTTTTTCCTGTGCTTTTTGTGGAAAGCATTTTCCTTCCAGCGCTTGATTGAATCCTGGGATTTCCAATAAGATACGGTGATTCCTGAACCGTTTTGATCCCTTACGCTCTCTACTCCTAAAAAGCCTTCTTGCTGAGAGGCAAGCTCAACCATGAAATCAGCGGTTGAATCGTAGCCTGCTGCATCTCCTTCACTTCTGTTGGATGTAAAAATACAAGCGTAGTAAGGCGGTTCGGGTGTATTTGCAAAAAACATCAACAGATGTCCCCCTTTAACTGACTTTTCAAAATCATATCCTATCAGGATATGCAGGGATAGGGACATTTAGAAGCCGGCAAACCAAGCAATGGGGTGGGGCGTGGAGTTCAAGATATGTTTGGTCCACTATGCAAGAGGGGGAAGGAGATTATTTATTTTGGAACGAATATAGTACTTTGAAGGTTTGTTAAAAAAAGGAGATGGTTTTATGTGTGGGATTTTTCAGTGAACATTTGGAAAGAGACTCCTATTTGCCCAAGCATCGTGATATTCTGTTGCTTAATGCAATAAAGGACCTATCGGCTGACCGGGATGTTTTGGCCATATACCTTTCAGGGTCATTAGCGAAAGGGAACTTTGATGATTACTCGGATATCGATCTGCATACGGTAGTCATCCGAGAACGGAAAGCAGCTTACTTAAAGGGGAAAATGAAACGAGCAAGTGGCTGGGGGAATGTCGCTTTTCATGAAGATCACCATCCATCTTCACCATATATCGTCACACATTATGATACCTTCGTCAAAGTGGATAGCTGGTATCATTCACCTGAGGAAGTTGTACCTTCCATCTGGATGAAGGAAATTGAAATCCGCCATGATCCCTTTAACATCGTCAGTCAGGTTGTTGAGGCATCGGCAGACATTACTTACCAGTCTACAGCGGAGGAAGTGGAACTTCGGCGGGGGAAACTGCTTGCGTTTATCCATGAAACTTACCGAGCTGTAATGAGGGGGGAAAGATTATATGCACGATCTAATCTCGATAAAGTGCGCTGGCACATCGTCCATGGCTGGCATATGGAAATGGGGGAGCATTTAGGCGGCTCCTATGGGGCATGGACGAAAATGGAAGGCAAAAGAAGTAAATTGGATGAAAAGAAATTAAACCTCTTAAATGAATGGGCCAGCGATCGCAATCCTAGTGAAATCATGAAAACGATGGGAAATATGATCCCCGAATTCCTTCGATTGAATAAGTGCCTTAGTATGCTGATGGACATCGAACCAAATGAAGATCACATAAAAAAGATGATAAAAATGGCTACTTAATCTTAGTTTTCATAGCGGAAGTTTTAAATGAATTGATTTGTGTTTAGATCACGATTTCAGAACAAATACGGAGGGATGTCTAACGTGGCTGAATTGATTTATCATGTGGCAGTATCGCTGGACCATTTCATTGCGGACCAAGGCATAATTGATGGAGATATCAGTAATTCCCTCTTTTTATTCGAGGGGGAGCATGTCCCGGATTTTTTAACGGAAATTCAGCAATATGACGCCGTCTTGATGGGGCGGAAAACATATGAGTTTGGCTTTCATTTCGGCGCGAAACCAGGTGAACCTGGCTATAAGGGGCTAAAGCATTATATATTCTCAAATTCCCTTCAGTTCGAATCGAACGAGGAAGTGGAGCTCATCAAGGGAAATGCCGTGGAATTCATTGAAAGCCTCAAGCAGCAAGGGGAAGGTAAGCTTTGGCTATGCGGCGGAGGCGAACTTGCCGGGAACCTAATCAAGCATAAACTCATCGATCAATTGGTACTGAAAGTGAATCCCATCATCATCGGAGAAGGCATCCCGCTTTTCGGCAGCGTCAAGCCTTTGCTTAAACTGGATTTAATTGATATGACGAAGTATCCAAACGGTGTGATCAAACCCACATACAAAATTATCTATACCTAGGGAATCAGTGATCGGGTTGCGGCAGCGGCCCTTTTTTTGTTGTTAAAATCTATTAACCCGCTCCTAATGTAAATCATCCGAAATATGGATGAAAGAAACTATATTTATTCTTTTCAGATAGTTTGCTTCATCCAACATAGTTACCTAGCGCTTACATATATATAACGATACAAAAAGGTTGCTATAGACCCACCCAATTTTAAGTTGGTATGATAATCAAGTACTTAACTGTGGGGGGAAGTTGAATGGAAGAACAGAAATATAATGACCTCAAATTAGGCGAACGTGGTGCAATCATTAGTATCATTGCTTATATTTGTCTATCTATTATAAAACTGATAATTGGATACATAAGTGACTCAGCTGCTCTAAAAGCGGATGGTTTGAACAATACGACTGATATTATCGCATCCATTGCCGTATTGATTGGATTAAGGCTAGCCCAAAGACCCCCCGATAAAGATCATGGATATGGTCATTGGAAAAGTGAAACGATTGCCTCCATGGTGGCATCATTCATCATGTTTGCCGTTGGTGTGCAGGTATTGATCGATGCCATTTCGTCCATGCTTGACGGGGGCAAGGAGTCGCCTGACATCATGGCAGGGTATGTGGGGATTTTATCAGCAATCGCCATGTATTTTGTATATCGGTATAATAAAAAACTGGCTCTCAAAATTAACAGTAAAGCCGTTATGGCCGCTTCGAAAGACAATATTTCAGATGCTTGGGTAAGTATCGGAACCGCTATCGGAATCTTCGGCTCCCAACTAAACATGCCATGGCTTGATCCGCTGACGGCAATCATCGTTGGGCTTTTAATATGCAAAACAGCTTGGGAGATATTCAGCCAATCCTCTCATGAGCT
The DNA here is from genome assembly GCF_002803435.1 of Bacillus sp. mrc49. Taxonomy (NCBI): domain Bacteria; kingdom Bacillati; phylum Bacillota; class Bacilli; order Caryophanales; family Bacillaceae; genus Bacillus; species Bacillus sp. mrc49. The sequence goes on along the minus strand of NZ_PHNG01000709.1, from coordinate 407,899 downwards.
TTCAGACGGATTCGATGAAAATAAAATTCATCTCTATAAAGATGTCATTACAAACGTGAATGGGGTCAAGGGTATAAAAGAAATTAAAGGGAGAAATTACGGCAATAATGAAGTCATCGATGTCGTGATTCTTGTTAATTCCACGTTGGATATAAAAGAAGCACATGATATTGCGACACATGTAGAAAAAGTGATGATGAATGAACATGGGGTGTATGATGTTCATGTTCATGTTGAGCCCAATTAACTACGCTGATTTTCCTTTGAACGAAGATATACCAACAGATTAGACAAAAAATTTTCGAGTGCATATACATGTAGTGGCAGATACTCCCTCTCTAAATTGTTAGAGGGGGATTTTTTGCATTCAAACAAATAAAAATAGTTTTATTGCTTAGTACAAGTTTCCACCTAATATCATACCCTACAAAGAAGTAAAAAAAAGGTGGTGTTTTTATGAGTTGTAATTGCAGAAGATGTCGTGAACAAAGAGAAGAAGTGATCACAGATCCTACAAGGACCGTGGTGAATACGAGAACAAATCGGCGTGTCGTGAAGCATATTCACCCAACGGAAGTGATTAATGTAAATAGGACTGTGGTTAGAAATGAGCATTACTATCCAGTATATGAGAGAGACGTTTATGAAACGGTTGAAGAAAACGTTAATTGCGGCAGTAACCCGAATAATAATAATAGATGCAGACCCTTCTGGGACAGATGAATAAGAATGTAATGGAGCGCCCATTTCTGGGTGCTTTTTTTATTAAAGGGAGTCAGCGAAGCGGCCGAAATAGGCAGGTATTGTAAAAGTTGCAGCGAATGGATGGAAATAGGGAGTGCAATCAGAAAAACATGAACAGATTGTTATACTTAAATAATGAATGTTAATTAACAAAAAGGAATGCCTTTCTGATTGAGCATTCCTCATAACTTCACTTCCTGCTTTCTTTGTTCTCGCTTTCCCGCTTCTTTATGACGGCATAGGCAAGATATCCAATCAAGCCCATGAATAACCCGGTGCCGCCGACAATATAAATCATCGTGAATACTTTTCCGAACGTCGTCTGCGGTTCAAAACCGGGGTGGCCAACGGTGCTTAGAGTGACAACACAAAAATAAAGAGAGTCAATAACGGTCAGCCCTTCCTGCTTAACATAAAAAATGGTTCCGGAAAGTAACATGACCAGGACCAAGGCGAAAAGAACTTGGAAATTCTTCATTTTAAAAGCTGACCATAGCGCTTTTAAAAAACGTTTTAGGGTAAGGATAAATGATATCATGGGTAATCAAAATTCCTTTCTGTTTCATTTCAGATTAGGCAGTAATAGTTCAATCCTGGCTAATCCTTTCACTATACAGGAAATTAGATTGGTTTGACAAAAAAAGAAGGAAGTGTGATTGTAGTGGTTACCATGGGGAGATTCAAAAAGGGGGAAAATATGTTGAAACCGCGTATTACTGTGCTTACGTTAGGCGTGGATGATTTGGAAAAATCGCTGGCGTTCTATCAAGATGGAATGGGCTTTCAAACGGAAGGGATTATAGGGAAGGAATTCGAGCACGGCGCCGTTGCCTTTTTCGACTTGCAAGCAGGCCTAAAACTTGCCATTTGGAAGCGAAGCGATATAGCGCATGAGGCTAAGGTTCCATTGTCGCAGGCAAGTTCCACTGAATTCACGATTGGCCATAATGTAGGAAACAAGGAAGAAGTTGATCGTGTATTGCTGCAAGCATATAAAGCGGGAGCCGAAATAACCGATCCGGCACACGATACGTTTTGGGGAGGATATTCCGGTCACTTTAAAGACCCTGATGGCCATCTTTGGGAGGTGGTCTGGAATCCGCAGTGGGACTTGGAAGAATGACGAACGCCCTTTTGAACATCGCAGGAACAAACTGATTGAGTATCAAAATGAAGGAAGCACTAGACCTTGAGGGGGATATGCTTCCTTTTTTATTTAAACAATTCACTGCTTTTTACCATGCGTTATTGAATCTTTTCAATCTATTATTCGGTGAAATCACCCTTGGCGTTTCATGGCTTGAATAGGGACTGAGGGGAATGTTGTGTTGTCCCGGAATGGAGTTCCGCTTTCAGTTTTTTTTGATTTTATCGAGCGAGTTATAACAAGTCAGCTGCAAAATCAGTGCATTGCATATGGGGGAGACTGTAATTGCAAACTACCTTTCTTATAGCAAGCAAAAAAGCAGATCATATGCTCCATTTTCTCGTAAGCATCCACGACCAAGGGGTTTTTATAACCTGTTTTTTCAGAGGATTTTTTAGTATCTACCGGGCCTCCTGCGAACTCCTGTTTTTTTAGCAGGGGCCTAAACCAGTTCCATTCCACCACCACCTCCCATCCTTACCTGCTTGAAAAATGCTTGATTATGACACCGTTCGTTTGATTTTGAACATTTTGAACCTCATGATCTCGATATAAAAAAAGGATTGACATAATAAGTATAACGTTATAATGTTTAATTATTGAATTATGTGTTTTTTCAGTCTTTTTTCATGGAGGGGGAAAGGTTATTGAATAGTTTTATGAATGTACTTGAGTCAAAGGTGCTTCCAGTGGCAAATAAAATCGGATCACAAAGACATCTGCTAGCAATCCGGCATGGTGTCCTTGCAACACTTCCTTTAACGATTATCGGTTCGTTTTTTGTTATTTTATTGAATTTCCCTATTGATGGGTATGACGAATGGATTGCTCCTTACCGAGCTGCATTGGATGTACCTTTCCGATTTACAGTTGGGGCGATGGCACTCTATGCTGCATTTGGGGTGGGTTCGGCTCTTGCTGGTCATTATAAATTAGATCAGCTCAGTGCAGGCTTTCTATCAGTCTTAGCTTTTCTGATTACATGTGTGGTGCCTACCCAAGTCATGGAAACAGTTCCAGGTGTGATTGAAGCGGGGCGCTGGCTGCCCATAAGCTCTTTGAGTGCTGCTTCTTTGTTCGGAGCGATCGTCACCTCATTGATTTCCGTTGAAATTTTTCATTTTCTCATAAAACGGGACATCAAAATCAAATTACCGGAAAGTGTCCCGCCAATGGTGTCCAACTCGTTTGCAGCCCTGATTCCAACATTGGTCGTGGTCCTTCTTTTCTGGGGCATTCGTTATGGTTTAGGTTTTGATATTAATTCGATCATCACGACATTGGTGTCTCCTCTCAAAGATCTTTTGGTCGGTAATAGTTTAATAGGCGGTCTGCTTACCGTCTTCCTCATCGTTTTCTTTTGGTCGCTTGGTATTCACGGACCGGCCATATTGGGTCCGATCATACGGCCGATGTGGGATTCGGCAATACTAGAGAATATGGATGCATTTGCTAGAACGGGTAATGCGGCGAATTTGCCAAATTTATTTACCGAGCAATTCATTCAATGGTTCGTTTGGATTGGTGGCGCAGGATCGACACTATCGCTTGTAGTACTGTTCTTATTTTCGAAATCGAAGTATTTGAAAGAGCTGGGTAAACTGTCCTTTGTTCCAGGGATTTTTAATATTAATGAACCTGTCATCTTTGGAGCACCTATCGTCATGAATCCGATATTGATGGTCCCGTTCATTGTTGCTCCTTTGGTGAATGTCGTCGTTTCATACACGTTCTTTCAATTAGGTTTGATTCCTATGATCATGGCCAAGCTTCCGTTTACGGTCTTCGGCCCGATTGCCGCTGTAATCAGCACGGATTGGACAATCATGGCAGGAGTTCTCGTTATATTGAATTTCTTCATCTCATTAATGATTTATTTTCCGTTTTTCAAGATGTTCGAAAAGCAGCACCTGCGTGATGAAAATAAAATCGAAGATGGACCGGAAGAAAAAAAGGCAGGCATTAAATATGCTTGAAATTATAGGCGCAGTGCTAGCCTTTGTCGGTGCCCAAATCCTTTTTTCGCGAACGACGCTAGCTGAATGGATAACACCTTGGAAATCAGTCGGCTTTACCATTTTAATCATTAGCATTTCCATCATTTTGTTTAGCGCATTAGGGTCAACTTATTATTTGATTGTCATCATACCAACCATTGTTTGTTCTGTAATGGTATCTTCACGCTACCGTGACTATTTAATGAGGTTACAGGCAAGGCGGGTTCAATGGAAAGAAAATAGGGAGTGAATGAAGCTATGAGAAGATTGGGAATATCGATTTATCCGGAACACTCTACACCGGATCTCGACAAGCAATATATAAAATTGGCCCACCACTATGGGTTTGAACGAATATTCACGTGCTTATTATCGGTTTCAAAACCTTACGAAGTCGTCATGGAAGAATATAAAGATATCATTTCTTATGCGAAAACGCTGGATATGGAAGTCATCCTTGATGTTGCGCCGGCTGTTTTTGCCAACTTTAATATAAGTTATGATGATTTAGGATTTTTCGCAGAAATGGGAGCGGACGGCGTTCGTCTGGATTTGGGCTTTGATGGCTTGAAGGAAGCTAAAATGACGTATAACCCTTATGGATTGAAAATTGAACTGAATATGAGCAATGATGTCGAATATTTAGCGAATATTTTGTCGCATCAAGCCAATAAGAATCAGTTGATTGGGTGTCATAATTTTTATCCGCAAAAATTCACGGGACTGCCTTATGAATTCTTCATCTCCTGCAGCAAGCGTTTTAAAGAACATGGCATTCGGACAGCGGCATTTGTTACTTCACAAACGGGTGACATAGGGCCGTGGAACATCAACGATGGATTGTGCACATTGGAACAGCATCGTGAACTTTCCATTGATGTACAAGCCAAGCATTTATGGGCCACAAACTTAATTGATGATGTGATCATTGGAAACGCTTATGCCAGTGAAGCGGAATTGAAAATGCTGGGAGCTTTACAGCGGGACATGATCGAGTTGAAAGTGGAGCTCCATTCGGATGCATCTCCCATCGAGCATCAAGTCACCTTGGATGAGATACATATTCGCCGTGGGGATATTAGTGAGTATATGGTCCGATCAGTTGAAGTCCGGAAAAAATATGGAAATGAAAATTTTACGATTCGAAAAAGTGTTCCACAGCAAAAAGGGGCCGTTTTCATCGGCAATGATTCCTTTGGAAAATATAAAGGAGAGCTTCAAGTCATTTTACGGGATATGCCCTTGGATGAACGGAAGAACCTCGTTGCACAAGTAGTGGAGGAAGAACGGTTTTTACTGGATTATATTAAGCCATGGAGCTCATTTAGATTGATTGACTAAGCTGGATCAAAGTTTGACAGGAAACAAATAAAACAATGTAATTATGAGGAGGAAAATGGAATGAATATACTATTATGCTGTTCTGCAGGAATGTCAACAAGTCTATTGGTTAATAAAATGGAGAAAGCCGCATTGGAAGAAGGCGTGAATGCGAAAATCCAGGCAGTGGCCACTACCGAAGTAAGAAATCATATTGACGATGTGGACGTGATTTTGTTGGGGCCGCAGGTTCGTTACTTACTTAATGATATTAGGAAAATCGGAGATGAAAAGGGCGTGCCGGTAGATACGATAAATCCGATGCACTACGGATCATGCAATGGCAAGGAAGTGCTGAAAACAGCCATTCAATTAATTTCCAAATAATTCACTTCGAAGAGATGAGAGGGTGCTAATATGGCGAAAACGAAAGAGGCGTTATCTGAACTATCTTTTCAATTGATCCTCCATAGCGGAAATGCCCGAAGCTGCGCAATGGAAGCCATCTCCTTGCAAAAGCAAGGCAAATCCAGCAATGCACAAGAAAAGCTGAAAGAAGCGGAGCAAGAGTTTGTCGCGGCACATAAAATCCAAACCGCCTTGATCCAAGCGGAAGTGAATGGTGAAAATTTCGATATTCCCATGCTGCTGATTCATGCTCAAGATCACCTGATGACCTCCATGACAACAAAAGATTTAGCGATGGAAATCGTGGAATTGCATGAGAAAATACAAAAGGATCATTAAGTGAGGGTTGGCGCTTGATCGTTCAAAAAGTCGCCGGAAAATGATCTGATCTGAGCCAATAATGTTAGACCTATAGTTTAAGCAGCTTCTAAGACCTGAGTTCGGTTTTCTATCGGACTCAGGTCTTTTAATATTCCCTTCATACGTTCGTGGTTATAGGAATGAATATAATCATCTAATTCCTTTTCAAAGTGATCCATAAAAAGCAAATTTGGAATTTAACATGCCAAAGAAATTTTCCATAACTGCTGTTGGCTTGGTTGGAGCAATGGTTAACAAGTAAAGGAAACTTGTCCCAAAACGTTCAAGGATAATTGGTGGGGAACGGACTCGAAGAAAAATAGCTGCAGCCTTGAAATTCAATGTTAATCGGTGGTCTATCTAGATCTAGCTGATAATGGCTATGGAAAGGAACAAAGATGAATTTTTACCAAAATCTGTAGTTGGTGCAACTTCATTGACATGAATCAATAATAATATATAATACAGATAGATGATATCTCTAATTGAAAATCATAAATGAATTTGAAGAATAGGAAGGAAATGAGGAGAGTGAAAGAAATCAAAACTCAATTAAGCCTATAGGACAACGTTTTTTTATCATTAATTATAGATAATGTAGATATCTAATATAATTTTGATAGTATTTAAGAATTTATCAAGATATAAAGCCCATATTGGTTCGGCTTCTGGGAAAATAAAAAACAAATGAGGGAAAAAACAATGTCAAAAATTTTATTTGTAAAAATTAACGATCGTCCTGAGGATCAAGCAATTAGTGTGCAAATGTATAATAAATTTTTAAACACGTTTAAAGAAACGACACGAAATGAAGAGATTATTGAATTAGATTTATTCAATATCAATCTTCCGTATTATGGAAATGCAGCTATTACTGGAGGATTCAAGCGGAGCAAAGGGTTAGAGTTATCAGCGGAAGAGGCAAAAGCTACAGATATTGTTGAACACTACTTAAAGCAGTTCTTGGATGCCGAAAAGGTAGTTTTCGCTTTTCCATTATGGTATTACACAGTTCCTGCTCCATTAATAACCTATATTTCTTACCTTTCCCAAGCAAGGAAAACTCAGGTTAGTAACAAAAAAGTTGCTATTTTATGTGCTCGTGGTTCGGATTACTCTTCTGAACATATGGCATCAAAGGAGATGGCCGTAAATTTTGTAACTAATTGGCTTCATTACCTCGGCATTACTGAACTTGAAACGGTCGTGATTGAAGGTCATACACAATATCCTGGTCTTTCACAAGGAATCATAGAAGATGGTTTGGACATGGTAGTAAAGGTTGCCTCCGATTTCTAATAATGAAGAGAAGGGACTTGGCAAAAAGATGACTCATTCATTGAAACCTGCATTGGTCGTCATTTTAAGATAAGTTCGGCAGGAGGGTCAGCTGCCATATTCAATGTGGTTAAAAAATCTGAAAATATGATGTATTACGCTCTTTGGGGTATGATCCAGTCCTATATAAATATGGATCAATTGAATTGTCTACTGAAGGAGATGAATAAATTTTTCTCATCCGTTTACACCCAAGTGTTTGAAAAGGTAACTTGAAACGATGTTTTTGATAACATCTTACTGGCGATTAATGAAAGAACGGATTTAGCCAAAAAATAGAAAAGATGTTGCCAAAAATATATATAGCAAAGGAGTGTATGGTACATGAATTTCAATGGATTTGATCAAACTGATTTTGACACGTTTACAATAGAAGGACTCGAAACTAGAATGGAAGCAATAAAAGATCGTATTCGGCCGAAGTTTCAAGCGATGGGCGACACACTGACGGATGAATTGTCAATATTGGCTGGAAATGAAATGTTTCTGCATATTGCAAAACACGCACGACGAACCGTTAATGCTCCGAAAGACACTTGGCTAGCGATATCAGCAAACAAACAAGGATATAAAATGCTTCCGCATTTTCAAGTAGGCTTATTCGATGACCATGTTTTCATATGGCTTGCATTCATTTACGAATTACCTAACAAGAAGGAAATTGCGAGTAATTTTCTCAAGGAAATTGATAGTATTCGGGAGCTGATTCCGAGTGATTATGTCCTATCAATTGACCATATGAAAAAAGAATCCGAATCAATTTTCAATCTAGGTGAAGAAGGATTGGAAAAATCGTTAGAGCGCTTTCGAGACGTGAAAAAGGCAGAGTTCCTTGTTGGTCGCCATGTTCAATCTAATGATCCAATCTTGAAGGATGGTGATAAGTTCATTTCATTAGTTGGTGATACATTCAAGACATTATTTCCACTTTATAAAATATCGCTTCTATAAAAAAACGCTTACTACTCGTTTTGAAAGGCTGGAACCAGCCTAAAAAGGGCATATCAAAAGTTGTATCGGCGTACTACAGACCTACACACCATGAATTACAGAAAAACGTTAAAGCATACGGTTAAAAATACAATGTAAATGGGAAACTGTAAAGACATGGCTTCTATGGGACTTTTAACTTTTTGAACAGTTTCCTGAATATATAAGCAACATAGCCAAAAGCTCGTATAGGTACAGGGTCTGGCATCAGTAATGCATTACCATTATAGATATAAAGAACAATCTGTCTGATATATGTTTCATATCTGAACTGTAAATCACGAATGGTTTTAATCCTATGTGACAAAAACTGAACAGATTAAGAAATTCAGTTGTGAAAATTAGGGATATCAACACATCGGTTAAATTTTTTCTTTTCTTGATCATATCCAAACTAGGACAATGAAAATTGATTTTAGACCCTAATTTTTTTAGTCGGAGGTTATTTACATGCAATTCAGCAAAGGAGTCGAATACGCTCTGCATTGTCTATCTTATTTTGTAGATTTACCTACAGGGAGGTCCGTCGGCGTTAAGGAACTAGCAACATTTCAAGGGGTTTCTGAAACGTATTTATCAAAGATCTTTACTAAATTAAAGAAGTCGGGCATCGTACGTTCCATGCCTGGCGTTAAAGGTGGGTACGAATTAGCTAAACACCCAGGTAAGATTGATTTTTGGGATGTTATAGAAGCAATTGAAGGAGAGCAGCCTTTTTTTCAGTGCGCAAACATCAGGCAAAAGTGCATCTTGTCTGAGGGACAAGAAGTTCAAGACTCCATTCATTGTGGACCCTGTACAATTAACGTTATTATGTTAGAAGCTGAGGAGAAGATGAAGGTTTATCTCAAAAGCAAAACCATCTTGGAGCTTAATGATACTTTAAAATTGAAATTGAAGGACAGACATTCAGAGGGAGTAGATTGGTTCCGAAAAGCCCTGGAACATAGATAGGGGGTCCTGTTCACATTTTACCGAGTTTCTGTACTACGGGAGCCTTAAAATTAGCTGTACTGACTTAAATGAATTTTTTTACGTTTAATTACGGATAATAGGTATCTGTAATATATGCAGTGTAGGACTATTTAATAAAGAAAAGGTAGGGAAGAAAATGAAGACTGAATCAGTAAATACCGTTGTAAATGCGAAAAAGCAATTTGATGAGATTGCGCTGCAATTTGAAACATTTAGGATCCTTAATGAAGAAGGTATAGTCATCAATGAAGATGCTATGCCAGATCTTACTGTAGAGCAATTAAAAGAACTAATGAGGCGAATGGTGTACACACGTATTTTAGATGAACGTTCAATCTCTTTAAACCGTCAAGGCCGATTAGGTTTCTATGCACCAACAGCTGGTCAAGAGGCTTCACAGATAGCTTCTCAATTTGCTCTAGAAAAAGAAGATTTCATTTTACCCGGATATCGTGATGTTCCACAGATTATTTGGCATGGTTTACCGTTATATCAAGCATTTTTATTCTCTCGTGGACATTACCATGGAAATCAAATGCCCGAAGGTGTTAACTGCTTAGCGCCACAAATTATTATTGGTGCTCAGTATATTCAAGCTACCGGTGTAGCTTTAGGTTTCAAGAAACGCGGGAAAAATTCAGTCGCAATTGCTTATACCGGTGATGGTGGTGCATCACAGGGCGATTTTTATGAAGGAATGAACTTTGCAGGTGCGTTCAAAGCACCAGCGATTTTCGTTGTTCAAAACAACCGTTATGCGATTTCGACTCCAGTTGAAAAGCAATCTGCCGCAGCTACTATTGCACAAAAAGCGGTAGCAGTTGGTATAGCAGGTGTTCAAGTTGATGGTATGGATCCACTTGCGGTGTATGCAGCAGTTCGGGATGCGCGAGAACGGGCAGTTAAGGGTGAGGGCCCCACTCTCATTGAAACGTTAACATACCGTTATGGACCACATACCATGTCCGGCGATGATCCGACACGTTACCGTACAAAAGAAATAGATAATGAATGGCACGAGGTAGATCCTTTAGTACGCTTCCGTAAATTCTTAGAAGCAAAAGACCTTTGGAATGAAGAAGAAGAAAAAAAGGTAATCGAACAAGCAAAAGAAGATATAAAAGCTGCAATACAAAAAGCCGACCAATACCCAAAACAAAAAGTTACTGATTTGATCGAGAATATGTACGAAAAAATGCCAGGTAATCTACAAGAACAATATGAAATTTATAAAGAAAAGGAGTCGAAATAGACCATGGCTCAAATAACGATGATTAAAGCAATCACCGATGCAATCCGTACAGAGTTAAAGAATAATGAAAATGTTTTAGTTTTTGGTGAAGATGTTGGTGTCAATGGGGGAGTATTCCGCGCAACGGAAGGCTTACAAAATGAATTTGGTGAAGAGCGAGTTTTCGATACACCTCTTGCAGAATCAGGTATAGGCGGCCTTGCCATAGGTTTGGGTCTAACTGGTTTCCGACCAGTCATTGAGATCCAATTCTTCGGTTTCGTATACGAAGCGATGGATTCCCTAAATGGACAGCTTGCCCGCATGCGATATCGGTATGGCGGTCGTTGGACGGCTCCAGTCACCATTCGTGCACCTTTTGGTGGGGGAGTTCATACACCCGAGTTTCATTCTGATAGTTTGGAAGGGCTCCTTGCTCAACAGCCTGGATTAAAAGTCGTTATACCATCAACCCCATATGACGCGAAGGGCCTGTTGATTTCGGCGATTCGGGATAACGATCCAGTTGTATTTTTAGAGCATATGAAATTGTATCGTTCTTTCCGTCAAGAGGTTCCGGAAGAAGAGTATACGATAGAAATTGGTAAAGCGGATGTGAAACGGGAAGGAACAGACCTTTCGATCATTGCCTACGGTGCGATGGTTCACGAGTCAATAAAAGCAGCCGATGAACTCTCAAAAGAAGGGATATCAGCAGAAGTTGTAGACTTAAGAACGATTAGCCCGTTGGATATGGATACGATTATAAAATCCGTTGAAAAGACGGGTCGTTGTATAGTCGTTCAAGAAGCTCAGAAACAAGCTGGTATTGGAGCTCATGTGGTCGCTGAAATAAACGAGCGCGCAATCCTAAGTTTAGAATCTCCAGTATTACGTGTCTCAGCACCTGATACTGTGTATGCATTTACTGAGGCGGAAAACATTTGGTTACCGAATTATAAAGATGTAATCGAAACAGCTAAAAAAGTTATGAACTTTTAATTGAAACGTAGCCACCATGTATCGTAAAAACAATTTCGCCTTGCATAGCGTATTTAAGGATATAAAAAAAGGAAAACAAATAATTGTAGACGGAGGATTGGATATGTCAAAACATATTTTAATTTTAGGCGCCGGGTACGGTGGTTTATTATCAGCCATGGCAGCCCGTCAACACCTAAGCGTGGATGAAGCAAGGATTACGGTAGTGAATCGGTTTGCCACACATCAAATCATTACAGAACTGCACCGTCTAGCCGTAGGAGGCCTTAGTGAACAAGCAGTTGCCCTCCCACTTGATAAATTGCTTAAAGACTACAATGTTGTTTTAAAAATAGCGGCGGTAAAAGAAATTAGACCAGACCGCCGTGAAGTATCTCTTGAAGACGGAGCAATATTAAGTTACGACTATTTAGTGACTGCTCTAGGAAGCGAAACAGCTTACTTCGGTATCCCTGGTTTAGAAAAGCACAGTTTCGTACTTAAATCAGTAAATGATGCAAATCGATTACGTGCCCACGTAGAAGGTTGCATCGCTGCATATAGCAAAACAAAAAATAAAGCGGACGGTACGATTGTGGTTGGCGGAGGGGGCTTGACTGGTATAGAACTTGTTGGAGAATATGCTGATAAAATACCAAGTTTATGCTTAAAATACGGCATTGATCCTAAAGATATTTCTCTTTACTGTGTAGAAGCTGGCCCTTCGATTCTTAAAGGCTTCCCTTCAGAATTAATTGAACGCGCTTATTCAAGTTTATCGAAACGTGGCGTTACAATCGTTACTGGTATACCAATTGTAAAAATGGATGGTAGATCCGTTGAACTTAAAGACGGCAGAAAAATTGAGACAAAAACAATGATATGGGCTGGAGGAGTCCAGGGGATCTCTGCAGTAGCTAAATCCGGTATGGAGGTGAATCGGGGACGCATACTCGTAAACGAGTTTTTACAGTCTACATCTCACCAAAATGTATTCGTTGCTGGTGATAGTGCTATCGTATTGGGTACAGACGGAAAGTCATATCCACCAACTGCTCAATTAGCTTGGCAAATGGGTGAAGTTGTGGGTGTGAACTTAGCTAGGTCCATACGCGGTGGTGCTATGGAACCGTTCATGCCTGTATTCTCTGGCACTTTAGCAAGCCTTGGACGTAAAGATGCAGTTGGTACAATCGGTGGAAATAAAACGCAATTAAAAGGATTGCCGGCAACATTAATGAAAGGAGCTAGTGATGTTCGTTACTTAACTCATATCAAAGGATTATTTAGCAAAGCATATTGATTATTCATTTTCACTTTTCAATTCTATCCATTTTTTAAAAAGAAAAAAATTCCAAAAAAATAAGCTATAGAGGTGTAAATTATGCGAAGAGTGGTTATTTTAGGAACGGGTCCAGCGGGATTAACAGCAGCCATTTATTTAGCCAGGGCCGATATGAAGCCCCTTATCATTGAGGGGGGTCAACCAGGTGGCCAATTGACAATGACTACGGAAGTGGATAATTATCCAGGTTTTGTGGAGGGGGTGATGGGTCCCGAACTCATGGGAAACATGAGAAAGCAAGCTGAGCGCTTCGGTGCCGAATTTAAGACAGGATGGGTGAATAGTGTAGACCTTTCTAGTGGGCCCCCATATAAATTACGTGTAGAAGGATTAGGCGATATTTTAACACAATCTCTAATTATATCTACAGGCGCTTCTGCAAAGTTCTTAAACATTCCTGGGGAAAAAGAGAATATTGGACGAGGTGTTAGTACATGCGCAACCTGTGATGGATTTTTCTTTAAGGATAAAAAGATAGTCGTTATAGGCGGCGGAGATACAGCGATGGAAGAAGCCCATTTTCTTACAAAATTCGGTTCGGAAGTACGTATTGTGCACCGGAGAAATGAACTAAGAGCATCAAAAATCATGCAAAATCGAGCACAGCAAAATAAAAAGATCACGTGGAGTTTAAACAAAACACCAATTGAAATAATGGCGAACAACAAGAATGAAGTAACAGGATTGAAGTTAAAAGACAATGGAACTGGTGAAGAGGAGATAATTGAAACAGACGGTATTTTCATTGCTATTGGCCATTTACCTAGCACTGGCTTTCTAAAAGGGCAGTTGAATACAGATGAAAATGGGTATATTATTGTAAAACCTGGTTCCACTCAAACAAGTGTTCCAGGTGTATTCGCTTGTGGGGATGTTCAAGATAGCAAGTACCGTCAAGCCATTACAGCAGCTGGAACAGGATGCATGGCCGCTTTGGACGCAGAACGTTATGTAGAAGAAAGTGCAGTCCATGATTGGAGTAAAGCATGATAAAAATACGACGATCGAGTAGCGAAGGTAATGATAGTATTCAGCAATAGGTTCGTATTGATCTATAATGAACATATGACCCTTAACACATGAAAATTATTAGAAGCTATATTCCAAAGCTGACAGGTATTTAATATGAAGGCTCTGATAAAGAGTTTCGTTGAAATTGAGGGACTCCAGTCTAGGTGTCCCTTTATCCGCCGAATTCCTATTCCTTCTTAATCTTCAAGTTGCACAAAGCTTCGACTTGCGATATATTTCCATATGCTGAAGGAGTTTGTCTTTTTCAAGGAAACGATTCGAATACTTTAAACGGATTTGTCTTTGTTAATCTCCTTTATAGCCATTCGGTAACATTCACTTTCATTATTATATTTTCATTTCTCCTTACCTGTAATGAAAAATTTACAGTTCGAAATTAAAAAAATATGACAGTTTAAGTAATGAACAATAAACTGTCATATTTTTTGTTTAGAGATTACCGACTAAAGGAATGTGACGATAGCGATACTTTTTGTAACAATAGATTCCTTTAAAATCTTTGAGCTAATTCTTTTGCTTCCTGAATTCCTTTTTCTTTAATTTCCTGTGCACGATCAGGATATTGATTGTGTCCTTCGATAAATATCCCTTCCAATGAAGGGACACCGAAGAATCCCACAAGTAGGTTTTTAATATAACGGTGTCCCATTTCCAGATCAGCTGTCGGTCCTTCAGAATAAATGCCGCCACGCGCTTGAATATGCAAGGCTTTTTTATCTGTCAATAAACCGACTGGTCCGGTTGCCGTATATTTAAATGTCTTTCCTGCTACTGCAACGGAATCAAGATACGCCTTCATAACAGGAGGGAAGGAGAAGTTCCACATAGGTGTAACGAATACATACTTATCAGCGGATACAAATTGTTCACTCAACTCTCCAAGACGATTGACTTTTTCTTTTTCCTGATCGGAGAGTTCTTCAAATCCTTTTCCTGTTTGAAGTTTTCCCCACCCACTGAATATATCGGCATCTAGTGCAGGAATATGCTCCTTATATAAGTCGATATGAACCACTTCGTCGTTAGGATTACTCTGTTTATAGGCTTCAATAAAAGAGCTTCCCGCCGCCAAACTAAAAGATTGTGTATGATCAAGTGGATGTGCTGTAATATAAAGGACTTTAGCCATAATCAATACCTGCTTTCCAAAGTTTATAAAGTAGCCTCGATCTTTAAAATCAAAGCCCTATCATTTATTCTGCTTCACCAACAAGGGTGAATCGTTCATTCACATGTTGTGGATTTTCAATCTCATCCACTACGGCGATGGCATAGTCAGCATAACTAATGTAGCTTTGCCCTTTACCATTTAAAATGACATGATCTTTTCCTGACTGATAGGAGCCGGTTCTTTTCCCTTCCGGATCGAAGAAACCTGCAGGGCTGATATAAGTCCATGTGATGGAATCTGATTGCTGCAACTCCTCAAGCTGTTTCGCTGCGTTGGATGCAGTCGGATATACAAAGTCCGGGAAATCTGGTGTATCCATAAGTCTTGTTGTATGGGTTTCATCAACAAAGAGGCTCCCGGCACCGCCCACGACGACCAGTTTTGTCTGTGGGGCTTCATTAAGGGCTTTAATCAATACTCTACCAGCATCTACATATAAATGTTCCTCGGCTTCTGGTGCCTTATAGGTATTGACCACTACATCAAAGGATGTAAGATCTGATCCGGTTAGCGCAAAAATATCTTTTTCAAGCACATTAACGTTCGTTTCGGTAATTTTTGAAGCATTTCTCACGATTGCCGTTACGTCCATTCCTCTATCTTTCGCTTCTTTCATAATAAGATTTCCAACCTTGCCGCTTGCTCCAATGATTCCAATTTTCATCCTTTATTCCTCCCAAAAGCATTGTTTGATAAAGCATAGTCATATATTATTACTTTAGACGTTACTTTGTAAGTAGTGATTTTTAAATAACATAGTCACAAAAACAAGACCATCAGGAAAAGGAGGTAGTTAGCATGGCTCGTACATCATTTCAGGGGGAAATCCCCAACGAACAGATAGAAGTATGCCCTGTCACGCATGCTCAAAATGCAATAGCAGGCAAATGGAAAATAATCATATTATGGCATTTGAAAGAGACAAGGCGGTTTGGTGAGCTTCAAAGATTGGTCCCCGGAATTTCTAAGGGAATATTGACAAGTCAATTAAGGGAATTGGAAAAAGATCAAATGGTCATAAGGAAAGTATATCCAGAAGTGCCCCCAAAAGTAGAATATTCGCTCGCAGACGCAGGGAAAGGTTTCATGCCCATACTAGAAAGTATGGGTGACTGGGGAAAGAAATATGCCTTCAACAGCAAAAATTCTTAATCCTGCGATACTTAATGGAAAAAAATCAAGCAATCGTGCTCTCGTGACATTTTTGTCTCAAGAGCTTTTTTTGTTCTTCGGTGAGATGTTTATCTTTTTTGTTGATAAAGATAGGTATGTATTTTATAATGGTTGTAATGAATTTTTCGCCATTGAAAATAGGGGGTTCGTACATGCTTAACACGGTCGTTTTATATTTACCCATAGGTAGAAAAACATTTGATATTGAAGCAGCTGAAATATATCGCAGGCAAAGTATGGATTGGTTGGAAGAAAGCTGCAGCCATCTTGTAGCACCAGAACAAACCGTGACTTCCGTTGAGGATCTTCAATATTTTTTAGATTCTATAAAGGATGTGAAAGTCGACACGGTTTTATATCAAAGTGTTACATTTGCAGATGGGGAGTTCATGGTCAAAGTTTTGGAATATTTCAAGCAACCTGTGATCGTTTGGTCAGTACGCGAACCAAGCGTTGGGGGGCGTTTGCGTCTTAATTCATTAACGGGTGGGAACAGTACAAGCAATGTCCTGCGTAATCATCAACATCCTTTTGCATTTGTATTTGGGAATCCGGATGAAGAAGATTTAAGAAAGCGTTTACTAAGACAATTTAATGTTATGCGTGTATTCAAGGCATTAAGTGAACTTAAAATAGGTGTTGTAGGTGAATATCCACCTGGTTTCTTCTTCTCACAAGCGAATGAAGGAGAATTGCAAACAGCACTTGGTGTTACACTTCATAAGATTGATTTGCAAGAGGCATTTGCACAATGCGTGGAACTTCCAGAGCAAGCATGGATCGGTGAAATTGAACGTGCCGAGAGACAGGTCATTGGGTTGAACAGAAATGATGAAACCGTAACAAAATTCGCTCAATTTTCAACATACATCAAAAAACATATCGAGCAACAAGAATTGGACGCATTAGCGATGCGGTGTTGGCCGGACTTTTTTAACGAGTTGGGAGCAGCACCATGCTCGACGCTATCCCAATTCACGGAAGACGGAATGGTAACATCTTGTGAATCGGATATTCACGGTTCGGTTTCCATGTATATTCTACGTGAATTAGCTGGTGGCAATGCCCCGTACTTAGGCGATTTAGTCCATGTGGATGAAAAGAAAAATTCGGTTGTATTTTGGCATTGCGGTGCCGGGGCATATTCACTGGCAAACCCTTCTACAGGGGCAACAGTCGGTGTACATCCAAATCGTAAAATAGGGTTTGCCATGGATTTTGGTTTGAAAGCAGGCGTAGTAACGATCTTTAGAGTAAGCCATACACCTGAAGGCTATCGTTTTTTGGTAATGAAAGGAAATGCATTGGATGGAGAACAGCCTTTTTCAGGGACTTCAGTGGAAGTTGAATTAAAAACAGATGTAACGGACACACTTTACAAACTTATGCATGCAGGCTACGAACCCCACTTCGCGTTAGTTTATGGAGATGTAACGGAACACCTAATTGAATTGGGACGAATGCTTCAAATAGAAACCGAAATATATGTCTAAAAGAAACAGGATCGCCCCTTATAGCAATGGCTGGTTTATGATATATACTTTATCGTAAAGACTGGCTAAAAGGAGTTGGACAACATGAAAAATATGATAGATGCCAATAAAAATGTGGCTCTTTATTTACAGGTGAAAGACATTTTAGTCAAGCGCATTCAGGAAAAAGTATGGAAAGCAAACGCTTTAATACCAACCGAACAAGAGTTGATGCAAGAATTCGATGTTAGCCGTACTACATTAAGGCAAGCGATTTCCATTCTTGTTCAAGACGGATTATTGGAGAAGAAGCAAGGAAGAGGAACAATCGTAAAGCCCCAACCCCTTATCGGCGGGAGTCTAGGAAGACTGAAGGGATTAGCGGAAGAAGTAACCGAGAGAGGTTTAACCCCCAATTCAAAATTACTGCGTGCAAATTTCACACAAGACTTATATTATGAAACATCAATGCTTCAACTGGCAGAGGGAGAAGAAGTTTTCGTGATTGAGAGGATCCGTTTCGCAGATGATGTTCCTATTGCAATTGAACGCTCATGCTGGCCCAAACATATTGGAAAAATGTATGAAAAACATGACCTGAATAGTGCAAAATTTTATGAAATCTTAGAGGGAAATGGAATTTCGTTAAAACGGGCGAAAGAAAAAATCTGTGCAATCAACGCAACGATTTACGAAGCTGATTTATTGGGCATTCGCGGCGGTGAAGCTTTGCTTGAAATGACAAGGCTAAGCTTTGGATTCGATGATAAACCACTTGAGTTTACTATAACCAAATATCGAAGTGATAAATATCATTATGATATTGACCTTTTTAGGTGATTCTTAATAGAGCGGGGGAGTGGAGAAATGACGAATTCAACACAAGTTAAGCAACATGGTTTATTAGTGGCGGGTCATTGGGAGAAAACGTCAGAAACAATGATGGTATTAAACAAATATACACAAGAACCGGCTGCTGAAATCTCGGTAGCGACAAAAAAACATGTGGATATAGCTGTAAAGAGTGCGAAAGCTGCGTTAAAACAGAATTTTTCACCGTATGAACGATATGAGGTATTAATGAAAGCGGCTCAATTGTTATTAGAGCGCCGCGAAGAATTTGCCAGGATCTTAGCGATTGAAGTTGGAAAGTCCATTCGTGAATCACGCGGAGAAGTGGATCGTTCAGCTCAAACCTTACAAATATCTGCAGAGGAAGCAAAGCGCATCCACGGAGAAGGGGTTCCTGTTGAATCAGCTCAAGGTTCAGAGAATCGCATGGCCTTCACCATCCGTGTTCCTGTTGGCGTCATTGCAGCTATCACTCCGTTTAATGCACCGATCAATCTGGTCTGCCATAAAATCGGTCCAGCACTTGCGTCCGGTAATAGTGTAGTCTTAAAACCTGCTGAAGTCACTCCAATCTGTGCCATTAAACTGGCATCCTTATTGGAGGAGGCTGGGCTACCAAAGGGACGCCTTCAAGTGCTGACTGGAGATGGTGCAAAAATAGGTGAATGGTTACTGGAAAATCAAGATGTTAACATGTTTACTTTTACCGGAAGCCCTCGAGTGGGAGAATTAATCCGTTCAAAGGCAGGCTTACGTAAAGTGTCTCTTGAATTAGGGAATAATTCAGCGACCATCGTTCATAAAGATTCGGATTTGGAAAAAGCGGCAACTTTAGTTTCACAAAAAAGCTTTAATAATGCAGGACAAGTTTGTATATCTGTCCAACGAATCTATGTTCATAAAGATATCTATGAAGCTTTTGTTGCGAAGTTAATAGAAAAAACGGAAGAGTTTGTAGTAGGCAATCCATTGGATGAAAAAACAGATATTGGACCGATGATTCGTCTTACTGAAGCGGAGCGAGTGGAGGCATGGGTGAAGGAAGCGGTGGAACAAGGGGCCCGGATTGAGGTTGGTGGCAAACGTGACGGCGCCTTCTATTTGCCTACCATTTTAACGAATGTAAAGGATGACATGAAAGTTTGTCGTCAAGAAGTGTTCGGTCCAATTGTATCGATTGCCACATATGAAGAAATAGACGAAGTGATCGCTAAAGTAAACGATTCTGATTATGGATTGCAAGCGGGGCTCTTCACGAACGATTTACAATTGGCCATGAAAGCAGCTCGTGAAATAGAAGTGGGAGGACTTATCGTTAATGATGCGTCGGCATACCGGGTCGATCATATGCCTTATGGCGGCGTGAAGAAAAGCGGGAACGGAAAAGAAGGTCCCCAGTATGCCATTGAAGAAATGACGGAAGAACGTATCATCGTCCTGAATTTATGATCATGATAAGGACCTAGAGCCGTAAGGATCTAGGTCTTTCCTTTAGTAGATGACAAAACAAAAGGTAATGAAGGTGACAACAATGGAGTTTTTAACTATCCTCCTGCCGGTTTTCGGTATTTTTGCGATTGGGTTTATTGGACAAAAGAAAATCGGCTTTGATACAAAGACAATCTCAACAATGGCACTTTACTTAATGTCGCCAATTCTTGTATTTCGAACTTTTTATACTACCCCATTTACTATAGACTACCTATACCTTACTTTTTACACATTTGCTCTTTGTTTTTCCTTGATTGCGGTTGTGTATGTCATTTCTTATTTTCACGGGTATTCTACTCCGGAAACATGCGGGATGATCTTGGCTTCGTCCTTTATGAACAACGGAAACTATGGTACCCCTGTAGTTCTATTACTCTTCGGTGCCACTGGTCTAAAATCTGCCATTGTGTTAATGGTAATACAACAGGTGGTGATGTGCACTGTGGGCGTGTATTATGCCGCAAAAGGGAGTCCGGATGGTAATGGGATACGCTCAGCTCTTCGGGCAGTTCATCGCATGCCCATCGTATATGGCGGGCTTTTAGGTGCTCTTTTTCAATTGCTGCATATCCCACTAAGCAATTCCGTACAAGAGGCCGTCAACTTAGTGGCTGATGCCGCAATTCCTACTGTAATGATTGTACTAGGCATGCAGCTTGCCAACATTTCAATAAAACATATGGCCAAAGCCAGGATCTCTTGGTCGCTCCTTATCAAGCTTGCAATATCACCTGCAATAGCGTATGTGCTAACTCTTTTCTTGCCGGTAGATGAGATGGTTAAACAAATCATGATCATCATGGCTGCCATGCCAACTGCTGCCAATACGACGATGTACGCGCTTCAATTCAATACCGAGTCAGATTTCGTTTCTAGTACGACACTTATCAGTACTTCGTTAAGTCTTGCCACATTGCCTATTATATTTATGATTGTTTTATAAAGTGATAGTTCCCATAGATGTTTTCATTCAAAATGCAGGCAAACCTGATAAAAATCGAGTTTGCCTGCATTTTTTCATATGTGTGCACCATTTGGAGGTTGCTTTTCGCTCTGAATGAAAACGTAAGTGGACTCCAGATTGCCAATAACTTTGGAGGATCTGTCCGAAATCTAAAAAGGCTTTTTTCGCATGCTTTATTGCTATTCGCTAAGTATTGCCGTATGGTTGATTTCCCCTCCAATGCTCAGCTTTCAAGAGGGCGGGCGAGGAGAGGAAGAGGAATCGAACGCAAGGCAGCGATACTCCTGCGGGAAATGCGTGTCCAATTCCAATTTCCTAACCAGAGATAATTTCTTTTATAATGAAGAATTGTATGATTAGTCTACCATTGGCTTACCTGTATAATTTGGTGAAGGAGAGGTAGCCAGGGTAGGAAAACCTTTAGATATATCGACATCCGTCCCATATACGTCCTCGAGTAAAAGTAGGATTACTTCGCAGACAGTACTATGTACGATGCCTTTTAGTGTGTTGCACTCAATAAATGAAGGGGGATTTGGAGAGTGTCTTTATCAATGCTAGTTCCTTCTATTATAAGGTGCTTGTCAGTGACTTGCCATTTCATAAGCGATGGAGAGGATGGATAGTGGGGGCTACCCCTAAAGTTCAAAAGTAAGAAATATGAAAAATGCGGCCCTACCCGTATAAAGGGTAGGGCCGCATTTTTCATGCTCCTCTGTATTACAAGGTTCTTGTGACCATCAAACGATTAAATGGCGGATGCACCGATTCAATTAATTAGAGACAGTCGCTTTCTCATTATGAACTCTCTTTAACAATTCATCAATGTATACTACTTTTCCTGTTTTAATGGATTCTTCTGCTGCAATCCCGACGACAATGGACCAAAAGCCTTCTTCAACAGTGGCAGTGGTGGTTGAAACGCCTTCCATATTATCAATGAAGTATTTGTGTTCATAATACGTTCCGCCATTATGTCCACTGCTTTGGATAACAGATGGATAACATGGAGTGGAGATTCTTGTAGGTTTACTTTCACCACTTAAAACTTCCAGATGTGTATTTGGTCGATTCACCGGTAAAAAATCATCGTTTTCATAGGCTCTTAGTCTTCCTTCATCTCCACATATCGTAATTTCTTCATAGAACATAGGAGAAAACATGCACAAATTAAAATTCGTGTTCACACCGTTTTCATAGACGATATTGACATTTGCATGATCGATTACATCAGATTTTTGTTCTTTATATTCAAAATCATTAAAATTGACAGCGCTTCCTCCGGTTGCATAAACGAAAGAGGGCTTGGATTGGGCAAATAAGTTTAAAAGGTCAAAATAATGACAACATTTTTCAACGAGCGTACCGCCTGAATATTTAGAGAATTTATTCCATTGGTTTACTTTATCCAGGAATGGAACTCGATGTTCTACAATGCTGATTGTTTTAATATCACCAATTGATTTTCGCTCGATCGCTTCGTGAATTGATTCGTTGTAAATCGCTTTGTAACGATATTGAAGGCCGATTTGAAAGATCCCTTTATAGCCATCGGCAAGTTCTTTAATTTCCAATGCATCATTTAAATTAGTAGCCATTGGTTTTTCTAGTAAAATATGCTTTCCAGATTTGACTGCTTCTCTCACAATCTCAAGATGGGTATAATTCGGCGTACAAATAATTAGTCCATCTACTTGTGAATCATGACAAGCTTCCTCAAGAGTCCGATACTCTACTAGATCATGTCCAGGGAAGTTTTCCGAGAACATCCTTTTCGTATTTTCAATACTTTTCTTATCTAAATCATAAATGCCATGAATGGTCGCTCTTCCCTCTAGCATGGTAACTTTAATATGCTCATGGCCTATCATCCCGGCACCAATTACGTTAAATTTATATTTTTGTTTTTCCTTTTTAAAAATGTATTTATCTTCTTCGGATAAGTAATCAACATTTAAAAAACTCGAGAAAAAATTACTGTTTAATTCTTTTCTTTTTGTACTCATATCAAAAACCTCCATGTAATTTTGTTAATCATAAATAGGTACTACCCGTTTTTTCATGTTCTTTCGAATTTCACTGGTAATCTATAAATATGGAACTAGCGGTAACTCGGGTAAACATAGTTACCTTTAAATAAAAATCAGTATCTTTGTTCATTATAAGAATACGTTTACAGAATTACAAGGGATGATTATAAAAAAAAGAAAAATTCTGAAAAAAACGTTCCTGTGCCGCGAAAGAGGTTTTAGGAACTCTGGTATGAATTATTTATAGAGGTTAGTAGATTTGAAAGCAGTCACGGCCAAGAAGATTGAATTTTTCAAAAAAATGAAAAAATATATGGAAAAGGCTTGCTATTTTGTATGCGTTTTCATAATATAGTAAAACATAATAACTTTTTCAAAAAGATAGTAATGTTAGAAATGAGTTTTTCTAAAACGATGGAAGGGGGCACAGGCCGTGGAAGATTTTCAGCTGACAAGAACGTGAAAGTTGAGTGTGCGCATTTCTTATGAAGGGTTAGTGACGATTAGATAATTGGCATTTCTTTAATTTTAAAATTGGTATTTAAAAGGAGAGAACGTATGGAACAATCAGTCGTTCAAAACATGGAACGTCCAGTTGATACTTCTAAGAAATTAAAGCTTAAGGAAAAAATAGCGTACGGAATGGGGGATGTAGGAAATAATTTTTTATTTGATCTAGGTCAAATCTATTTACTTAAGTTTTATACGGATGCACTTGGACTGCCATCAGCAACAGCTGGGTTAATCTTCTTAATTACAAAAATATGGGACGCTTTTGCCGACATTACTGTAGGCACATGGGTGGACAATCGAAAAAAAATTGGTCCAAAAGGAAAGTTCAGGCCGTTTATCCTTTACACGGCAGTACCGTTAGCCCTTATTACAATCGTTAGTTTCACCAATCCTGATTTTTCACTCACTGGAAAAATGATTTGGGCTTATGCAACCTATATGGCATTTGGTACCATTTATAGCATTTCAAATATTCCTTACGGTTCAATGGTTCCTGCCATGACCAAAGATCCTGTAGAAAGAGCGGAGTTGGCTGCGTTTAGGCAAGCAGGATCAAACATGGGCCTATTGATTACTACGGTTGGATTCATGCCTATCGTTTTACTTTTCAATAGTGAATCCACTGGATACATAGTGGCGGTATCGGTATTTGCTTTTTTAGGTGTACTATTTCAACTATATTGTTATAAGAATGTGAAAGAAAGATATGTGTACGAGAAGCCAAAAGAAGCTCAGGTGAAACTGAGTGAGAGTTATAAAGGGTTGTTAAAAAATACCCCTCTTTTGATACTTTGTTTAGTGAACTTGTTTACTTTTTCAGCTTTCAATGTAAAGCTCGCAGTACAAGTATACTATTGCCAATATGTATTGAAAAATGTTTCAATCGTCCCTTACATGGGCTTTTTCAGCATTGGCTGTGTGTTTATAGGTGTAGCACTAGTTCCGTTCATGGTTAAAAAAATCGGAAAGAAATACACGTACATTCTTGGTTGCGCAATTTGGGCAGTTGGCGATTTATTAGCTTATATTTTTGCTGATAATGCCGTAATATTTATCATTTTAGCTTGTTTTGCCTTCTTTGGAAGTGCATTTGTCAATAGTTTGAACTGGGCATTCGTTTCTGATGCGGTTGAATACGGGGAATGGAAAACAGGCAATAGATCGGAAGGCGTGGTTTATTCATTCTTCACTTTCTGTCGCAAATTATCTCAGGCTCTAGCAGGTTTTATCCCGGGTATTGTTTTAGGGCTAGTCGGGTACGTTCCCAATGCCGTGCAAAATGCTAATGTGGTAGAAGGGATTAGAGGACTTATGTTCATATATCCAAGTACATTGGCCATGGCAACCATTATTGTAATGGCATTCTTTTATAAACTATCAGATGATAAATACAATAATATCGTAAAAGATCTTAATGAGCGTAAATCAGGTATACCTATGTAAAAAGAATCAAGTACATGACTGCCGGATTAAACTGTGATGATTTAAGTTGAAGGGCCCGTAATGTTGGTATAGTGTAGCCTATTTTACATTAAAAAACGAACGGGCACTTGGCATGAAAAATAACTTTACTAGAATTTGTAAAGAAAAAGCTTGAAAGATAGAATACTTTTTTTTATTATAGAATCAAAGGTAGTAACATTTATTAAAAACGTAGATATGTTTAAATGACATGAGGAGGAATAAACTATGAAATATTTTTTGGACAGTGCCATTATGAAGGAAGTGCGTTATGCTTATGAAAATTGGGCCATCGATGGGGTAACGACGAATCCTCGCCATATCATGTCCAGCGGTAAACCATTCCTTACCGTGTTAGATGAATTAGGAAGCGAATTTAAGGGCGTTGAGAACTTTCCTATTTCAGTGGAGATTAATCCTCATTTAGACGATGCAAAAGAAATGGTTGAAACAGGAACGAAGATTGCACAATTGTCTTCCAATTTCGTCATTAAAATTCCGTGTACAGAACCAGGTTTGATTGCGGCGAGGGAATTTGAAAAAGAAGGCATCCCTACGAATGTCACGCTTGTTTTTTCTCCTTCCCAAGCCTTGCAAGCTGGAAGAATCAAGGCTAGTTTCGTATCGCCTTTCGTTGGATGGAAAGAAAATAGCGGGGATGACACGACTCAATACATTCAAGATATCGCAAATATCTATAAAAGGTATAATTTCGAAACCGAAATTATCGTGGCCGCTTTGCGGAATGGCAAACAAATCGTGGATGCCGCGAAAGCCGGGGCTCATATCGTGACCTGTGGCTTCGATGTTTACAAGGAAAGCTTCCATCACGCATTTACAGATTATGGATTGGATAAATTCCGCAATGCCTGGGACAACACGATTACGGAAGCACCAGTATTGAAATGATAATAAATAACGTTGAAAGGTTCCTCATGGATTTTAATTTGAGGGCCATTAAAATGGAGGAAAGGAGCTGAGTGACCTTGTCAAAGTATGAAGCGATTAGAAGTTTAAATAAACATATTTCCATTTTCCATGTTGAAGATAGCAGGTTTGCACCATACGGTAAAATAATCATTGGATATAATTTTCAAGAGCTGCAAACATATATGAAAGAAATGGAGATTCCTCAAGATCATAATATCTATATACCTTCAGTTTCCGATATGGAAAATACGAGCGTGAAAGAACGGATTCAAACTGCCTTTTATGGAGAAATGCCGATTCAAATTGGATATTGTAATGGCCCGAACTCAACGCTGAATGGTTTAGAATATCATAAAGGCAGTGAAATCAACATTGCGGTGACAGATATGGTTCTTCTATTGGGAAGGGTACAAGACATTCACGACAATAGCTATCTTTCTCCTAATGTAGAGGCATTCTTTATACCAAAAGGAACGGCGATAGAGTTATATAGTACAACCTTGCACTTTGCCCCATGTAAAGTAAACGAAGAGGGGTTCAAGACAATCGTTATTTTGCCGGCCGGCACAAATGAGCCATTAAATCAGGAGATAAAAAAAAGAACGGAAGAGGATAAACTATTATTCATGAAAAATAAATGGCTGATTGCTCATCCTGAAAGCAAACAATTGGCAAGTAAAGGTGCATATGCCGGAATAAATGGTGATAATATCTCAATTTTCCATGAAAAAAATAAAATGAAAATCAAATGACTAACTTCATAGCTGCAAAAGAGGTGGGAGCTTTATGTCCCGCCTTTTTTATGTTCTCCAAAGCTTTCTATAAGGAAAATCCGGAAGTAGGCCGAATTAATTCAAGTGGGGTCGGAAAAATGGCGAATACGGACAAAGTTATTCCATGCAATACCGAGATAGCGGCGAAGACGACCCGAATATTCGAGAACAGGATCAAGTCTTGCGAAGGCAGCAGGGTTGTTACTCAATGGAGAAAAATGCTATGGTGGATGGATGAAGTAAGAAAACATGGAGAAAAGAAGTGAAATAAATGGCTGAACCATTAAAGGATTTATATAGCGCTGCTTTCATCCGTGAATTCAGTGAAAAAGTGAGAAGCGTCCATCCCCCCTTTCCTGCTCAATCTTTTCGAGAAGATGTGATGAACGAGGAATGGGATGAGATGAAGTTGAAAGAGCGAATCAGGCATATTTCGCTTACACTGGGAAGGCATCTTCCGAGTGATTATCAGGAAGCCCTGAATATCTTATATCAATTGGAAAAAGATTGTGAAGGCTTCAGATATTTATTTTTCCCGGATTTTGTAGAGGTGCATGGGTTGAATAAGGAGAATTGGCTCCTGTCGCTAGAAGCCTTGGAGCGTTTTACCGTTAGGTCTTCTTCTGAATTTGCTGTGCGTGCATTCATCCTGCTTGAGCCCGTGTTAATGATTGCGAAGATGAAGGAATGGGCACAGAATGAGAATGAGCATGTCCGCAGGCTAGCCAGTGAAGGATGCCGGCCGAGGCTGCCTTGGGGACAATCTTTACCGATGTTCAAGGCAGATCCGCAGCCGGTGCTGGAACTGCTGGAAAACCTGAAAAACGATCCCTCGCTCTATGTTCGTAAAAGTGTGGCCAATAACTTAAATGATATTGCCAAGGACCATCCGGCTGCCGTCATTCAAATTGCCAAGCGCTGGCATGAGAGCGGGGACGACCTTACGAATTGGATCATCCGGCGAGGGTGCAGATCACTTGTCAAACAAGCGGATCCCGAGGTGCTGGCGATGTTTGGGTACGCGGATGTATGGAGTGACCCGACGATGGTAGCTGCGGCTTTTATTGAAAATGAGCCGGCTTCCATTAAGATCGGGGAGACGAGTGAACTTCATTTTGGCTTTCAGGTGGGAGCCATCAGTACGGTGAAGCTTCGGATTGAGTACGCCATCGATTTTGTGAAAGCGAAGCAAAAAACGTCCCGAAAACTGTTCCTGCTGGCAGATAGGAATTTTGCAGCTGGAGAGGGCGTTGATAGAGTGAAAATTCACAATTGGAAGGATTTAACCACACGCCGTCATTATGAGGGCTTCCATAAGATCTCGCTTCTTGTGAATGGAGTGGAAGTTGCAGAAACGAATCTCACGCTTACATTGTCATGAGCAAAACTGCTGTATGGCCCGTAATGCGAAAGAAAACCGAATGATTTTCAAACCTTTTCCCGGCGGAATTCGGGGAAAGGCTTTTTATTTTTTCAAAGGATATAGGATGGTTGAAAAAAAGTGGTTGACACACCTGTACGTACAGGATAAGATGAAAGCGTAACCAAATCTTGTACGTACAGGTTTGGGGGACTAATATATTTTACTTTCTAAGGAAGGGAAGTACTCAAATGGGTAAATATACAGAACCAGCAGGGGATTTGCTCCAATATGTCGGAGGGAAAGAGAATATCGCCACCGTCACGCATTGTGCGACTAGAATGCGATTCGTACTGAAAGATACAGCAAAGGCGGATGTAACGAATATTGAATCAATCAAACTAGTAAAAGGAACCTTTACACAAGCCGGGCAGTTCCAGGTCATCATCGGCAATGAAGTATCATCCTTTTATAATGAATTCGTTTCGATAGCCGGCTTGCAGGAAGCATCGAAAGAAGACGTGAAAGCGGCAGCTAAACAGAATATGAGCTGGCTGCAGCGCTTGGTTGCCCATCTTGCGGATATTTTCACACCGCTGATTCCAGCCATAGTCGTCGGGGGCCTCATTCTTGGTTTCCGCAATATCATCGGGGATATTAAAATGTTCGATGATGGCACGAAGACGCTTGTGGAGATTTCCCAATTTTGGTCAGGGGTCCATGCTTTCCTTTGGCTGATTGGCGAAGCTATATTTCATTTTCTTCCAGTTGGGATCACGTGGTCCATTTCGAAGAAAATGGGCACCACGCAAATTCTCGGAATTGTCCTTGGTTTGACGCTCGTTTCTCCGCAGCTTCTTAATGCATATGCAGTGGCAGGGACAAAAGCAAGTGACATCCCGTTTTGGGATTTTGGTTTCGCCCAAGTCGATATGATCGGCTATCAAGCCCAGGTCATTCCGGCGATACTGGCAGGCTTCGTTTTAGCTTATTTAGAGCGGTTCCTGAGAGATCGAGTGCATAATTCCATTTCCATGATCGTCGTTCCATTTTTTGCTTTGCTTCCAACCGTGATCATTGCCCATACCGTTTTAGGGCCTATCGGCTGGAAAATCGGCACAGTCATTTCATCAGTTGTATACTCTGGTCTGACTTCATCGTTTGGTTGGCTATTCGCTGCCGTTTTCGGCTTTGCGTATGCACCGCTTGTCATCACCGGTTTGCATCACATGACAAACGCAATCGATTTGCAGCTTATGAGTGAATTGCACGGGACGAACCTTTGGCCGATGATCGCTTTATCGAACATTGCTCAAGGAACGGCTGTACTTGCGATGATTTACATCAATAGAAAGGACGAGGAGGAAAGACAAGTGTCGATCCCAGCCACAATTTCATGCTATCTCGGGGTAACCGAGCCTGCCATGTTCGGGATTAACTTGAAATACGGCTTCCCGTTCCTGGCCGGAATGATTGGTTCAATGTTTGCAGGCATCGTATCCGTCGGATCTGGTGTGATGGCCAACTCCATCGGGGTTGGCGGGATACCGGGTATCCTTTCCATCCAGCCAAAGCATATGGGAATGTTTGCAGTGGCGATGCTGGTTGCCTTCATCGTGCCGTTCATTTTGACCATCGTCTTTTCCAAGCGGCCTCAAATGAACTTGAAAACGAGAACGAAACCAACGAAATTAAATGCGTAACCATGCAAAGGGGGAGGAGTCTCCCTCTTTTTTTATCATACTGGCAAAAGGTCGTTTGAAATAGCAGAGGAGGATTTTACAATGAAGGATTTTAAAAAAAGCACCGTGTATCAAATTTATCCGAAATCATTCAAGGATTCCAACGGGGACGGCATCGGGGATATCAATGGTGTGATTGAAAAA
Source organism: Bacillus sp. mrc49 (assembly GCF_002803435.1). Lineage (NCBI taxonomy): Bacteria > Bacillati > Bacillota > Bacilli > Caryophanales > Bacillaceae > Bacillus > Bacillus sp. mrc49. The sequence goes on along the minus strand of NZ_PHNG01000709.1, from coordinate 377,955 downwards.
ATGGATTACCTCGAGTTACTTGGAGTTGATTATATTTGGCTGACGCCATTTTACCGTTCACCGCAAAATGATAACGGCTATGATGTAGCGGATTATACATCCATCGATCCAGCGTTCGGGACAATGGCTGATTTCGAGAGATTGGTGAAGGCTGCCCAATCAAGGAATATGGAAATCATGCTGGATATGGTATTCAACCATACATCCACAGAGCATGAGTGGTTCCAAAAGGCATTGGCAGGCGATAAGGCGTATAAGGATTATTATATTTTTAAAAAATCGCCCGACGGCGAACCGCCTACGAATTGGATTTCGAAATTTGGCGGCCCAGCATGGGAATATGTAGAAGAATTCGATGAATATTACCTTCACTTGTTCGACCGTACACAAGCTGACCTAAACTGGGAAAATCCTAAAGTGAGGCAAGAAATCTATGATGTTGTTAACTTTTGGATGGAAAAGGGTGTGAAAGGGTTCCGCCTGGATGTCATCAATCTCATTTCCAAGCCCGGCTTATTCGAAAATGATTTGGAAGGGGACGGCCGCTGCTTTTATACGGATGGCCACAAAATCCATCAATACCTTAAAGAAATGAATGAAGAAACGTTTGGGAAAGATGAAAAAGTGGTGACGGTAGGAGAAATGTCATCGACGACGATCGATCATTGCATCCAATATTCCGCTCCTGATGAGAAGGAGCTGTCCATGGTATTCAACTTCCATCATCTCAAGGTGGATTACATGGATGGGGAAAAGTGGTCCATTGCCGATTTTGACTTCAGGATGTTAAAGGAAATCCTCAGCAGCTGGCAATACGGCATGCAAGAAGGTAACGGATGGAATGCACTCTTCTGGTGCAACCATGACCAGCCACGAATATTGTCCAGGTTTGGGAATGATGAGAAATATCAAAAGCAATCGGCCAAGATGCTGGCAACAGCGATCCATATGCTCAGGGGAACGCCTTACATATATCAAGGCGAGGAAATAGGAATGACGAATCCGAAGTTCACCGACATTGAACAATATCGCGATGTCGAATCGATTAATTATTTCAATATTTTAAAAGAAGAAGGAAAAGATGAAGAAGAAATAATGGAAATTCTCCAAGCTAAGTCCCGTGACAATTCCCGGACCCCGATGCAGTGGGAAAATGCGGAGCATGCAGGCTTCACGACGGGGACGCCATGGATTGAAGTCCCAGATCATGCAAAGGCAATCAACGTTGAGCATTCACTGAGCGATCAAGATTCGATTTTCTATCATTACCAAAAACTAATATGTTTACGGAAGAAACATGATATCATTGCATATGGGGAATACCAGGAAATCCTTGGCGAACATCCCGAATTATTCGCTTATATCCGCAGTCATGAAGATGAGAAGCTTCTGGTCATCAATAATTTTTATGCAAAAGAAGCGTTTTTCGAGATGCCAAAGGATGCAAACCTGACCGGCTTCAAGTCAGAGCTTCTAATTTCCAACTATGGCGATTCAAAAGAGCTTGCTGATCAATGTGTGCTGAGGCCCTATGAATCGGTGGTCTATTTGTTGGAAAAGGGACAGCCGGTTAACAAATAATATTGTGGTGATGAAATGAACAGCAAATACCTATCACTATATGGTGATATCGTTACAAAGATTGAAGAAAAAACTTTTTCCGCCAATGAAAAGCTTCCTTCCGAAAGCAGCTTCATGGAAGAGTATGGTATTTCAAGGGATACTGTGAGGAAGGCTTTGAATTTACTCGAACAAAATGGGTATATTCACAAAATCAAGGGCAAGGGATCTTACGTGCTCGATATCAACAAATTCAATTTTCCTGTGGCAGGATTGATTTCCTTTAAGGAAATGGCGGAGAAGCTGAATCTGCATTCCAAAACGATCATTCATACGCTGGAGCTTGAGTCCCCGGACTCAAACATGATGAAGCATCTTGACCTAACGAAAGATCAGGATATATGGAAGGTTTTTCGGATTCGGCAAATCAATGGCAAAAAAATCATCCTTGATAAAGATTATTTCAATAGTGAGCTTGTCCCTAAGCTGACAAAGGAAATCAGTGAGGATTCGATTTATCGATATATCGAGGGAGAACTGGGGCTTCAGATTGGATTTTCGAATAAGGAAATCACCGTGGAGCCATGCAGTGACGAAGATAAACAGCTATTGGATATTGAAGACTATGATATGGTCGCCGTCGTGAGAAGTACTGTCCATTTAATGGATGGAAGTTTGTTTCAGTATAGTGAATCCAGGCATAGGCCGGATAAATTCAAGTTCACCGACTTTGCACGGCGGACTTGGTAAAGACTTCAGCCGTATATGCCCAATAGTTCAAGACAAAAGGGGGTTCGGAATTTAACATTTCCGAACCCCCTTTTTACCTGTCAAATTCCGCCTTGAGTTGGCCATTTTGTACCTTTCATCTAGCTGTTTCATTCAGTTAGAGATGATTTCTTTGTTTGCTTCGAAGAATGGGAAGCGTTCAATAAAGCAACTCCGCCAATGATTAAGATTAACCCGCCTAACGTAAGTGTACTAAAGGGCTCATCCCAGAGAATAACGCCTATCAACGCAGTTAAAGCGGTGCCGATTCCAGACCAAATGGCATAAGCCAAGCTTAACGGAATCGTTTTAAGACATAAGGATAGGCAATAAAACGCCGTTCCGAAGCCCAGGATAACCCCTAATGTCGGGAAAAAATTAGTGAATCCATCAGATATCTTAAGCATGGTCGTCCCAAATACTTCGGTTATGATGGATATCCCCAGTGCAATGTACCCTTTCATTCCATTACCTCCAATATAATTAAAAACGTTATTGAGAATCACCAGCAGCAAGCTTCAAAATGACGACTCCGCCAATGATCAAAAGTAAACCTATGAATTTTTTCAGATTGAAGCTTTCTTTATAAACGATTACCCCCACTAAAGCTGTTAATGCGGTTCCAATGCCGGACCATATCGCATACGCCGTTCCAAGTGGAATGGTCATGAGGGATATGGATAGGCAATAAAAGGCTAAACCCATTCCGATTATGACACCCAAGGAAGGGAAAAACCGTTTAAATCCGTTCGATCCTTTTAACATGGAGCTGCCAAACACTTCACTTACAATCGCTATTGCCAAAAATGCATATGGATACAAAATGATCTCCTCCTATATTGCTGTACATGAATTTTTAAATTACTTCCTCAAGCATCTTATCATCTAAGGTAGCCATATAAAAAGTCTCTCAACAAAATGTAACATCTATTATTGTTCAGCATGTCACAGCGGTTCACATGCAATCTTGCTTCCCTATTCCTTTTCGATGCTGTTCAAGGGTAATCTATCATTTCCAAGAACTGAATGGATATTCCATGCTTTTTGCTGCAGCTCTGCTTGAAGAAGCAAGCTAGTGCTCAATATATCACATAATAGAGTGCATAAGAGAAGGAAACACCAAATGAATCAAAACTGTCTGAGTGGTGTTGTCAACTCCGATGTGATGAAAGCCTAACTCGTGCTGCAAACTTTGTTTGTAAAAAAGGTCAAAAAGGGGTTCTTAGGAAATTTGTCGAATAGAGTTTATAAACGAATATCAAGGAGTGGTTTTTCTTATGGAATTTATGGTTAACAAAAACTGCCTTCATCAAGCTCTTTCAGCTGTCGGGCATGCAATTTCCACAAAAACGACACCATCCATCTTAACAGGGATAAAGATAGTCGCAAATGTGGATGGATTAATCCTCCTAGGCAGCAATTCAGACATTATCATCGAAAAAACCATTCCAGTTACGCTTGGCGGTGAAAGAGTATTGGAGGTGTATGATAAGGGAAGTGTCGTCTTACCAGCAAAATATTTAAGTGATATCATCCAAAAATTATCCGATGACATCCATGTTAAGCTCAACGCAAACCATTCAGTAACGATTAAATCGGCTGAAATCGTTACTGATCTTAATGGTTTCAATTCGACAGAATATCCTGATCTTCCGTTCATTGATGATTCCGCATTCATTGAGGTACACAGTGAAGGATTGCAGGAAATCATTAAGCAGACGGCTTTTGCCGTATCCAAAAGCGAGTCCAGGCCTGCTCTGGCAGGAGTCAATATGACATTCAAGGAAAATTTGCTTTGTTGCGTGGCGACGAATTCGCATCGCTTGGCGTCAAGCGAGCTAGCGTTAGAGACCAAAATAACTGGTTCGTTCATTGTCCCAAGTAAGAGCCTGAATGAGCTGACCAAATTAATGAATGATGAAGCGGGTGTCGTACATATTTTTGTTTCAAAAAGTTACGTCGGATTCAAATCAAGTCATATTTCACTTTTTACAAGGTTGATAGAAGGCAGCTTTCCTAATGTATTGGAAATGCTGCCAAGAGATTCGAAAACGACCGTCATCATGGACACTAATAAACTATTAAAAGGGGTTGATAGAGCCTGTCTCTTTGCAAGGGATTGCCGAAATAACAATGTACACTTAGATCTCTTGGAGGGCAATAAATTACAGATTTCTTCCAATTTAACGGAACGAGGCAAAATAAAAGAAATCCAAACTATCAACGGCATAAAAGGTGTAGCAGAGGTAAATGTTTCACTTGATGGATATTTCTTATTGGATGCCTTGAAGGTGATAAAGGAAAAAGAAGTCAAACTAAGCTTTGGCGGTGCCATGAAACCAGTCCTAATCGAGCCTGTCGATGGTTCTTCACAGCTTCATTTCATTTCACCTGTAAGATCACCATCAGCTTGATGGGTACATAGAAGAAAGTAAAAGATGGATACCGCCAATTTTCGCCACGGTATCCATCGTATAAATAATCAACGAGCAGTTACTAGGTTAATGCTGGCAGCTTTATTTCGAAGGAGAATGTCGAGCCTTGTTCACTAGTCTCTTCAAGCCAAATGCTTCCATCCATCATTTCCGTCAATCGTTTACAGATGGAAAGGCCAAGCCCCGTCCCTGTTTTGAATGTTGCCGGGCCTTTTGGATACACTTGATTGAAAGGCTTAAAAAGGCTCGCTACTTGATCATTTGGAATACCGTTTCCTGAATCCTTTACATGGAAAGATAAATGGATGAAATCAGGATTGTTTTCTCCAGTCATTAAGGTGACGGAAATGTTAATGTTGCCATCATCCGTATACTTAATGGCGTTTTCTATTAAATTTACAAGGATTTGACGGATTTTATGATCATCGCCCAATAATACCATCGGAATCTCCGGATCGATATCACTAAGTAATTTCATTCCTTTTTTATCGGCTTCAGCTTTGAATGATTTGAATACTTGTTCTACACAGAAGTGGATATCAAAAGGCTGGATGTTCATTTCCATTTTACCTGTATCCATTTTAGAATAATTCAATATATGACTTACCATCGTAAGCAGCGCCTTGCCGCTCGTTTCGATGATTTCCGTATATTCTTTTTGTTCGTCCGTCATTTCAGTAGAATGCAGCAGCTCCGTCATTCCCAAAATTCCGATCATGGGATTTTTAATTTCTTGACTGAGGACAGCCAGTAAATCGGATTTATCCTTACTGAGTTTATCAATTTGGAGTGATGCCAAACGCAGCTCCATTTCATCCATGACGATCTGGGCAAGGGACCGGAGAATTTCCAGTTCTTGTTCCGTGATGGCACGCGGCTTATAATCAATGACACAAAGCACGCCAAGATTATGGTTGTCATGCGTATTCAAAGGGATGCCGGCATAAAAACGGAACCCGTTTTCTCCTGCCACCAAAGGGTTTGCAAGCGATCGTGGATCTAAACTGGCATCTTTAAGTATATAAGGAACATTGTGAAGTATGGCTGAAGCACAGAGACCTGGCTCCCTTTCGATTTCCTCCACATCCAAGCCATGATGGGACTTGAACCATATCCGATCCTCGTCGACAAGGCTGGTAATGGCGATAGGTACATTCAGGAGCTGTGATGCAAGGGCCGTAACCCTATCGAAAGCGCCATCCGGCGGTGTATCAAGTATTTGATACCGCTGTAGGGCATTTATACGTTCTTTTTCATGTGGGGTAATTTCCATCATGTTCAATTAATTTTCCTCCTATGTCTCAAAGATTGCCATGCGCACAGTAAAGTGGTTCATGACATGAGACATTCCTATGCAGCATATACCATGATTTCATGGAGAATGACAAAAGCCCTATATTTGATGGAAGACTTATCGTCCATTCATGCATTCTTATACTGATGCTCCCATTATATCATTTAATAGGCGGAGCGGTTCGAATAATGTAGGACTTGTCCTTTACTACCCAGCCCGGAATGCTAAGCAATAAAAATCAATACCTTTTCTTAGAAAAGAGAAAAAACAACATGATGGACAACTTCAATGAAAGACTTATTGTGCGTAAAATAAGTAGCTAATAAACCGTAATTGTTACATTCCGGATTTCAACTTATTCTTTATTTAGGCATGTTTTTCAGTATCCATTTTTTAATCAGCTTGGCCACTTGGGGTGGAGAAGTGCTGGATGTATCTATTACTGGGATGGGAGGAGAGGATGTTTGAGCTTCCTGAACCAATTTTTCAGATAGTACATTCATATATTCGATGCTATTTTCCGTCCATTTCTCCCGTGCCGCTAACCGTTCTGTGCGCGCTTTGTCATTACAATAAAGATGTAGATAATGCACAGGACCAAAAAAAGGGAAGTGATCACAGATTTCTACGTTATATGGGTCAGGTACATGGCCAAACAAAACGGTATTCCGCCCGGAATATGCACTATAATAGGCAATCTTTAACCAATTATCACAAGCTTGCTGATAATTTTCATCATTTACAATAAGATCCATATCAAAAACATTTACATTTAAATCAACCATGATTTTCTGTAGTTCCAATGAGGTTGCCGATTTACCGGAACCACTGATGCCAGTCACAATAAAAATAGGGTACGTTATGATCATCACCTTCCAATTTGTTAAAGGGAATGGGTTACTGATATCCCATAAGATAGTTACACCTTATGTATCATATGTTGATGCTCTGGAATTGCATCTTTCGTATACCTAGAGCGAAAAAAAAGCTTGAACGCTTTTTCCAACTTTAAATGGGGGCAGGGCGATAATCCATAATAAAAAACCCCGGATCGGGGTTTTGTTTGTTAATATCTGAACCGGTTCCTCGTAAAATTGCCTGGGGGAGCACCAACCAAGCCTTGGGGGGCATATCCATTCATGCCGTTACAACTATGCGGAAAAAAATGTTTATACGTGATGACATGTTTATTTACGGTAGTGGTATGTGCGGGGTGAAAAACTGGAATGACAGTATTAATGATATTCGTTTTAACATAATGTCTTGTTGGGGAAGCTTGAGACGGATCGTACTGTACAGGCATGGTCTGGGGCGGGCAATATTGCGGTGGGCGCTGGCCGCCATGTGGGTGCCCCCATGGTTTATTATACATTTCAACACCTCCCGTAATTTTTTTGGTCATTATTAGTTTATGAAATGAGATGGCAAAGGGACTAGTATAAACGCCTTTTTCTGAAAAATGTCTGTAACGTTGCTGAATATACGATTTCGTTTATAGGGTTTTAGCAATGGCCAACCATTTTCATCGCTTGCTGAACAAATGACGTGTATCGCTCCCGCATGATTTTTTCTTTGTTTTTTTCCAAGCCCCATTCAAGAAACGAAGATAACCGTAATGCCGCATATAATTGCCAGAGTGGTAAGTTGGCCAAATTCAGGTTTGGCATCATGGATACATAGAGGTCGGTGAAGTCATCCATTGCTGCCGCTCCAAAATGAAATAATATTTCAAGCTGGCTATTGGCAAGGTCAGCCAAAGGATCACCTAAGGCTGCGTCTTCCCAGTCGATTACCGAAGCGAGGGTATCTTCAAAGAATAATATATTTCCTGGCCAATAATCACCATGAAGGATTACATCTCTATTCAATGAGGGAACTGGAATGGCTGATTTTAATACATGGAGCATCAAGCTGTTATTTAAGGTTTCATCCATATTTGACCCTTTTTCGTGGATCATTTTTTCATACAATTCTTTTTGTTTAGGAAGAAAAGAGAGCTCAAGATGTTCACATTCGAGACGATGAATGTGAACTAGATTGGCTGCGAGCTGGAAAATATAATCCGCCAGGTTGGACGGGGCAAACTCCGGCCCGCCCTCCACATATTCAATAAGTAAACATGGCTTGGTAAAAGCTCCCCCAGCTTGCTCAAAATAATAAGGTGTTGGAACGGGCAACCCTTCGTTTGTCAATATTTCCAAAAGCCTGTACTCATCCGCCGCAATATGGGGGTTGCGTTTTAAGTCATTCTCGCCATGCTGACGGACGATCATTTGTACGATTCTTCCTGTAGGTTGTAATACTTCCAACCTTGTAACTTGTGCGGATATTCCCCCTTTTAAATCCCATGAACGAATAAGCTTGTTTGCTTGATCCAACTTCTGCACCAATTGTTCAAACCTAATCGTTTCATATGCTCTGAAGTCCATCACTGCGACACTCCTTTTCGACTGAACGATAGATTGTAAGGTAACCTGACTGACAAAAGCATGGTAGCGTATTCTTTTATGTACTTGCTACTTTTCCGGGCAATATAATGGTAACTTCGGTCCCGGTGCCTACATCGCTTTTAAATTCAATCGTACCTTGATGTAATTCGATTATCCTTCTGCAAATCATCAGTCCCAATCCAGTGCCCTTTTCTTTTGTGGTATAAAAAGGTTCGAACAATCTTTTGAGTCTGTCGCTCGTAATCCCGTTACCTTTATCCGTAATATGGATGAAAAATTTTTCATCGGATGCCTGTCCCAAGGAAATCTTGATCTCTTCTCCGTTTTCCTCAGTAGCTTCAATCGAATTTTGGATAAGATTAATCAATACCTGCTTCATTAGATTTTGGTCGCATACAGCCGTAATTTCCTCCGATTGAGAGTCAAAATTGATCCTGATTCCTTTCAAATTTGACTGTGGTTCCATGAATTTATTGACATCTGCAATAAGCGAGTTGATATTGTTCGTGCTGACTTTCATGGTTTCATCAGGTTTTGCGATAAACATAAATTCATTTACAATGCTGTTGATCCTATCCAATTCCCTCATCATGATTCCAAGATATTCATGTATGCTCGCGTCATCAACACGTTCGCTTATGATTTGGGTAAATCCAATGATGGAAGTTAGCGGGTTGCGGATTTCATGAGCTATACCAGCAGCCAATTCGCCCACTACAGCCAATTTTTCAAGCTCCAGAAGCTTGTTTTCATTTCTTTTCTTATCTGTGATATCGATTGCCGTTCCGATGACCTCGGTTACTTCACCATTCACCATTAAAGGATTCAGTGACGCAACGTAATGAATATCACCGACTTCGCCTTCATAATTCACCGTTTCTCCATTCCATGCTGTTTCATAAAACCGTTGTTTTATAAGAGCTTGTTTCATTGGCAAAAAGTCAGATAATTTTTTCCCGATGACCATCGCGGTTGGCGTGATTGATTTTGTAATGAAATCGCCTTCAACGAAAGTGTGTATGAAGTCGTTATCTTTTTTAATGAATTTGAATAAGAATCCATTTCTCGGGATAAGGTCCCGGTAGTCATTATCCAATGCCTTGTTATCATTCTTTTCCATGTCTCAGCTCCATTATAAGGATATGTACAGTGAAACGGATTTGATCGCACGACCATTATTGATGGAAGTTCTTGTTAAGATTTTACCAAAGTAAAATAATAGAAGGAAGCTTTTTTCAGGTTGTTTCAAATGCATAATGTAAAGCGGCTAAAATACGCGGGGAGGTACAATTTTAAATAAATCCGGCGAGGTGAAGGCATCAGCTGCATGAGCAGAGGCGCCGTTTCGAAACATCAAAAATTTCTTGAACTAGAGATTTTTTTTTAGCTGTTGGTGTACGTGTACAAGCATTTATCAATCCGGTACATAAGATTAATAGAGGTGATTGAAATGGTAAAAATATTTATTGATCCCGGACACGGCGGTAGCGATCCAGGTTCTGTAGGAAATGGCTTGAAGGAAAAAGACCTAACATTATCCATCGCGACTCGAATCAAGGACATCCTGCTGATTGAATATACGAACGTTTTCGTAAAGATGAGCAGGACATCAGATACATTTCCCTCTTTAAGCGATCGGACCAATCAAGCGAACGCTTGGGAAGCCGACTTCTACCTTGCCATCCATATCAATGCTGGCGGCGGCACTGGATATGAGGATTATATCTATACGTCAACGAGCAGCGAGACGAAAACGTATCAAGATATCATTCATACAGAGGTCATGAAGCTGATCAACATTCCGGACAGGGGACAAAAAACAGGGGATTTACATGTACTTCGTGAAACGGACATGCCTGCGCTTCTAACCGAAAGTGGTTTTGTCGATAATGTCAATGATGCAGCCAAGTTAAAAACGGCATCATTTATCGAATCCCTTGCTCGCGGGCATGTAAACGGCCTTGTGAAATGCTTCAAGCTTAAGAAAAAAGATACAGCGGTATATCATACTGTTGTTAGCGGCGACACTGTTTACTCTTTAAGCCTGGCTTATGGCAGTACCGTCCAAAAAATCAAAGAGTGGAACGACCTTGACAGCCAGTACACCATTGTCGTAAACCAGAAAGTAAGAGTGAAATGAAATTGCCGTGGAGGAATTTTAACCTCAAATAGAGTATGCCTCTTAAGCAGGAGGCTCAAACTGCGGACAAACTCGGATGGTAAGGGAGTTTGCCTGCGGTTTTTGTTTTGTCCAGTGAACGTTGCTTTCGACTGCAGAAACTAAGCAGCTTAGCAGTGGGGACCGGCATTCAGTCTTGCGCCCCCCGTACCAATGCCAATCCAAGCTGGAGTAATACGGAGGCAGAATCCTGACAATCACGAAGTCTGGAAAGGGTTTGGATTGCAAGGTGAGGAGACAAGAACATTGAAAGCCATCCTCCATAATGAAGAATGGTTTTCAATGTTCTTGATAAATGCCTCTGACGGTTTCGAACCCACTCTCCTTTCTCCGTCCTATCATTATTTTTGCAATGCTGAAACTCATGTATGGTAGGCCCATTTTTACGAAGACATCTACATATGTACAGGAAATAAAAAAGTACAAACCTCTATAAGATTTGTACTTAGTCGATTGGATGGAAATGAACGAAATGATATCAATCGTATAGTTTGATGGCCTGAACCACTTTTCCTAGAATATTGACTTGATCTTTTTTGAAATGATAGGTTTTTTCCTCATAAAAAGGATCAGTACTGCAAGGAATGAGCGTGATTGTTTCTGCTGCAATTCTCACATGCTTGACTGTAGCTTCATGACCATTTACCAAGACTACACCTATATTCCCGTCCTCAAGGTAGCTTGTTTTTTCAACAAGAATCAAGGACCCGTCGCTGAACTCTTTGTTCATGCTGTTTCCTTTTACTCGGAGAAAAAAATAGTCTTTGTTGTTTTTTAGCATCGAATTCAATGTAGGCATATAGGCTTCTATATATTCGTTCGTGAAATTAGGCTCTCCAGCAGGGATATTTCCATATACACCAATTAATCTAACATTCTTTTCGTTCAAAATTTCCATGGAGGAATCCTTTTTAACGATCGGTGTTCCGTCAACGAGGTGAGAAAGCGGTATGTCAAAGCAAGTGGACATCATGCTCAACTTATCCATTAAAGGTTTATTGCGGCCCGACTCCCAGGCGGAAACTGCCGTCGGGGCGACCTTTAATATCTTTGCTAAATCTTCTTGAGTCATTTTTCTTTCTTTTCTAAGTAATTTTATCCGTTCCCCAATGTGCATTTTTCTTCACCTCTCATTTGAATATACACCATGAGTGAAATTGAGTAAACTCATAGTGCGCGAATTTTACAAAAAATTGATAGCAACTATACTTCAAGTGTGATATCATTTTTTATAAAGGAGGTGACAAGATATGACACAGGTTAAATTCACACTTAAGCAAGCTAGGAAGTATAAAGGTTTAACCCAAGATGAAATGGCGAAAGTGCTAAGGATGGCCAAGAGGACATACATTGACTATGAACAATATAAGATTCCTTTAAGGGTCGATAAAGCGTATATGTTCGCTGAATGTGTAGGTTTTTCAATTGATGACATCATTTTTTTTGACCCGGATGTACACTTCAAATGTAGTTGACGAGACAAGGAAGAACTGTGCTTTTTGACGAAAGAGAGGGCAAGCCGGGAATGGATAAAATAATCATGAGCACCCCTAACGTATCGATGGAGTACAAAAATTCATAGTTACGGCGTTTTGTACGGAGTAACGGAGGCAGGTGAAACAACTGGAAAGAGAAATTGAATCTATTGAGGTCATTGATGGATCTGTTGTTAATACCATTGCGATTGGAAATGAAGTTGGCGGGGAAGTCGTTTCAGATATTATCCAACATGATGGAGTGTTCAAATTATACAATGTTAAAGACGAGCTTATCACTGAAATCAAATTACCTGTCATTAGTGTGAAATATTGAAAAGGTGAAGGGGGATTTGTAGCGTAGTGAAAGAAGGTATCCAAGTATTTCAGCATTGCTTTATCAGAATTCTCCCCAACCATCCTCAGATGAAAGCAAATCAATGGAAAGTTAAAAGACTTTAAGTAGTATCCCATCGATGAAAGCCATTTATTGTTGTGAAAAACTTTTACTGACGGCTTATTTCATGGTGACTGGCTTATTGAAAATACCAAGATTAGGGGTACATGGACAGTGGCACATTCGAAGGAATTGGCAGTTAGCATGCTTAATGATGGTCAAGCCCTCTCTACTTTTTAGGAGAAGGGTTTTTCCTCGTTTTTGAGCGATTCATATCCATAAAAATGCCCTGTTGCGGTTTCATTAATGGAGCTGTTACTCGAAGCACCAAGTATAAGTTATAACGGTAGGTTGTGGAAGAGCCTTGAAATTCGAGAGATAAGCATCGTGCTTTATCACTACGACAATGATTTCGACCTAGTATCTTTTTCCCGTTTTTCAAGGAGATGGCAGGTAATGGGTGGCGAACGTACAAATACTATTTAATGAAAGGGCAAATTGGTAAAGGGGGGATTGTCTGTCGTGTAATTTTTAAAAAAAGCAAAGGAAATAGGAGGAGAACTCAATTGAAAAGCAATGTAATCAATTATGTCGTTTTTCTTATCCTCATCGTAACATTCTTAATTCTGGCAAAGCCCGACATGTCCTCTGCTGGAAAATTAAAACCACCCTCTGAAAGATTCACCCCTGGCGATTGGTTTTTGGGGGGGATTCCTCCCAACCATGACAAAAATAAACCGCCGATTGTATTTGTTCAAGGAAAGAATGGCAGTTCTACCAGCTGGTATGGTGAAACGGATTATCACGGGGTCAATGATATGTATACCAAAGCATATGAAGCGGGCTATCAAACCGTTTTTGTACAGCTTCATGATTCAGCCGGAAACGGTTCCGCTAGTCAATACGACAATGGCAGGCTGTTAGCATCCATGCTAAAGGAAATAAGCAAACATTTCGAGGGTGAAAAAGTAAATATCATAGCACATAGCAAAGGGGGCCCGGACACCCAAGCGGCCCTTGTGCACTATGGAGCACACCAATATGTCGGCAGGGTCATCACATTAGCATCCCCTCACCATGGATCGAACCTCGCTGATTTGGCATATAGCTGGTATGCAGGCTGGCTAGGCTCACTGCTGGGGCAAAAAGATGATGGAACGTATTCTTTGCAGGTTGGGAAAATGGCGGAATTTCGTTCTGCAACAGATAACCATATAAACTCCCGGAAAAACATGTATTTCACCGTTGCTGGAATGAATAGAGGACCAGCGTTGACTGCTTTATCACTTGGAGGAGAGTACTTGTCCTCCTATGGAGAAAACGATGGGCTAGTGAATGTCTGGAGCAGCAAAATCCCTTACGCGACACATTTATTTACCAATTCAAACCTGGATCACGATAACATTCGCATGGGGACTGCCGTATTTTCAAGAATCGAGCCGTATTTAAGAAGTACTTCGATTGCATTGGTTCCTGATATGGATATCCAACATAACCTGCAAGCGGAGGATGAGCCCATCACTTCTGCACTCTCTCAAACCGTTTTCGGAGGCGATCTGCAACAAAATGCTTGGAATGAACATAGTTTCCAAGTAGACGAAGCGGTACCAGGTGTTATTACCATATACACGGCCTCAAAAGATGTCGAAATCGAAGTCGTATCTCCGTCTAATGAAAGGCACTCCCTTTCACCCATAGCACATACCGCAAAAAATGAGACTTCCTTTTTTAAGGGAGCAGCCATCCAAACATTTAAAAAAAGTAAGCTGGAAATGGGTACCTGGCGGGTGCGGATGAAAACGAAGTCCCTTTTGGACGCATACTTATTAACAGCACAATTTAACGAACGTGATCCGATTACATTGAGCATGCCTGGAAAAGTTAAACAAAAGGATGCCGAATTTTTCATAAAGAAACCGCTCAATGGTAAAAAGGAGCATGTACTCACAACCTTTAAGGTTCATCTAATCGATGAATTCGGTAAGGAAATCAGCCCAACAACCTCCATGCATATAAAGGGCAATGAAAATTTTTCTGGAACACTTCCGGAGGTGCCTAAATCCGGTGTATATAATGTAACGATCGATATTAAGGAAAAAGGGGCGAATGGTACCGAACGGATACGTACCCTGATTCGTTCGATCTATATTGAAAAATAGCGTGGATGCTTGGAAGATGCCTTTTCTTATAGAAGGCATTTTTTATTTGAAAAAAAGGCGGCGGGAGAGGAAAAAGACATCCAGTACCTACGAGTTAACAAGCCTATGGTGAATCGAATGAAGGCGAGTCTCCTCGATGCTAGACATATTCACTACGTCTTTTGTTTGGATGATCGATAGGATAATATACCAGTTTTGAGGGCGGCATAATTGCCAATGCTTGCATATCCATAAAACCAGCCCATGAAAATGCCTGCAACCAAATGTTGTCGATGGCTGATGAAAATGGAAATGAATAAACCGAGACCTAATGCAATGGTAGGGATGAATTTAGATGGGATATGGAACATGATCTTGACGACCTGTGTAACGATCATGATGATAGGTATCGCTATCACAGCATCCCAAAAGTTTGTATGGATAGTTGGAAAGTCCATCAGTGCACCACCTTAAGTAAGAAATTCTCAAGCTTATTTTTTACCATGTATAAACAAAATATACTATCGTAATATTGATGATTTGGCTCTAATCTTGCAGGCGTGTCCAACTCGATACCAAATTGGCTAAGACGACCTGTAACCTTTCTCATCGCTCTGAATACGATAAGAGTGAAGGCATGCATTAATCTACTAGAGAATCTTTTCGGGAGGTCGGAATGAGCAAGGAAACGTTTATAAATGAAATTGCACCCTATGCCCTGAGAATTCATGAAGAGTTTAAAATTTTACCTTCCGTCATGATAGCCCAAGCATGTTTGGAGAGTGGATATGGGACAAGCACTTTAGCCAATCAAGCAAAAAATATATTCGGTACGAAAGGTGACTATAAAGGCGAATCTATCATCATGCAAACAATCGAATATGTTAATGGAGCACCTGTCCAAGTAAGGAATAAATTCAGAAAGTACCCGACATGGGAGGAAAGTCTTCGCGATCTTGCCAATCTGTATGCATTCGGGACTTCGTGGAATAGAAATTTATATACGGCCGTCATCGGTGAAAAGGATTTTAAAAAAGCCCTCAAGGCAATATACGATGCAGGCTACGCCACAGATCCGAAGTATATTGAAAAACTGGTGAACCTTATTGAAACGAGCGATTTAACCAAGTTTGACTCCATGGTGGGTGAGGTCTATCATATCGTGATAAAAGGGGATACCGTTTCTGCGCTTGCCAAGGCATATGGTTCAACGCAAGTTCAGATTCAGCAGTGGAACGGGCTGGCCGATCTAAACTTAATCAAAGTGAACCAAAGATTAAGAGTAAAATGAACGTTAATCGGGAGGGAGTGCTATGCACTTGCTTTCTTTTTTTGTCTACCGATTGCATAGTGGAAGGGAAATGTGGTCTATTCTAGTAAAAAATAATCCTATCAAAAAAATTAGTTCCCTACGCATAATGAGAGAGTTCTCTACATAAATTAAGAGACAAACAAAAAAAGCGCGGTTAGCGCTTTTAGTGTATTTGCCTATATAAGCCTATCACTTTTCCAAGTATAGATACATCCCGCAGAATGATGGGCTCCATATTCGAGTTCTCTGGCTGCAGCCTTATGTAATCCGGTTCCTTAAAGAATCGTTTTACAGTGGCTTCATCATCTTCAGTCATCGCCACGACGATATCTCCATTATTGGCACTGCTCTGTTGCTTCACGATGACATAATCACCGTCATGAATTCCTGCCTCGATCATACTTTCCCCCATGATTTCAAGCATAAATACATGATCATCATGCGGTACCATGCTTTCGGGAAGCGGAAAGTATTCCTCTATGTTTTCAATTGCCGTTATCGGCATGCCGGCTGTTACTTTACCAAGTAATGGAACGTTCACGACATTGGCTTTCGGAATATTGTTAGCATCCTCCAAATTCAGGATTTCAATGGCCCTCGGTTTGGTTGGATCACGTCTGATCAGTCCTTTGCTTTCCAGACGGGATAAATGTCCGTGTACGGTCGAGCTTGATGCAAGCCCAACTGCTTCGCCGATTTCCCTTACGGATGGCGGATACCCTTTCAGGCGAACTTCTTCTTTAATGAAATCAAGAATATCTTGCTGCCGTTTTGATAGTTTAGTCATATGTGCACCTCTTCCCCAATGTTCTTTGCTTCATTATAGCATGGAGGCCAATTCTATACAAACATAAGTTCGAATTTTGTTGTTGACTGAAACAGGTGTTCTTATTATAATTTAAATATAAAATACGAACGAACATTCGTGTCGGAGGGATTATTCATGAAAAAATTATACAAAAATTATATTTATACGATTCTATTAGCCGGTTCTGTATTCATATTTTCAATTTTATTCTCTTGCACAATAAACGATGATCAAAAAAAGGATTTCCTTTCTATAGAAGTAAGCGAAGGCGATACCTTATGGGAAATCGCCGAAGAATATGAAGGAGCTGATTTGACAAAAAAAGAATTCATTGGTTGGATAGAAGAGCATAATGGTATCAGTGGGGATTCGATTAAACCCGGACAAGTAATCGTGATACCGGTAAAAGGGGAAAAGCTCGTTCAGAATTTGGCCAGTCAGCAGTGAAGGTAGGGTATTATGAAGGCAGTAATCTATTGTAGGGTCAGCACGGAAAAAGAGACACAGGAAACATCATTGGCAAGGCAGGAAGATGAGCTAGTCAAGTTGGCAGGGAAGATGGATTTGGAGGTGGTTGCGGTAATAAAAGAGCAGGCTAGCGGGTATGAGCTAAACCGTGACGGGATTTTTGATATGCTGGAGCTTCTTAAAACCAAGGAAGCTGAAGTCCTATTAATCCAGGACGAGACACGGCTTGGAAGAGGCAATGCCAAAATCGCGCTTTTCCATGTCATCCTTAAAGAAGGCGTGAAAATTTACACGCTTTCGCATGATGGGGAACTTGAGCTATCGGATTCTGATGCCATGGTCATCCAAATAGTCGGGATTGTGGAGGAATATCAAAGGAAGCTACATAATTTGAAAATAAAACGCGGGATGCTAAGGGCTGTCGAAAAAGGCTACCGCCCTCAAAAAAACCTGCATAACCAAAGGAATGCTACTGGAAGGGACCGCAAGGAAATTCCTGTAGTAGAAATCATTAAACTTCGTGAGAACGGATTGACGTTTGCAGAAATTGCAGCCACCTTAAGGGGTTTTGGCTATAAAGTATCCAAGGCTACCGTGAACCGCCGTTATCTCGAACATCAGCAAAATACAGAGGAAAGTCAATCATAGAACTTGTAATTTCGCTTCTTTTTTAATACCATGACAATATCAGCAGATATGAAGGAGCGAAATTATGCTATCAAAAGAAAAATTGGCCCGCATTAATGAACTTTCCAAAAAGGCTAAGGAAGTCGGCTTGACGGAAGTGGAAGCGAAAGAGCAAACGCTATTAAGAAGCGAGTATTTAGAAACATTCAGGCAATCGATGTCCGATACGTTAGAACACGTGAAAGTGGTCGATCCTGAAGGTAATGACGTCACTCCACAGAAAATTAAAGATATTAAAGAGAAAAGAAACTTACATTAATGCTGGGACTTTCCTGACGGGAACTCTCCATTGTAAGCTTCTTTTGGACAGTAATCCGTAAAAGAGAGTGCATTCATGTATGTATTCTCCTATTTAGTTTAATCTAAATAGGGGAATTCTTTAATTTTGGCTAAAGGATGTATAATATTGGGTATCGAATAGTGATTTTAGTTGTGATATTTAGCGGGTCACTATAATATAAAGAGGTACATTACAGGAAGGGATGTTTTACTATATGTTAGATAAATTAGATGCACTTTCTATCAATACCATTCGTACTTTATCGATCGATGCAATTGAAAAGGCTAATTCTGGCCATCCAGGGATGCCTATGGGTGCAGCGCCAATGGCGTATAAACTATGGACTGAATATATGAATCATAACCCGAAAAATCCAGAGTGGTTCAATAGAGATCGTTTCGTTCTTTCAGCAGGACATGGATCGATGCTGTTGTATAGCCTCCTACACTTGTCTGGGTATGGCTTGACCATTGATGATCTAAAAGGGTTCCGTCAATGGGGCAGTAAAACTCCAGGTCATCCTGAATTCGGACATACTGCAGGCGTAGATGCGACTACAGGACCGTTAGGACAAGGGATCGCGATGGCAGTTGGAATGGCAATGGCCGAACGACACTTGGCAGAAAGCTATAACCGTGATTCTTATAATGTGGTCGATCATCATACATATAGCATTTGCGGAGATGGAGATTTAATGGAGGGTGTTTCTGCTGAAGCGGCATCATTAGCTGGGCATCTCCAACTTGGAAGACTTGTTGTTTTATATGACTCCAATGATATCTCCCTTGATGGAGACTTAAGTCAGTCATTCAGTGAAAGTGTAGCAGAACGCTTCAAATCCTATAACTGGCAATATATCCGTGTTGAGGATGGAAATGATCTGGAAGAAATTGCGAAAGCGATTGAAGAAGCGAAAACGGATGAAAATCGTCCGACATTAATAGAAGTGAAAACAGTTATCGGTTACGGTTCACCAAACCGTTCAGGTAAGTCAGCAGTTCATGGCGCTCCGCTTGGTTCAGATGAGCTGAAGCTGACTAAGGAAGCATATAAATGGACGTTCGAGGAAGATTTCCATGTTCCTGAGGAAGTGTATTCACATTTCAATCAAGCTTGTGTAGAAGCCGGATCGAAAAAAGAAGAAGCTTGGAACGAACTGTTCAAGAATTACAAAGAAGCACATCCTGAATTAGCCGGACAATTGGAACTGGCAATCAAAGGTGAGCTGCCTGCTGAATGGGATCAGGAAATACCGGTTTATGAAGAAGGAAAAACATTGGCTTCCCGTGCTTCAAGCGGAGAAGTTTTAAATGCGATTGCCAAAACGGTTCCTAGCTTCATAGGTGGATCGGCAGATTTAGCCGGCTCGAATAACACGGCCATCAAAGGTGAGACGGATTTATTACCGGGTAATTACAGTGGCCGTAATATATGGTTTGGTGTACGTGAATTCGCAATGGGAGCTGCATTGAATGGGATGACTCTCCATGGCGGACTTAAAGTGTACGGAGGGACTTTCTTCGTTTTCTCTGACTACTTGCGCCCAGCCATAAGAATGGCAGCACTGATGGGCTTACCTGTAACGTATGTATTCACCCATGACAGCATTGCTGTAGGGGAAGACGGTCCGACCCATGAACCAATCGAACAATTGGCTTCATTACGTGCGATGCCGAACCTAGGTGTAATCCGTCCAGCAGATGGTAATGAAACCGCAGCGGCTTGGAAAGTGGCTATGGAGTCTACAAATAAACCAACTGCCCTTGTACTTACTCGTCAAGGATTACCGACAATTAAAGACACTGATAAAAATGCTTATGAAGGTGTTTCAAAAGGAGCTTATATCATCTCCGCCTCGAAAAAAGAAGAAGCTGATGCTTTGCTTCTTGCGACAGGTAGCGAAGTGAACTTGGCTGTGGAAGCACAGCAAGCTTTAGCGGCAGAAGGCATCGATGTCTCTGTTGTCAGCATGCCTTCATGGGATCGATTCGAAACGCAATCGAAAGAATATAAACAAAGTGTCATCAATCCGGCTGTGAAAAAACGTCTAGCCATTGAAGTGGCTTCACCGTTTGGCTGGGATCGTTATACAGGTGATGAGGGTGAAATCTTGGCCATCAATCACTTTGGAGCGTCTGCACCAGGAAACAAGATCATGGAAGAGTTTGGGTTCACAGTCGATAATGTAGTGGCCCGTGTTAAAGAATTGTTGAAATAATGGTAAATGGAGCTGACGCCAACTAGATTGGTGTCAGTTTTTTATTGGAATTTCTTATTGTAAGGGGAATTCTTCGATTCGACAAAAAAAGAAGAAAATTTCTCCAACAAACAACATATACCGTCCGTTTGTCAATATATAATGAGAATAATTAATTTTCGTTTAATTATGTCAATTATAGGGGAAAGTCATCATAGATAGTAAAAAATGGAAGGATTTGGTGTTGCGTTGTCCGTGTTACCAAAATTGGAATGCTAGGAGGCATTGGCTGATGAGAACCTATCAAATTTTTTTAATCGAAGATGAATTTGCCCATCATTATTACGGTCGCGAAAAGCTATTTTTCAATTTGTTTTTGGAGTATATTCATGCAAGGGGCCGACTGAAGAGTATTTTGCAAAAACAAATCGAATTTGTCACCAAGACAGTCCCGACCATCCAATTGAAGTTGGCCATCGAGCACCGTTTGCAAAGAAAGATGAATTTTTGGACGCAAAATGGCAAATACTATCTAGAAAAAACAAATGGATCAAGTAAAGCCGTTTTAATTATCGAGAATGAATCCATTACACTAAAAGCTGATGGAGACTACGAAGCGGAGACTGCCTTTTTTGAATGTATTCGAAAATATGAGGCGAGTTTCCTCGCCATAGATTTTGAACACGAAAAATACGGCTGGTTAAAACCGATAAAAGAAAGAAAATTTGTCTAAATGGGGGACTTTTCGGCAGCGGGTATTGTATAATAACCTTTGGTCTAGTACACTGATGTTAGACAACACGAAGGAGGAAATAGTATGTGGGTTTACATTCTAGTTGGCGTACTGGCATTGATTGCTGGAGTAGTGCTGGGATTTTTCATCGCTCGTAAATACATGATGGATTACTTAAAGAAAAATCCGCCAATTAACGAACAGATGCTGAAAATGATGATGATGCAAATGGGTATGAAACCATCCCAAAAGAAAATTAATCAAATGATGAGCGCCATGAATAAACAACAAACAAAATAAACTCAAGGGTTCATCCATTGATTAATGGCAATTATAAGATAAGCAAATCATAAACTACTTTGAAGAGTGAATCTTTCATCATAAATTTCCATTGTTTTTGCTTTATCTTTCAATTACAGATCCGAAACCCCCTCTCTGCATGAATGAGCCAGAGAGAGGGTTTTTTTGTATTGCAGAAGAAGTCTTTGAGTGGTCTTGTTCCGTTACAAAGCAAGGGGGGGGGACCGGCCTTTCCATGCAAACGGAGTCAAAGGGTCTGCAAGTCAGGGGAATAATATCGCAAATGGTTGGATTGTGGTTGGGGATTATGTAAAAAGGCTCGTTACAATAGCTCAAATCTGGTAAAATAGTTAATTGTAACTACTACAACTGCTAACAGGAGGATCATTGATGAACGATTCAGTAGGTTTTTGGAAACGATTATTCGCAGGAATTCTCGACGTACTAATAATATCTTTGCCTTTAACATTGATTTTCGGTTGGATAACCGGTGATTGGGAAAATGAAGATTTCTCAACAATATTGGACTTGCTATACATGCTGATCGTCCCGATAGTCTGGTATGGCTATACAGTCGGGAAACGGATCATGGGCATCCGTATCGTACGGGTCGATGGCAGGAAATTAGGTATAGGCACGATGCTGTTAAGAACATTTGTTGCAGGTATAGTCTATATCCTTACAATTGGGATAGGTTTTATTATTAGCGCATTCATGGTCGGTATAAGAAAGGATCATCGGTCGATTCATGATTTCATTGCTGGTACATATGTGACATCGGAGAAACCTTAATAAAAGATGAGCGGTATTAGCTACATATATTAAAAGACCTGAGTTCGGTATTCTACCCTACTCAGGTCTTTTAATTTTATCAACATCCGTTTGCGGGTCTCGTACTAATTCTTTTGAAAATGCTCTGGAGCAAATAACGATATTTTTTCCCCTTACAGATTTTGAGGAGAAAAAAATGCTGCTGAAAAAATGCATTTTTTCAATCTAACATACTTGGAATGCTGATTTTTGAAAATGACAATTCTGTTGGAGGCTGCGCGCCTCCTCGATTAATTTTCATCTTTTTCAATCATTTGTATGAAATTAAGCGCAGTTTCGGCAAGTGTATCTTTTTTTCTTGTACATAATGAGATGGGATTTTTTAATTGAATTTCATCCACATATACTGTTCCTACTTCTCCACGGGTAATATATTCGTTTACTTCAAGAGACGAAACAAAGGTAACTCCATAACCTTCAATCACTGTTCTGATTGTTTCATTCAATCCATTAATTTGTAAACCAACGATTGGTTCATTTACATGATGGATTTTACATAAAGAAACCAACTTTTCCCTTGAGGAGCTCCCTTCTTCTCGAAACACAAAAGGCTCTCTTGCCATTTCAGCCAATGTAATATGTTTTGAAGCAAACTTATGATCTTTATGCACGACAAATACCATTTTATCTTCAAGTAATTCCTTACTATGAATGAATGGATTAAACTCTTTTCTTCCACCTATGAAAGCAATTTCTGCTTCATAATTAATTAACTGATCGATTGCACTACGAGAATTAGTTGTTGTGAATTCTACCTCTACCTCAGGGTATCTTTGTTTGTACCGCCCAATCCATTTTGGTAGTAAAAAATTTGCTGGAAGATATGTTGCGACAATACGTAGCTTTCCAACTGCTCCATTTTTGAGTTGATCAATATAAGAGTCTATTTCGGCTTCAAGGGAAAATAATCTTTTAGCTTGTTTAGCAAGTTGAAGGCCAGCTTGGGTTAATAAGATGCCTCTACCCTTAGGAGACAATAAAATTAACCCGATTTCTTGTTCTAATTTTTTTATTTGTGCCGTTACAGCAGGCTGACTTATATTCAGCTCTTCAGCCGCACGAGTAACATTTCCCTTTTCAGCAACAGTATGAAATAGTCGTAATGCATGTAGGTTCATTATTCACCTCTATAATCATAAATAAAACTTATGAATACCATAAAAAGATATATTATATGTATTGGTTTTCTTCCGTTATTATAAGACTATAAAAGTTCCTACTCAAGAAAAATTTCTAAGTAAAGAGGTGAGAGGGCAGCTTGTATGTCCCTAATTTATGAAATTAATATGTGTCGACTGTGGTCAAGGAATGTCTTCTAACAATTTTAACTACCATTGTACATGTGGCGGACTATTAGATATTGTCCAAGATTTTCACAACTATGATGCTGATTTTTTGAAGCATTTATTCAATGAACGCCTTTCTGAACGTATGACACCCTATGCAAGTGGAGTATGGAGGTACAAGGAATTAATTTTTCCTGAGTTACCTGAAGACTGCATCGTTACGAAATATGAAGGAAACACAGGATTATACTCTTCTGAGTTGATTAGGAACTATACTGGATTGAAACAGGTTTCTTTAAAAGCGCAAAGTGAAAATCCTAGTGGTTCATTTAAAGACAATGGTATGACGGTTGCGGTTTCTCATGGGAAATCCTTGGGTTTTAAAAAATTCACTTGCACATCAACAGGAAATACATCCTCTTCTTTAGCTATGTATGCCTCAATCGCTAATGCAAATTCTTATGTTTTCGTCCCAAATAAAGATATATCGATTAATAAAGTATTACAGACAATAGCGTACGGTGCACATGTTTTTAGTATTTCGGGTACTTATGATGACGGAATTCAGTTTTTAGAGGAGAATGGTCGTGATCTTGGTTTGTACGTATGCAATTCAATTAATCCCTTTAGGATAGAAGGACAAAAAAGTATTATTTATGAAATTGCCCAGTATTTAAACTGGAATTTACCTGATTGGATTGTAGTACCTGGTGGAGCTTTAAGTAATGCAACTGCATTAGGTAAAGGATTACAGGATTTATTTGCACTCGGGTTTATAGACAAGGTGCCAAGAGTAGCAATCGTACAAGCTGAAGGTGCCAGCCCATTCCATAAAATGATAGCTCAAGATAAGAGTGAACTTATACCTGAACATCGGCCATATACTAGAGCTTCTGCATTGAATATCGGAAATCCACCTAGTTGGAAAAAAGCAATGCTTTCTTTAAGACAAACAAATGGGACGACAATTTCCGTAACAGATGATGAAATTCTTGACGCAAAAGCTATAATTGATAAAAGTGGTATTGGGTGTGAACCTGCTTCGGCAGCTACTGTTGCTGGACTACGAAAATTAGTGTCCCAGCAGGTTATTGACAAAGAGGAGTCAGCACTATGTATCTTAACGGGAAATATCTTAAAGGATACAGATGCCCTGAATGAGTATCATTTTGGAGAAAGTAATCAGTCAACCTTTAAAAATGCATTGCAACCGACTAGTTTGACATATGACACTATTAAAAAGTATATATTATGAAACCTTATTTTATTCGTAATGAAACCTAGGGAATTGGGGTTATCCCCGACAAGAAGAAAAACATTAAAAGACAGGGCAGTGATCAAAAAACGAAATTCAACCTTTTGGTATCGTTTATAGTTTGAATTAGTAGATATGATAGGTTTTGGTGTAAATATGACCTGTTAGAAACATATCACCTGAATATCCTTTTCATCTATGAATTAAAAGGCGTTGGTCCTCTGGCAAGTTGGACCACGCCTTGTTTGCTTCGAACATTAAATATTTCTCTGGATAACCACTTATTGTAAATGGCTTTTGATTTCGGTAAGCCGTTTAGTCATTGGCTTTTCACCTCGTCCAGTTTGATGCTAGCACTTTCTTCATACACTCTGTTTTTTCAAAGACTCGATATTGTCCACAATTGGAACAGGTTATACTTTTATTGGGAATGACCTTACCTCACTGTGTGATTTAAGCCATCTCTGACAAGCAATGGGTATCTTTTGACGTTTTTTGCTCATCCATTTCTTGAGTGTGGCAAAATGAATGAAATGATCATAAAGTGGTGAAAGTTGACTTTAGCAACTGTAATGATTAAAATTACAGTAATCTCCTTGAGGAGGATGCCAAAAGTGAATAGTGATTTTACGATAGCTGTGCATAGTTTGGTGTATTTGGCTTATTTGCCAGATCATATGGCAAGCAGTGAGTCTATTGCAGAAAACGTTTGTACGAACTCGGCAAGAATTAGGAAAGTGATGAGCTGCTTACGGAATAAAGGGTATGTCAAGACTAAAGAAGGTGTTGGCGGAGGCTATATTCTCGAATGTAATCCTGAAGAGGTAAGTTTAGCGGATATTTATATAACAGTCTCACATGGGACATTGAAACCGAAATGGTGTACGGGTGATCCGGAGAAAAAGTGTGTCATTTCTTCCAATACCCAGGTGGTTATGGATCAAATATTCGATGAAGCCGAGCTATATTTTGAAAAGTATTTAGAAAATATTACACTTAGCACGTTTTTGGAAAAAATTAAGCAATGTCCTCGATATTGATTAGTTTTTTCTTTTACACTTACTGTATCTTTTATTTTTACAGTTACGGGCTGTTCTTAAAATGAATATAAAAGAGGTGTTCCGATATGGAAGGAAATAGACAATTTGAAAACGGTGATTGGGTACAAGGAAGGTCGAGGGAGGGGGAACTCATTCACGGGTTTATCGAAACCATAGGCAGAAATCAAGATATCATGAAAGTGAATGTAGTGGAAAGTGATAATGAAAAGGCGGTTGGTAAATCGATTTGGATCCCAAGTAAATGGACTCAAAAGCTGCCCGATTTGGAAATCAGTAACGAAAGCCATCTATTGGCATTAATTGATTTAGCGTTACTTTCCAAAGATGAGACTTGGTTTATGGAGTTATCAGGTAAATTGGAATCGGTTAAGATACACCCCAAATTAAAGGTTGAAAAATCCGATTTCCTAATGAAGGAAAATCGAATCGCGAATCTTGATTTGAATAAATGAGGTTCCAAAATGGTGATTATAACGGATAAAACGAGGAGGAAATGATCATGGCTATCGAGCATGTTACAGATGGAAATTTTGCTGTTGAAATTAAAGAGGGGTTAGTGCTGGTTGATTTTTGGGCACCATGGTGCGGCCCGTGTAAAATGATTGCACCAGTCCTAAACGAATTGGACGATGAAATGGGTGAACAGGTTAAAATCGTTAAACTCAATGTTGATGAAAATACAGCGACGACACAACAATACGGGATAATGGGAATACCAGCACTTATTCTTTTCAAAGATGGAGAAAAGGTCGATCAGGCAGTGGGCCTGCAACCTAAAGAAGCAATTTCGGCGTTAATCACTAGGCATGCGTGATAATTCAATGACAATCGTTACTTATTCGGTTGGTGGCAACTTACTTATAAATGGAGGATTGGGAAATGAATTCTAAATATACACCGTTATTTGAATCATTCAATATAGGGAAAGGGGTGGAAGTGAAAAACCGTCTGGTGATGGCACCGATGACCAATTTCTCTTCGAATCCTGACGGGACTGTATCCGATGAAGAAATAAGCTATTATGAGCGCCGGTCAAGCGGGGTGGGCATGGTGATAACGGCTTGTACGTATGTGACGGCAAATGGCAAAGGATTTCATGGGGAGTTTGGCGGTGATACGGACGAAATGATTCCTAGCCTAAGTCGTTTAGCTTCGGCGATAAAAGCGAAAGGTGCAAAAGCAATCCTCCAGATTTTTCATGGCGGCCGCGAGGTTCCACCGGAATTAGTGCCTAATGGCGATGTTGTAAGCGCAGGTGATATCCCATCAGTTGGCGAAGGGAAAAAGGTTCCGCGTCCACTGACCGAAAAGGAAATCGAATCGATCATTCTCGATTTTGGTGAAACCACTCGACGTGCCATAGAAGCTGGATATGATGGTGTCGAAATTCACGGTGCCAATGGTTACTTGATTCAGCAATTCTTTTCCCCGCACTCGAACCGTCGCGAAGACAAGTGGGGGGGATCACTTGAAAGACGACTGAGTTTTCCGTTAGCGGTGGTAGATGAAGTCCAAAAAGCCGTTGCAAACCATGCCAAAGCACCGTTCATCGTAGGATATCGCTTTTCACCAGAGGAGCCTGAAACACCGGGAATCACGATGGACGATACACTTGCCTTGATTGACGGACTTGTGAAAAAAGATCTGGCTTACCTTCATGTTTCATTAATGGATTTCTGGTCAAAAGGAAGAAGGGGAGCGGATGCTAACCGGGCACGGATGGAAATCATTAAAGAACGTGTTGGAGGTCAAGTTCCTGTCATCGGCGTTGGTTCGATCTACACGGCAGATGATGCGATCAAAGCACTGCAATCAGGCGTTCCGCTGCTTGCCTTGGGCCGTGAATTGATCATCGATCCGGAATGGGTACAAAAAGTGGAACAAGGAAGAGAAACGGAAATCGTCACAAAAATAAACAAAGATCATCAGCGGCAATTAGAGATTCCTGATCCATTATGGCAGGCCATCATCCATTCTCCAGGGTGGTTTCCAGGGATTGAATAGGCCGACGCCCCATGGAATATACAATGAACCATAGATGAGATTGTAGTTGAATGACTTTTTAAGGAAAAGAATTCACGCATAATTGAGTGAAACCGCGGATATGGGACACACATGAAAAGTGTCCTTTATCCGCGGTTTTTTTAATGTTGGATAGGACTCGTAAATAATTGTGTTTAGAAGAACTTTCCTGCATTAGTACCTTCATCTTTCTCTTGTTCATACGCTTTGCATAGTTATGGAGGAAGGAAACGTTCATTGTTCCTGAACAAGTTAAACGCTATATAATCAGAAATGGGAAGAAACAGGGCCGCGAAATTGCAATTTTACAAGCATTTGTGCATTAAATGATCGTTGTTTGAGAAGTATGACTATGTTTAGTAGCAGAAAAAAACACGGAGTGGATGTATCCGACTCCGTGTTTTTCATCATTATTAATAGCTTAAAAAAGAATGGAATCAAGTGAGTAAGGGCCAGCTCCAGTTAATGCGACACCAATCGCAACTGCGAGGATGGCAAGATTGTATTCATATCCGTTCTGGGTCGCCCAATAGCCATTTGCTCCGTGAACTTTAACAATCGCAGCAAGCATGGTAACGGCTATCAATATCCCAGCTAGAGGTGTAAGCAGACCTACAGCGAATAACGCACCGCCAATAAGCTCCGAAAGACCCGCAAACAGGGCCATCGTAACTCCCGGCTTCATGCCGATCGAGTCAAACCAGCCTCCAGTTCCTTTTAATCCATGACCGCCAAACCAGCCAAACAATTTTTGCGCGCCATGACCAACGAACGATAGACCAATAACCAATCGTATTAGTAATAAACCTAAACCAATCATTTATGATTCCTCCTAAATTTTTATATGTTAGTTAGATATCTTTAATTGGAGATATTGAAGTGCGTAAACTATCTCGAATTAAATTATCTTGAATTAAGAATAAATGATTGTCTGTGATTTGTCAAATTCATTTATTTTATCCATGCAAAATGGTAACAAGATGGCGATGCTGTCCGTTAGGGAAAAAGCAATCACATCATTTCTTTGCTAGTTACCTAACGGCGAAACATTCCATAAACGCTCATTCGACAGGGAATGTTTTGAAAAAACCGGGTGAGCTTTGACTGGAACGAAATAATAGATCAGATACGGTCACGCATTCATATCCGTTTTTATATAGATAATCCAAGGTCGGTTCCAGAGCCATTACAGTTTGGGGACGATCGCTCCAATCATGGAGGAGAATGATGTCACCAGCCCGTAACGAATGTATGATGTGGGAGGATATTTTATTCGGTGCCGGCCGTTTCCAGTCTTGTGGATCCTGATGCCAGGACCATAAAACAACCTTAAATCCTTTTTTTACTGCAGTATTAATGATTATATCGTTATGAAGTCCACCTACAGGCCGGTATAATGTCGGTTTGTATTTGGCAATATCCCAAATCACTTTATCGGTTTTGTCCAATTCGGAAGATAATAATTCAGCTGTCATATTTTTGTCGTAATAATGATGATACGTATGGTTCGCAATTTCATGTCCTTCTTTTATTTCTCTTTTAAGGATGCCAGGATTGCTTTTCACTTTATTGCCTGAAACAAAAAACGTGGCTTTGGCATTATATTTAGCCAATATATCCAGGATTTGAGGGGTATAGGAAGGGTGTGGACCATCATCAAAAGTGATTGCGACAATTTTTTCATTGGTTTTTCCATCCCAAATAACGTTTCCAGTTTTCTCGTATACCGCTCTGCTGGATGTTAAGGCGTCAATATGGTTCACTTTATAGACGAAAAGAAGAAAGAAAACGGAGAAAGTCATCATCATGGTCTTCAAAATAGTCCCCCCTGTACTTGTGTATATATCAGTTAGTATATGGAGTTCCATTTTATTTAGCCGGTGGTGGGTGAGAAAGCATGAAATTCAATGACATTGATGTTACAAAGAGATCATTCCCTTTTAGATAATGAACATTTGCAATATGATGGGTGTTCCTTTAATGGGGGCATCTGCGGTATTCAATGTAAGCTTTCCGGTTTCAACGGTGTAATTATCATGAGGTTGCAGGACGCCATTTATGAATAAATTGATATAAGATACTGTTGCTGGATCTGGTATGACCTGTTTTTCAATGTCTGATATCCCATCTTCTTCAACAAAAACCCGCTGGCATCCATTTGCGACGGCATAAAATTCATATGCAACGATACGTTTTGGGATTTTCGTGCGAACTTCCGTGAAAGAGCATGCAGGGAAAAACAACAAAGGTTTAGGGATTTCTTCATCCTCATTGATAAAACGGCAATATTTATTGTCCATTTTCTTAAATTCTCCCCTTTTTATTATCTCCTATTTATTTTATATAAAATACCGATTATCGTGAGGACCATTTTTGGAATTTGTCTATACACTTCCGTCCTTGAAGTCATAGCATATAGAGAAGAGAGGTGAATATATTGCCGTTAAAGATCATGAAATTAGCCATTGAGGCTACCTCGCTGATTAGTGTAAATCCATTGATTACCCGTTTATTTTATGAGGTGCCTGCAGCATTGGAAGGTCCAACTGAACTGACGATCGATCCTGCAAGCTTTTGGACGGACACTGGCGGTGCGGCAACAGTGCTGCCTGTATTAACTGCTGAAAACAGCTCATTTGAAGTGTTTATTAATGGTGTGCTGCAAATGGAGGATATATCCACATACACTCCAGGTGCTACTGGTGTCGGCAGCCTTGTGCTGACCATTCCTGATGGTTCATCCGTTTTGGCAGGGTCACCTGTCGTTCTTGTCGTGACAAACTACGCACCTACCTCGGATGTCGATATTGTAACGTAAATCCATCAGACCTTCTTTAGGTTAAAACAAGAAAACAGGCAGCGCCGAACGTGCTGCCTGTTTTTATGGAGGAATTTCATCAGGAGAAAGAATGAATAAAGGAGTTCTTCCGGGAAAGGAAGCATATACTTATACTGACAGGAGAGAATACGTCTGGAAATTACCCTCGGTAAAATCCACGATAATAACGATTAAAAACCTGCACCGGTTTTATAAAAGAGTTCATCATATTTATTCAGTAATTGATCTAGCTGCTGGCTGTACTCCACGGCAATAGTTGAGTTCAAACCATCTTCAGCTACGACTTTTATCAATTCATTTCGCTTTAATTCGATTTGTTCAAGGAATTCATTCTGTTTAGCCATTATATTTCCTTTCTGGCCCTAGCATTTTTTTAAGGTACCCTTTAATGTGAGCTGGTTGTAAAATCTGTATGAATATAACAATTATATCGGCTTGGACCAATGAATTCAAATATGTGTTGATCCTATTGATCAAACAGATTTATTTGTTGTGGATCGTAAGTAGCTGTCAACAAATCTTCACAGACCCATACATGTATTCATTTATCTTATTTGTTACAATGTTTATAGGTTGATATACATAGGAGTGAATTCAATTGAATGACATAAATATATTTTTGGCCTTTGGCGCAGGTTTTTTAAGTTTTATTTCTCCGTGCTGCTTACCGCTGTATCCAGCCTTTTTATCTTATATTACGGGTATGAGCGTCGGCGAAATCAAATCGGAGAACGCCATGCTACAAAGAAGGAGTATGCTGCATACTTTATTTTTTCTGCTTGGCTTTTCCTTGGTTTTCATTGCGATCGGTTTCAGTACAACCTATCTAGGATCATTCTTTACCAATTATAAAGAATTAATTCGTCAGATCGGTGCCATTTTGATCATCGTTTTTGGATTGTTCATCGTTGGAATTTTTCAGCCTAAATCCTTGATGAAGGATAGCCGATTCGAATTCAAAAACCGTCCGAGCGGATATGTCGGTTCCATATTAATCGGATTGGCCTTTGCAGCTGGCTGGACACCTTGTGCAGGTCCATTATTAGGGGCGGTCATATCTTTGGGCGCAACGAACTCTAGTGCCGCCATGAGCTATATGGCTGCTTACATTTTAGGTTTTGCCATACCATTTTTCGTATTATCGTTCTTTGTCGGTAAGCTGAAGTGGATCAAAAAGTATAGCCAATCCATTATGAAGATTGGCGGATACCTCATGATTGTAATGGGTGTCATTTTGTTTTTTGATTGGATGACCCAAATCATTTCAGTCCTGTCTAGACTATTCGGTGGCTTTACCGGGTTTTAGTCCATAAAAAGCTATTTTTTCAAAAAAATTCAAAACAATTAGAGTCGATTGGGTCTAAATACCCTTAAAAGATGATTTTACACTTGTAAATCGGAT
This sequence comes from Bacillus sp. mrc49, assembly GCF_002803435.1. Classification (NCBI taxonomy): domain Bacteria; kingdom Bacillati; phylum Bacillota; class Bacilli; order Caryophanales; family Bacillaceae; genus Bacillus; species Bacillus sp. mrc49. Next base: position 345,778 of record NZ_PHNG01000709.1, on the reverse strand, counting down.
GATAATTCTTGATTTTAGGTCTAAAGTTTTATATCCTATACATACTAGATAAATCATTACATTTCTCACGCAGTTTTTTTTTTGAACCTTGTTGTTGGAAATGAGGAGGAAGACCATGGCCCGAATATTAATTGTTGATGATGCTAAGTTTATGAGGATGACGCTTTCAAATATTTTATCAAAGGCTGGACATGAAGTGATCGGTGAAGGTGAGAACGGCGAAGAGGCGATTGAACTATATCGTCACCTTCAACCTGATTTGGTGACTATGGATATAACGATGCCACTCATGAGCGGGTTGGATGCAGTTAAAGAAATCAAAAAGGAATTTCGGGCTGCAAAGGTTATAATGTGCTCTGCAATGGGGCAGCAGAAAATGGTTGTCGAAGCGATAGAAGCTGGGGCAAAGGATTTTATCGTCAAGCCCTTTGACGAGAGCAGGGTAGTGGATGCCATCAATAGGGCGCTTGATTAAGTACACGCTCCTTGTTTATCTTAAATAGGTAATATATACTTTGTTTATTAATTGAAGTCATATATAATTTTTTATGGTACTTACCTATTTTTAGTTAAAAGGGATGGTTAAGAGATGATATATATATCAACGGGTATAGCGATCGTGATGGCTATGGGTGTTTTCATGTTGCGGATGAAGGAAACAAAAAAACCAGTGAATGAAAAGAAGATCATCTTGCCGCCGTTATTCATGAGTACGGGAGCTTTGATGTTTATTTTCCCCATGTTCCGGGTTTCTCGATACGAATTTTTGGAGGCTCTAGTCGCAGGGATGCTATTTTCCATCTTGCTCATCAAAACCTCAAAATTTGAAGTGAGAGATGAAAAGATTTACATTTTGCGCTCAAAAGCGTTCATATTCATCCTTATTGGCCTTATGGTTGTTCGGCTCGTCGCGAAACTTATGCTCGGGAGCACCATTGAAATAGGCGTCTTGAGCGGAATGTTTTTCTTGCTCGCCTTTGCTATGATCGTCCCCTGGAGAATTGCGATGCTATATCAATATAAAAAGGTAAAGGCAGCCAGTTTCAGCTAATTTGTTGTGGAATTTCAATGAATGTCCTGCTTTTCACGGATGCCAGTAATAGAAGTCAAAAAACCTGAGTCGATCTTCAAAGCGACCCAGGTTTTTTTATTGTTAGGGAGCGTAAAGGGCTTGTAAAAAACATCACGAGAAAATGTAAACCTAGTAATTTCATCTGAATTATATTATATTAGTATTATTAAAAATTTACTAGAGGAGGAGACGGTTGATGTTACAAATGATTGTGTTAGGGATTATATGTGGGCTAATGCTCGGATTTGTGCTTCAAAGGGGCCGTTTCTGTGTTGTTGGTGCATATCGTGATTTGATTTTAGCTAAAGATGGACGGATGTTTTTAGCTACATTCGTTGTTATAGCGATACAAAGTATGGGTGTTTATGCTTTGAATGGCACAGGGGTCATTCAGTTTGGAAATGATGGATTTCCATGGCTGGGAACAATCGTGGGAGGCTTTATATTCGGTATCGGTATGGTACTCGCAGGCGGTTGCGCTACCGGTACATGGTACCGGGCTGGAGAAGGAATGATTGGTAGCTGGGTAGCTCTTTTTGGTTATATGCTTGGAGCAGCCATGACGAAGTACGGCGTTTGGAAAGTGGCTGGGGATCATCTGTTATCCTATCGTACAAGCGACACGTACATTCACGAGACATTGAATGTTTCTCCGTGGGTGCTTGTGATCATCGTAACCGTTTCGGTAGGAATCTTGGTGATACGTGAATTAAGGAAGCCTAAACTGCCGATCTTTCAAATGAAACCGAAGAAAAAGGGGCTGGCTCACCTATTATTCGAAAAACGGTGGCATCCATTTATTACGGCATTGTTGGTTGCCCTGATTGCCATCATCGCCTGGCCGTTAAGTGCGATGACAGGCAGGATGTTTGGTCTCGGAATCACGGCTCCTTCCGCGAACATCCTGACTTTCCTTATTACAGGTGATGATGCGTTAATTGATTGGGGGACGTTTTTAGTTTTGGGTATTTTCCTCGGTGCTTTCATAGCGGCAAAAGGAAGCGGGGAATTCCGTTGGCGCCTGCCAGATATGAAAACATTACGTAATAATGCCCTAGGCGGTGTAATCATGGGATTCGGGGCGAGTGTCGCAGGAGGATGTACAATCGGGAATGGCTTGGTGAATTCTGCATTATTTGCCTGGCAAGGCTGGATTGCGATTATCTTCTTCCTGCTAGGTACATGGGTGGCTACTTATTTCACGATTATCCGTAAGCAAAAGCAGAAGGTTGGTTCTTCCAAAGCCGCTTAAGATTTCAGCAAAAATACGAACAAGGAGTGGATTTCACTTGGCAAAAGTACTGGAGACGACAGGGATGGTTTGTCCGTTCCCTTTAGTGGAAGCAAAAGAAGCAATTGTGGATATGGCGATAGGAGAGGAATTGATCATTAATTTCGATTGCACCCAAGCAACGGAAAGCATTCCGCGCTGGGCTGCCACTGAAGGTCATGAAATTACGGAGTTCGAACAGATCGATGATGCTAAATGGCGCATCATCGTCAAAAAGGGAAATTGATCAATAAAAAAACGTGCGAGGAATTCCTTTGCACGTTTTTTTATTTTTTCAAGACTGAATCGTTGGCTAGGGCAGTTTCAAGTGATAACATAATTGAAAGAACATTTAAGGAGATGTGGATAATATGGTGGATGAGGTCATTTTAAATGATGTTCGGCTGAATGTTACGGATTTTCTTGCTGACACTGTAGAAGGATCTGAAGGTGGAGAAATCAGAAAAGTCAGTTTTAATTTCAAGGTAACGAATGAGGAATACCATGATATCACAACACTGCTTTATCAAATGATATTCGATATAAAGATTCCGCAGCTGAACGAGGAGTTTCGAGCGGAAATTTTTAATTATGCTACTTCCGTTACAAATCTCTATGAAGAAAATGCAGTCGGGGATTTTTCACTGGTTCTACTGGAAGTGAACGAGTCGGAATGATTACTTTGCCAGTCTTGTAAAGATATGGGTTACTGTCTATAATGATAGTGACGATTCTATACATATGGGGTGATACTTTGCTAAGTGGCTGGTTTTTATGGTTTATTCTATTTTGGGTAGTCCTTTTAATCATATTGATGAGCATTGGCGGCTTTTTCATGTTTCGAAAGTTCCTGAAAAGATTTCCTAAAGAAGACGGAAAGTCGGATATGGATTGGGAAGAATACTATTTGGATCAAACCAAGCACTTATGGACAAAGCAGCAAAAGGATTTGCTTGAAGATTTAGTGAGCCCTGTACCGGAACTTTTTCGGGATGTTGCCCGGCATAAGATTGCCGGGAAAATCGGTGAATTGGCCATAAAGGAAAAAGCGGGGGATATTACCGAGGACCTGGTGATACGAGGATATATCATCGCGACACCAAAGCGTGATCACAAGTTCTTACAAAAAAAATTGGCTGAACGAGAAGTGAATATGAGTCCATATGAACATTTATTCAGTTAAGGAGAATAAGGACCGGCTGCAGGCAAACTCGAACTGCCCGATATATGTTAGACACCAGACTCACATGTACCGGGTTTTTTTATGGCTAATTCAATTAGGGCCGACCAACAAATAATTTAAAAGAAAAATTTTAGTCAAATAAATAATGAAACTTAAAGTTTCCTACTTAACAACTAATGTTATTGAAGAAATACAAAACATAATGAATATTTTTAATATGAAATGTTATTAAAGTATTGAGGTTTGAGGTAATTTCGCAGATAAAAAGGCAGTTTTGGTAGATAAATCACAAAATTGGCAGATGATTTTTCCATAGAGTTTTTGTTCGGAGCATTTTATGATTTTTCTAGGGTATTCCTCCAATACTTATCCGCATTAATTAATACGTGCGTCTCTCCGCAGTAATGAGCTACCATGAAGAACGAGTTCCGAACGGAGTATAGAAAAAATGTAAAGTGAAAAATGAGCTTGGAGATACATTCCAAGTTCATTTTAATATGAAAACATGGATAACTATTTCTAAGTCTTAATGTCTCTGCGATTTCCTAAGTTCAAGAAAAACTTGATAAAATAAGCATCAGCTTCTTACTTTACATATTTTTTACTTAACTGAACAATCAACAAGGGTTTCGGGTTTTCTCATTCCGAAACTCTTCTTTGTTCTGTACAGCAGATTCGAAAGAATGGTAAAAATTAGAACGTTTGTGCCCAATCCATGCTATTCTATGAATTTTTGCTATAATAATAGTAAGTAAAAATGAGGACGGAGTGAAACTATGAAATTTATTCATACGGCTGATTGGCATTTAGGGAAAATTGTTCACGGTGTACATATGACAGAGGATCAAAGGTATGCACTGCTGCAATTCATAAATATAGTCGAGGAGGAAAAACCGGATGCGGTCGTGGTTGCCGGGGACTTATATGATCGTTCGGTCCCGCCGATTGAAGCAGTGGAGCTTCTTGATGAAATCCTTTGTACGATCAATGTGAAAATGAACATTCCGATCGTTGCTATATCAGGAAACCATGATTCGGCACAACGGCTCTCCTTCGGTTCATCATGGTATCGCCATAGCCAGTTATACATTCAGGGAAAATTGACGAATACATGTGAGCCGGTTCGCATCAAGGGTGTGAATTTTTATTGCGTCCCGTATGCTGAACCTGGGACGGTCCGCCATCTTTTTGAAGATGATAGCATCCATTCCCATCAAGACGCCATGAAGCGGATAACCGGCAAGATCGCGGAGAACCTCAATCAGGATGAACCGAATGTCTTTGTCGGACATGCGTTTGTTTTAGGCGGCAAAACGAGTGATTCCGAGCGTGTTTTGTCAGTAGGCGGTTCAGGCTGTGTTACCTCGGACCTATTCGATGCTTTCGATTATACGGCGCTTGGTCATCTGCATAGTCCGGATGCCATTCGTCACCCTAAAGTGTTTTACTCCGGATCGCTGCTGAAGTATTCATTCTCTGAGGCCAAGCAAAAAAAATCGCTTTCCGTCGTCGATATGAAAGAGGATGGGAGCTTTGAACTAAGCTATCGATCGTTGGAGCCTAAGCTTGATATGAGGGAAATAGCAGGAACGATGGAGGAACTGCTCGATCCTGCCTTTTATCAATTGCAAAAACAGGATGACTACTTAAAAATAACCTTGAATGATGAGGGCTCGCTCATCGATCCGATCAATCGCTTACGCCAAATATACCCGAATGTACTTCACCTTGAGCGAAAATGGGATTTGACCGATCTGAGAAGAAAAAAAGCCTTCTCCGCTATCAAGGATGAACAGAAATCGGAACTGGATTTGTTTGAATCGTTTTACCAAGAAATGACAGATCGTAATTTTGATTCCCAAAAACAAGATTTGATGGTGTCGGTAATCGAAGCGGTTAAGAAAGAGGAGGCCTTGAAATGAGACCACATATTTTAACGATGCAGGCATTCGGTCCTTATGCAGGAAGGGAAATCATTGATTTCAATTCCCTTGGGGAGCGGACGATGTTTGTCATTTCTGGTAAGACAGGTGCAGGAAAAACAACCATATTTGATGGGATTAGCTTTGCGATATATGGAAAGGCAAGCGGAGAGGACCGCAGCGGTCAAGATTTGCGGAGCCAGTTTGCCGAAGATGATATGTTGACGGAAGTCTCGCTGCAATTCACCTTGCGCGGAAAAACCTATTTAGTGATTCGGTCACCACAGCAGGAACGGAAGAAAAAGGCTGGCGAAGGAACGACAACAGTAGGAGCGAAAGCCGAATTATATGAATTATTGGCTGATGGAAAGAAATTGCTAGGAGCAAATGTTCGTGAGGTGGAAGACAAAATCAAGTCACTCGTTGGGCTTGATGCCAACCAATTTCGGCAAATCCTGATGATACCGCAAAATGAATTCCGCAAACTGTTAACTTCCGATAGCAAGGATAAGGAACAGATTCTTCAGAAGTTATTTCATACAGAACTTTATAAACGGATAGAAGAAAAATTAAAAGAAGAAGCATCCGTCCTTAAGCGGAAAAGTGAAAAAAGCGCGCAGCGGCGAATCGAATTGATGAAGGCGATCAAAGCTGGCAATCATGAAGAATTGCAGGAACGACTGCAAGCTGAAGAGCCTAACGAACAGCAAGTCCTTCCCCTTTTACAAGATGTCATATCGGTCGCCAGTGAAACAGGTAACAAGCTCAAAGAACAAATCGAGGAAAAGCAGAAGGCTCGAGATCAAGTGAATCAAGAGCTTTCTAAAGCGGCCGATTTGCTGAATCGGTTTTCGGACAAAGAGAAATTGCGAAAAGAGAAGGCGGACCTAGAATCGAGGCAGCCTGAAATGGAAGTAGTGAAGCAGCGAATTAAAATGGCACAAAAAGCGGCATCTCTTGAAAAGCAGGAACGATATTATTTACGAATTGGCAAGCAAGTGCAAGATGCGAACGAGGAACTGCAAAAGCTAGGCGAGCAAGCGGAGAAGCTGCAAGCGGACCGTAAGGAGAAGCAGGATACCTTTGATAGGGAAATGCTGAAGGAAAATGAAAGGGAGCAGGCAATACGAAATGTGCATCAACTAGAGCAGCTAAAAGAGGCTGTCATGAGTTTTGCCAGTTTGACAGCCCAAGTTACTTTGGATGAAAAAGAGTGGCGGAATAGTAAAGAGCTTCGTGAAAAAAATGTGGCCCAGTATCAGCAAGTCGAAAACGACGCAGAGAAGGCAGCAGTTGAAAAAAGCGAAGCCGAAAAAGCGGCGGTCCTTCATCGGGAGCAGGAAATGGAAGCAGAAAAACTGAATCGATCGTTAATGAAAATGAAAAAGCTTCAAGAATCCTTCTCCGAGATACAATATATGAAGCAGGATATGGATGATAAGAATAAACGGTTCCAAGAGAGTATAAGAATGCAAATTTCGGAGCAGGAGAAACTGGAGGCACTCAATCATAAGTGGCGTTCAGGTCAAGCTGGCAAGCTTGCTTCCTTACTGCACCCTGGGGAGAATTGTCCTGTGTGCGGCTCGGAAAGCCATCCAAAACCAGCACGGATGCATGAGGACATGCCGACGGATTTGGAACTGAAAGAGCAAGATAACAAGCTGAAAATGGCAGAGCAGCAAAAAGGCCAAGCGGAAAGCGAATATTACCGGTCCCAATCCAAATATGATGCCCTGGCCGCCTCTTCTCAGGAAAAATTACGGGACCTGCAAGCTGACATGCCGCAATTCAATCCTGAAGATATCGAATTACATTTGAAGCAATTCACAGAAAAAGGCGAAGCGCTCCATGCGCAATTAATGGAAACGATGCGGAAAAAAGCGGCAGTTACTGAATTGGAAAGAGTGATGCTGGCATTAAAAGAGAAGGCCTCCAGGCTTAAAGAGAATTTGACCGCCTTGGAAAGAAACGAAGACCAAGGTAAAACCAGATATATTGAAAGCTCCACGAAATTAGCGGGCTTAACGGATTCCCTTCCAGAAGGAATCCGGACTGAGGCCGAATATGCTGCTGCTTATCAAATTGCCGTGAAAACACAGAAACAATTACAAAATGCCTTGGAAGAAGCACAGAAAAACCTTCAAATGGTGAAGGAAAAAGAATCGGTCATCCAGGCAAAGAAAGAGTCCAGAAGCGGAAATATCGAGGCGTTAAACGAAGAATTGAAAGCGGAACGGGAAAAGTTCATAGCGGATATGACCCATCAAGGTTTTTCCAACTATAAAGAATATACCGCAGCGAAAAAATCGGAAGCGGCTCTCGGAAACTTGGAAGAGCAAGTCCAGCAGTATAATCAAGATTGGCAAAGTGTTTTAAGTTTATTCCATGATCTGGAGATGAAATTAAAAGATGTCGTCAAACCGGATATGGAAGGATTGCAGAAGACCTTTGAATTCATAAATGAAGAATTGGAGTCCATGCGCCAAAGTCTAAACCAATTACTTGCGGAAAAACAGACGAATGAAGAAATCGAGAGTAAATTGGCACAAATCAGGGAAGATCAGAAAAGCCTCGATGAAAGGTACAGTATCGTTGGCCATCTATCAGAAATTTCCAAAGGCCAAAACTCCTTCCGAATCACGTTTGAACGGTATGTATTGGCAGCCTTTTTAGATGACATCTTAAAAGAAGCCAATTCAAGATTGCTGAAAATGACCAGCGGCCGGTACCAGCTGCTGCGAAAGCTGGATCCAACACGCAGAAACATCCAAAGCGGGCTGGAATTATCTGTATACGACCAATATACAGGACAGGAAAGGCATGTCAAAACCCTTTCGGGAGGAGAGAGCTTCAAGGCGTCACTTGCTCTCGCTTTAGGTCTTGCGGATGTCGTCCAGCAGAATGCAGGCGGTATATCGCTTGAGACGATGTTCATCGATGAAGGGTTCGGTACGCTCGATCCTGAATCATTGGAGCAGGCGATTGAAGCGTTGATGGAGATACAAAGCACGGGAAGGTTAGTGGGTATCATATCGCACGTTCCGGAATTGAAGGAAAGGATCGATGCCCAGCTCCAAGTCATTTCGACGCAAAAGGGGAGCCGGACGGCCTTTCACTTTGCTGGATAATTCAAGTGAAAAAGAATGGCCTGGGAGCAAAGATGCTCTCAAGGCCATTCTTTTTTTGTTATGATGAACGAACTACTCAATATTAATATCCTCTGCTTTTTTTCCGGGGGAAAACTTATGGATGCGAATCACCAAAATGGGATTCGAGAATTCAGCGGTAATCCTGCGTGTGCAAATCGAAAAGGGGAAGGGAATATTTCTCTGTGTGGGAATTGTATCCGCTTTATTATCAATAAAAGGCTTATGAGCTTCGTCAACGATGATCGATAGCTCATTATCGCTCAGGCACACCTTAATATCCTCGACATCATGATTTTCCAAAACCGCCTCCACCATATACTCATCGTCACTTTCGTATATATCAATTGAAAAAAGCTGATGATCCAACGCACAAGTTTCCGGATCCAGAAAAAACTTTTTCACCCATTCATCAAACTTTTCAACTTCATTCTTTTGCGATCCATGTTGATAGTCTTGCATTATTGATACCCCCGGTTTTCCTTTGTATGTATTATATGTCCGAAGGATGAAGAATGGTGAATGGAAAAGTGAAAATGATTACATGAAAAATCAATCAATTCAATGCCGCTGTATTCATGAGAAGGAATTATGATTGAAAGAAAATTTGAACGTTAAAGAGTGATAAATCAGATGGTTTAAGTTTTAAAAAAGAATAATAAGTAGCAGATATTTTTCCTGTTAGTGATAATTCAATAATGAATTATTTGATTATTGATGAATCCCTTGCAGTGAAGCATTTAAGAGGATCCAAATTCAATAATGAATTAATGTTTTATCAGTTTATGCTACAAATGCCCGGCTCTGACTTGGCATGCAAGTTGCATGATAAATACGTATTAAACAGGCACGATGGGAAATTCGTATATATGGAGGGATGAAGGGTGCGAAATACGATAAGTCGACCTTGGGAGCAATGGTATGAGGGAAGGATGAAAACTATGAAGCTACCGGAAATATCCGTCTATTCCTTGCTTGATAGGGCAGCAAGAAAGTTTCCTCACCATACTGCAATCATTTATGAAGACCAGACGCTGGATTATCTCAATCTTAAAATGCAGGTCGACAAGCTTGCAGGAAAATGGAGGGAAATGGGTCTTGCAAAAGGAGAAAGAATTGGCCTGATGATGGCCAACCATCCTTATTTCATCATCAGTTATTATGCCGCCCAGGCTCTTGGCCTGATCGTCGTGCAGACGAATCCCCTGTATACTCCAAGGGAACTATTGCAAATCCTGCTGGACTCTGGTGCTAAATATATTGTATTTGATGAAACCGCAGCCAGTACGGTAGAGGAAACGAAAGCGATATATGAGTTTGCCTTCTGCATGAAGGCAGGAGCTGATCAAAATGGGACATGCTCGCTTCAAGCCATGATTGAATCCGGGGAGGCCATTCAGGCGGCTGAAAGCATCAGCCCATTTGATGATATTGCGGTCATTCAATATACAGGGGGTACCACCGGGAAGATGAAGGGAGCCATGCTGACGCACCATAATTTGACCTCCAATGTCATCCAGAGCTATGAAATGTATGGAGATTCCATGAATCCAGGAAAAGAGATCGTTTTGGCCGCTACACCACTCTACCATGTTTATGCGATGACAAGTGCGATGAATCTGGGAATCTATGTAGGGGCTGCCATTCTATTATTTCCAAAATTCGATCTCCCGCATGTTCTGGCAAACATCAAAAAATATCGCCCGACCTTTTTTCCAGGAGTTCCAAAGATGTATAATGCGTTCGTCAACCATCCCGAAATCGAAGAATATGGACTGGATTGTTTAAAAAGCTGCTCTTGCGGCTCAGCCCCCCTTCCTATCGAGGTGATTAAGCGGTTCGAGGTGCTGACTGGTGCTCATATTGGAGAGGGATTCGGTTTATCGGAAGCATCGCCCTCGACCCACCGCAATCCTCCTTTTGGAAAAAGGAAAGTTGGCAGCGTAGGCATCCCATTTCCAGGTACGGATTGCATGATCATTGACGACGATAATAATGAAGTTCCCAACACAAGTGTCGGTGAATTGCTCATAAGAGGTCCGCAAATCATGAAGGGATACTGGAATAACGAGGCCGAAACAAAAAAAGCTTTACAGAATGGCTGGCTGTACACGGGTGACCTTGCCGTCATGGATGATGAAGGATATTTCTATATAGTCGGCCGGAAAAAAGAAATGATCATCGTGGGCGGATTCAACATTTATCCGCAAGAGGTGGAAGGGGTTTTGTATGAACATCCAGCGATCAAGGAAGCTGCTGTGGTGGGCATCCCTCATAAAGAAAAAGGCGAAGTCGTAAAAGCATTCATTGTCCCTAAAGAAAGCGTTTCCATTGACCTTGAAGAAATAGAAGGATATTGCTATTCCCAGCTGACACCGTACAAGGTGCCGAAAGTGTTTGAAGTAAGAAATGAACTGCCGCGAAACACGGTCGGTAAGCTATTGAAAAGATTATTAGTAAAAGAGGAGCTTGAAAGGGAAGGGGAAAATTGATTGAGGGACGAAGCGGCGTTAGACACACGTCATTCCAACCCATTTGTTAGGGAAATGCGGGTTTGTGAAGATAGATTCAAGAGGGAGGGATTGTTATGCGTTGGGTTGTTCTCATTCTATTATTCTTTGGTGCCGTCATTAATTTTGCGGATAAATCGATTGTAGGACTTGCAGCTGTTCCCATCATGAAGGAATTCGATCTTTCTTATGCGGAGTGGGGCCTTGTCGGCAGCAGTTATTACTGGCTCTATCCCGTAACGGGGATTTTTGGAGCAGCATGGGCTGATCGACTTGGGGCCAAAAAAGTGCTTGGATTCATCATGTTGACCTGGACTGTGCTGCAATTCGGCGTATTGGCCATCGCTGCGCTGCCATTTCTGATTCTTTACAGGATTTTATTGGGCGCATTTGAAGGGCCTTACAGTCCAATTGCATACAGCCATGCCGACAAGTGGTTTCCCCCGAAGCTAAAAGGCTTTGCCAATTCAGTGGTTGTCGGCGGGGGAACGGTCGGTGCGATGATCGTGGCGCCGATCCTTGTTTCCTTAATTACGATATTCGGATGGAAGGCTGCCTTTGCTACGCTTGGTGCAGCAAGCCTTGTTTGGTTCTTCCTTTTTCAATTTTTAACAAAGGAAAACCCAGTCGAAGTCCATGAGCAGGTGCAAAAGAAACAGAAAGCAAAGCTGGAAAAAATCAAATGGAAGGACTTCTTGGTGCTACTGGCATCACCTACCGCTTTATTCACCACACTCGCCTATTTTTCCACTTATATTTTAGTCGTTTGGTTTTCGGTTTGGCTCCCGATTTATTTAGTGGAAGCCGTAAAAATGACTCCAGGCCAAATGGGATCAAGCGTAGCAATAATCGGAGTCGTTTCCGTATGCATTTATATGGGGGTATCGATGATTTCCGATCATTTATTTAAGAAGAATCAAAACTGGCGATCGTCAAGGGTGTACGTCGTTGCGGGATCGATGATTCTGGGGGCCTTGTTTTTTGCCTCCATCATGGTTTTTCAAAATCCAATCTGGGTGATAGGCGCCATGTGTTTAGCGAAAGGACTGACCTATGCCATTTTGCCGATCGGGCCAACGATCATGATCAATGAAATGCAAGAGCGGGGTGGGTTGATGACGAGCATCCTGACCTCATCAGGTAACATAGCAGGCATCATTGCCCCTCTTGTAACAGGGTATATCATAAGTTTGGCCGGAGGTAACCAGCTATTGGGCTATAATCTATCAATTTTGTTCATGGCAACGCTTGTCTTGGTCTTTGGCATCTTATTTGCGATATTCGTAAAACCTGTCAAGTCAACCAGGGATCAAACAAATGAACAAACAGGGGACATGGACCTTAAGTCCTCTTAAGCATGTCGAAGGTGTGGAAAGTTTCATAAGTCCAAGTGTGAAATAAAAAAAGGGAGTGGATGAAAAATGAAGAGAGATGCGGTCATTGTTTCAGCAGTACGTACAGCCATTGGCAAACAGGGCGGTGCACTTGCTTCGGTCCCGGCTCACGTATTTGGGGCGGAAGTGATGAAGGAAGCGATAAACCGGGCGAAGGTAAACCCCGAAATGATAGATGACGTCATCATGGGGAATGTTTTGAGCGGTGGCGGCAACATAGCCAGATTGACAGCATTGGAAACAGGTCTTTCGATACAGCTTCCTGGTTTGACGGTAGACCGGCAGTGCGGTTCCGGGATTAACGCTGTCAATTTGGCAGCACAGGCGATTTCTGCAGGAGAAGGGAACATCTTTATTGCCGGTGGTGTGGAAAGCATGAGCAGGGCGCCTTACTTGATGGATCGACCGGAAAAAGCATATAGCGCAATGCCTCCGCAGTTCAGGAAGTCACAGCTGTCCTCGAAACAAATTGGCGATCCGCCAATGGGCATCACTGCTGAAAACTTAGCTGGAAAATATGAGGTCAGCAGGGAAGAACAAGATGAATTTGCCCTCCAAAGTCAAAAAAAGATGGCCAAAGCCATGGAAGAGGGCCGTTTTGATGAACAAATCATGCCAATGAGCATACCAGGCAGAAAGGGTGAAACACGCGAATTTAAGGTGGATGAACATCCTCGCCCGCAAATAACGAAAGAAGGGCTAGCCAACTTATCACCAGCGTTTTTGGAAGGTGGGTCCGTGACGGCAGGCAATAGTTCGGGATTGAATGATGCCGCTTCTGCATTGGTCATCATGTCGAGGGAAAAAGCGGAAGAGTGGGGGATCAAGCCTCTAGCAACGATCAAAGCACAGGCTGTTGCCGGTGTCGATCCAAATTATATGGGCATCGGCCCTGTTCCCGCGATTAAAAAAGTAATGGAAAAATCGAAGCTCACCCTGGCTGACATGGACATCGTTGAAATTAATGAAGCCTTTGCGGCACAAGTGATTGCCTGCAATAGGGAGCTTAATATGGATGCAGCCAAAATCAATGTGAATGGGGGGGCCATCGCCCACGGACACCCGCTTGGTGCGACAGGGGCCATTCTCATGACAAAGGCGGTTTACGAATTAAAGCGCATATCAGGAAGGTTCGCTCTTATAACGGCATGCATTGGTGGCGGTCAGGGAATTGCAACGATCATTGAGCGCGAAGTCTGATTTGGGAAAAACTAGAAAAAAGTAATTCCAGGAAAAAATCAAAGGAGGAAATAATCATGACAATCACGTTAACCAAGGAAATGCAGCAGATGAAGGACATGATCGGTCATTTCGTCGAAAGGGAAGTGGAGCCATTCGCGATACAGATTGAAGAAGAAGATGCCATTCCCGAGCATTTAGTGGAACAAGCAAAAAACCTTGGTTTATTCGGAATCAGCATTCCCGAACAATACGGCGGAATTGGCTTGAATACAGTGGGCAAGGCTACCGTTTTGGAGCAGTTAGGCAGGACGCATAATGGCTTTGTTTCATTGATCAGCGCTCATACCGGGATAGGCAGTACGGGGCTGGTCAAGCTTGCATCCGAACATTTGAAAGCGAAATACTTGCCTGATATGGCAGCAGGCACAAAGATAGCAGCCTTTGCATTATCTGAGCCCGGAGCAGGTTCGGATGCCACCAATTTGGCTACCAGTGCAGAAAAGAAGGGCGATTGCTGGGTGATGAACGGCACGAAGCATTTCATCACCAACGGGCCAATAGCCGACGTTTTTACCGTATTCGCCTTAACGGATAAGAGTAAAGGGGCCAAAGGCGGGATTACTGCTTTTTTAGTAGAAAGAGATTTTCCTGGATTGACTGTCGGCAAAAAGGACAAAAAAATGGGGCTGAGAGGATCGTATACCTCACAAGTCATATTTGAGGATTGTATCATACCTGAAGAAAATGTTATCGGTGAGGTTGGAATGGGATATATTTCAGCACTGACCATTTTGGGCGAGGGTCGTGTCGGCTTGGCGGCAAGGGCAGTGGGTTCATGCGGGAAGTTGATAGAATTATCGGCTAAGTATGCAAAGGAGCGCATTCAATTCGGCAAACCGATTGCCGACAACCAGGCGATTCAATGGATGCTGGCTGATATGGCGACGGAAACGGAAGCAGCAAGGGCCTTGACGATTATGGCGGCACAAAAAATCGATGAAGGGAAGAAGGTGATCAAGGAAGCATCGATGGCAAAGCTATTCGCTTCTGACGTGTTCAACCGGGTGGCGGATAAAGCGGTCCAAATTCATGGCGGGATGGGCTATATGGCGGAATATCCAGTTGAACGTTTTTACCGTGATGCCCGCATTACGAAAATATATGAAGGAACGAATGAAATTCAGCGTTTGATCATTGCAAGGAATGTGTTGGGAGAGTGTTGACCGCTTAAGCATTGATGAGCGGTATGTGGATGCATGAAATGGCGTGAAGGAAAAAATAGTATGAACTTTGAGGGGGAGATGTGAAGTGAGCGAAGAAATTGTCATCGTGAGTGCTGTTCGAACACCAATCGGCCGCTATGGAGGGGCATTAAAGAATATTAGTTCGGGGCATTTGGCGAGCATCGTTATCAACGAGGCCATTAAACGGGCCAATATAGCAGCTGAACAAGTGGATGAAGTCATTTTCGGGGAGGTAAGGCAAACGACCGAATCCTCGAATGTCGCTAGAGTGGCAGCTCTGCGTTCTGGGATTCCTGAATCTGCACCAGCTTTTACGGTAAACCGTTTATGCGCATCAGGCATGCAGGCTATCGCTTCAGCCGCCCAGCAACTAAGCTCGGGACAAGCCAATATCGTCGTTGCCGGCGGTACGGAAAGCATGAGTCGTGCTCCACTTTATTTAAGAAGTGCCCGATTTGGCGGGGATCGGACCGAACTTGTAGACTCGAATACCGAAGCAGGGCAACAGCCTCAGGAGATGTATGGAAGCAGTTTAGGAATGGGAATAACGGCTGAAAATGTCGCACAGCGATACAACATTTCCAGGGAAGAGCAAGATGCC
The DNA here is from genome assembly GCF_002803435.1 of Bacillus sp. mrc49. Taxonomy (NCBI): domain Bacteria; kingdom Bacillati; phylum Bacillota; class Bacilli; order Caryophanales; family Bacillaceae; genus Bacillus; species Bacillus sp. mrc49. The sequence goes on along the minus strand of NZ_PHNG01000709.1, from coordinate 330,254 downwards.
TTTTCGATTGAAAGCCAACGAAGAGCGGCACAGGCGATCGAAACAGGGAAATTCAAGGAAGAGATCGTTCCTGTCCAGGTAAGTGAGAAAAAGGGGACGGTTACGATAGAAGTGGATGAATATCCTCGTCCGGATACCACAATGGAAAGGCTTGCAGCTTTAAGACCGGCATTCAAGGAAAATGGAACCGTGACGGCAGGAAATGCCTGCGGCCGTAATGACGGGGCTTCGGCATTGGTATTAATGAAAGCCAGTGAGGCAAAACGGTTGCATCTGAAGCCAATCGCGAAAATTGTAGATTGGGCGGCAGCTGGCGTTTCTCCTGAAGTGATGGGGATTGGTCCTGTACCAGCCGTCGGAAAGCTTTTGGAGCGTACCGGTAAAAAGATTGAAGAAATCGGCCTTTTTGAATTGAATGAAGCATTCGCTTCCCAAGCATTGGCGGTCATCAGGGAGCTGGCGCTTGATGAAAGCAAAGTGAATGTAAACGGCGGGGCGATTGCGCTCGGGCATCCAGTTGGATCAACGGGTGCGCGGATCGTTACAACACTCATTCACGAATTGATTCGCAGGAAAGAGAGATACGGAATCTCTACACTTTGTGTCGGCGGGGGACAGGGAATGGCGATCATGGTTGAAACCATATAAGGAGTGGAGATCTGACGTGGTTCTGATCCTATTAAGATAGTATTCGAGTAATTGGAAAAGGAAGGGGGAATAGTGTGTCTGTTGAAGTGGAGGATATTCGCAACCAATTCGAAAGCAGTGCGTTCTTTTCACATATCGGGTTTGAAATCACTCGCTTTGAGGAAGGAAATGTTATGATCAAGTTAAACATTGAAGAGCATTTACTGAATGTTAATGGGACATTGCACGGAGGGATTCACGCTACCATGCTGGATACCATCCTTGGAATGGTGACCCGTTCCGTGACCAGATCAAAAGTGGTGACGACAAGTTTGACCGTACATTATTTGGCGAGCATATCGAGCGGTGAATTGTTTGCAGAAGCGAAAGTCCTGCAAAAAGGGCATAAAATTGCCTTTACTGAAGGAGAGATAAAAGATGTAAACGGTAATATCATTGCAAAGGGAACGGGAATATTCAAAATCATTCGAGATAAATGATGCGAGGATGAACGAGCGGTAAGCAAAACTTAAAGTTACGAGCATTTTAACGACAAGGAAGTGGGAGAGATTGATGAAAACTTGGCAAAGATTTTATCCAGAAGAAACCCCTCCTGAAATTGAGATTCCCTTATTGTCCCTATACGGACTATTGGAGCGCTCTGCCAACCTTTACCCCTCAACCAAAGCCGTCATCGCCGGCGAAAATGAGCTGACTTATTTGGAATTGAAGGATGCAACAGGTTGGTTTGCTATGGATTTATTCGATAGGGGTTTTCAAATGAATGACCGGATAGCCATCATGCTGCCAAATTGTCTGGAATATATCATTGCTTACTATGCGATCCATCGTTTGGGAGGTGTGGTCGTTCAAGTAAATCCCTTGTATCAGCCCAATGAATTAGATGAGATATTGAGTGATTCCGAGGCAAAATGGTTCATTGGACGTGAGGAACAACAGGAGAAGTTGAGGGCGACAAGTTGTTCTGAGTTGGTGACGTTCATTCCTGCCGACACAGTACGGAAGGGTGGACCAGTTCCAACGACACTGGACAAGGAACTACCTGAGATTGCCCTAGATCAAAAGGAAGCGGTGGCCTTGCTGCAATATACCGGGGGAACGACCGGGAAATCCAAGGGAGTCATCCTCACCCACTTTAATTTGATTTCCAACGTCCTTCAAGACTTTTCCTTTACGGCGGAACCTCTCAAACTCCAAAGTCCTGGCGAACGGATGCTTGGATTGACGCCGTTATTCCATGTGTTTGGCAATGGACGATTGAATAGTGCCGTTTATGCAGGCGCGACATATATAACATTGGAAAAATTTGAAATCGATAAAGTGGTCGAGCTGATCCGAAAACATCGGCCAACCATATTTCCAGGTGTTCCGACGATGTATATCGCCTTACTCAATCACCGGGATTTAACGGCAGACGATTTAAGCTGCTTTAAATACTGCAGCTGCGGTTCAGCCCCGCTCCCGATAGAAATCATCCATCAATTCCAAACAGCTTTCAGTATCTCGATATCGGAGGGATTCGGCATGTCCGAAACCTCACCCACCACTCACAGAAACCCTGTTAATGGACAAAAGAAGCCCGGGAGCATTGGGATACCATACCCTAATACCGACGCAAGAATCGTAGATTTGAAAACGGGGACAAAAGGTATGACACCAGGCGAAGCAGGTGAATTGATCATTAAAGGGCCACAGGTCATGAAGGGTTATTGGAAAAATCCAGGGGATACGGCAACAGCTTTGCGGGATGGCTGGCTCTACACCGGCGATATCGCGACGATGGACGAAGAAGGGTATTTTTATATAGTGGGCCGGAAGAAGGATATGATCATTGCAAGCGGCTATAATATCTATCCAACAGAAGTGGAGGACATTATTTACCAGCATCCTGCCGTGAAAGAAACGTGTGTATATGGCGTGCCGGATACATATCGCGGGGAAACGGTTAAAGCGGCTGTAATCATCAAGGAAGGACGAACCGTCTCGGAAGCGGAAATCCGGGAGTTCTGCCGTCAACGCATGGCCCGTTATAAGGTGCCGCGGGAATTTGAGTTCAGGAAACAGCTCCCAAAATCAGCGGTAGGGAAAATATTGCGCCGTATCTTATTGGAAGAAGAAATGCAGCGCCATACAGCAGGTGAAATATGAGTTGCTGTATGGCAGCCGACACGAAAATCAAACAACCGCCAAATAAGAGAACATTCCCTTGTCTGGCGGTTTTATCTTAACTACTAAACTATTTTCCTCTTAAGCGAACTTCAAACGTAGTGCCCTTCATCAATAATTCATGTGATTCACCATCTAATATATCGTCTGTCGTGAATGAAAAGGACGCGAGCTCCCCAATGTTTTCCTCTGGATCGATCAATAAGCCAATTGTGCCTTCCCTCTTTTCGCCTGGTTGGTAATCCGAGCGGCTGACTTTTTTTGTCCCGATGAACGTATCACCGGAGTGGATGAAATTTTTAGTGGGCACATCATATGTAAGGTTACCATTGAAGGTGACATTTTCCATGCTGAAGAACTGGAGCTCCTTCAAATCTTTATTTTCCACGGAATAAGTAATTTCCAGATAAGAAACCTGTTCGTCAATATCCGCTTTGGACCAAGCGGCTTTTTGGTCGATTTCCTCCATGCTTAAATTGTCTTTATAATAGATCGAGTAGGCCTCTTCAAAACTCAAACCGGTATAAGACTCCAGCTCTGTCTCTGCTTCGTCAGTAAGCGAGGATAATTGAACCCTGCGAATATCCTTGATCGTGATCACCATGTGAGCTAATTCAAACGACTTATTAACTGGCTTGGTCTCAAGTAAGGTGAGTGTTCCCCAATTTTTTTGATGGACCTTATCCCCGACTTTTTCAAGGTGAGGTCCGCCAAATTCCTCTACTACAGGGATCTTGGACTTCTCAGTTTTTCTGCTTTCACGTTTTTGCGGTTCATTCTCGCTGCTGGAATTATTGAAGGCCCATACACCTAATGAAACGAGCAATAATCCAGCCAGTGCTGATAGCATCCATCTTTTTCTGATATTTCATCACTCCTTGTCTTAAATCATTGATGTCCCATACTATAATATACCATCCATCCTGTGCAAAACATGAAAAATGTGAGCTATGCATGTAACCGCATATAAAAACGCTTGCCATTGCAAAATAAACCTGTTAATCTATTTTTAAGAATAATCTAAACGTTTACATTTTTATAAACTCTTATAAGAGAATCGTATCTTGATATATCTGGTGATTGTCTTGAAAAATCTAAACGTTTACATTTTGAGGTGTCAACAAAATGGAATCTAAACCAAATATTCAGGATGTTGCAAGTCTAGCAAACGTCTCTATTGCCACGGTATCCCGGGTCATCAATAACCAAGGAGGAGTCCGTAAAGTAACGGAGGAACGGATCCTTAAGGCAATCGAGGAACTGGGCTATATCCGCAGTGCAGCAGCAAGGACCATGAAGCTAAAAGAAACGAAAACGATTGGCGTCATTGTACCTGATATCAGGAATCCGTTCTTTCCGCTAGTAATGGCAGGAATCGAACAAAAAGCACGTGAAAAGGAGTACTTCACCATTTTAAGCAGCACGAATGAATCGCCCAAGATTGAAGAAGAAATCGTGAAAAATTTCATTGAGCGTGGCGTGGATGGAGTGATCATCACAACAGCAAATGAAAACGGCGATCACCTAAAGCTTCTTGAAGAACAAGGAATCCCTGTCGTAGCGGTTGACCGAAGCATTAAAAAATTGGAAGTGGATACAGTTCTTGTAGATAACAAGAAGGGGGCCTATCAGGCAGTACAGCGATTGATTTTACAGGGGCATGAAAAGATTGCGATCATATGCGGACCCTTGAATACGACCCCTGGACTGGAGCGGTACATGGGCTATCAACAAGCCTTGGCAGATTACAAAATCGAATTGGATGAACGATATGTCATTCAAGGTGATTTCGGGGAGCAAAGCGGCTATCAGTGTACAGAGAGGCTTTTTGAACTTGATGAGAGGCCGACTGCCATTTTTTCTTCCAACAATATGATGACGATCGGCTGTATGAAGGCGCTGGAGGATATAAACTGGAGGCTTGGCAGTGAGGTATCGTTCATAGGCTTTGATGATGTGGATATTGCAACATTTTTGAACCCTAAGCTTAGTGTCGTAGCAAGGCCAATGAATTCCATAGGAGAAATTGCCTTTTTACTGTTGCATGAACGGATTAGTTTAAAGGGGAATCTTCCAAAACGGGAGTATTTATTGTCTCCTGAGCTTAAAATCAGGCAGTCTTGCCGATTGGTGAACCCGACGTTTTAATTGTATGAAAAGGGCACTGGACAATCAAATCATCCAGTCGCCCATCTCCTTTCATGAATTGAAAGCGCTTTATTTTAAATGGGGAAGACAAGAGTATAAAATGAACAAGGCAAAAATGATCGACCATACCTTATGAAAGGCGGAAGCAACAAAAAAAACAGATCTGACTCTTTGTGATGAAGCAAGAGAATAGGAGGTTGCCTCTAAATGTGTGAATCCGGCGGCAGAAGAACTTAAAGGAAGTGATGTGAAGGTTTGTACGGTTATCAGCTTTCCGCTCAGTGCCTCGACGACTGCTATAAAAGCGTTGGAAACAGAGAATGCCATTCAAAATGGCGCCGAAGAAGTGCTATGGTTTTAGCGATTGGATTATGGAAATCTGGTGAATATGATGAGGCGGAGGCTGATATCGTGGCAGTTGTTGAGGCAGCTGGCACCAAGGCGCTTGTGAAAGTGATCATCGAAACTTCTTAGCTTGCAGAGGAAGAAAAAATGCCTGCGAACTTTCCCTTCGTGCCGGTGCATATTTAGTGAAAACATCGACTGGATTTTCGACAGGAGGAGCAGCGGTGGAGGATGTCGCATTCATGCGCAAGGTTGCAGGTGATAAGGCTGGTATATAGGCATCCGGTGGAATATTCGTGACTTGAAGGATTTGAAAGCGATGGCTCGGGCTGGTGCCACTCGAATAGGGGCAAGCTCCGGGGTGGCGATCTTGGACGGCGAAGCAGTCGAGGGTGAATACCGATATAGCGTGTAAGGGGTTTTTCTAAACTAATGGACACAAGGAGATGTTAAAAAATGAAAAAACAGAACTTAATTCAGCTGTCAGATGGTTATTTGAATCGTACGCCTATTTTTCAGTTTATCCTGTTGTCTTTGCTTTTCCCGTTATGGGCGGTTGCCGCCAGTTTGAACGATATCCTGATCGCACAGTTCAAGCATGTATTTGAGTTGACAGATTTTGCGAGTGCTTTAGTGCAGAGCGCATTTTATGGGGGGTATTTCCTGATTGCGATACCAGCTTCAATGGTGATTAAGAAAACGAATTATAAATTTGCCATAATTACCGGTTTGCTTTTTTATATTATAGGATGCTCGTTATTTTACCCAGCATCGCATATGGCTACGTATACGATGTTTTTATTCGCGATCTTCTCCATCGCGATCGGCCTAGGATTTCTTGAGACGGCTGCAAATACATATAGTTCGATGATTGGGCCGCGAAAGTATGCGATCCTTCGCTTGAATATCAGCCAAACCTTTTATCCTATTGGTGCGATTTCTGGAATCTTATTAGGGAAATACCTTGTATTCCAGGAAGGGGCAAGCCTCGAGGCAAGGATGGCGACGATGTCGCCGGCAGAGGCTCAGGCCTTTGGGCTGAAAATGCTAGAAAATACGCTGGAACCGTATAGATATATGATTTTCGTCCTGATCGGTATCTTGATTTTGTTCATTTTGACCAAGTTCCCATCATGTAAGCCGGAAGGGAAGAGCGGCAATGCTTCTGGGAAATCACCAGGGATCATGAGAACGCTTAAATACCTGGGTGGAAACAAACGATTCCGTAAAGGAGTGGCCGCGCAATTTTTATACGTGGGGATGCAGGTGACGGTTTGGTCCTTTACGATTCGCCTTGCGCTCGATCTAAATCCCGACATCAATGAGCGTACCGCATCAACCTTTATGGTATATAGTTTCAGTGCTTTCTTTGCAGGCAAGTTCATTGCGAATTTCTTGATGACCCGTTTTTCGCCAGCAAAAGTATTGGTCAGTTATTCCATCATTGGTTCAGCGCTTCTTGCCTATGTGGCATTCGTACCGAATATGACGGCGGTGTACGCAGCCGTTGCGGTCAGCATGCTGTTCGGGCCATGCTGGGCGACGATTTATGCGGAAACGCTTGAAGTCATCCAAGATAAGAAATATACCGAAACGGCAGGAGCGATCCTCGTCATGGCCATTGTCGGGGGAGCCTTCATTCCTGCACTGCAAGGGTTTGCATCTGATTTCTTTGGTTCGATGCAACTGGCTTTCCTTGTATCCATGGCATGCTTCATCTACGTTGGCTTCTATTTCTTAGGTGAAATGAAAACGCAAAAAGTCACAATTCAGGCTGCAGAAAAGCCAGCATCTTCATTGTGAGTTCAGAAACGAATCTTCGGCACAGGGAAAAGTTCAAACACCGCTTCCCTGTGCGAAGATAAAGTGAAGGGGTGGAAGGAATGAAGGGAATAATCGCACTGCAGCGGAATTATTTTAAAGAAAGCCGCACACTATTTTTTACCAACGAAGAATTCACTGTTAACTTATTCCGCTATCCATCAGGTATTGAAGCGATTGAGATTACCAATTCAAGAGGCAGGATGGTAATTCTACCATACATGGGCCAGATGATTTGGGATTTGGAATTTGACGGTGTAGATCTTAAAATGAAGAGTATGTTCGCTCAGCCCAAAAAGGCTGATAGCGTCATAGATACATATGGTTGCTTTGCTTTCCATTCAGGGCTTATCAGCAATGGCTGTCCGGGACCTGATGATGACCATGAAATGCATGGAGAAATGCCCTGTGCGGAGATGGACAGTGCCTGGCTGGAAATAACCGATTCGTCAGTGAAAATCTGCGGCCGGACCGAATATATAAAAGGTTTCGGCTACCATTACCTAGCTTCTCCGAGCGTTGAAATGTTCAAAGCGAAAGGGTCGATTCAAATGACCATGGCTGTGAAAAATCTATCGGGCGAAGTGATGCCGCTACAGTATATGTGCCATACAAACTATGCTTACTTGGAAAATGCCGAAATGAAGCAGAATATCCCGAACAGCGCTTTCAAGCTAAGGGAGACGATTCCAGATCATGTGAAACCGACCGATAAATGGCGGGGTTACAATAAGAAGCTATTAAATGGCAAGGCATTGCTTAAAGCATTAAATAATCCTGAAATGTATGATCCCGAAATCGTGTTCTTTGCTGACGAGCTGAATCTTTATCAGGAAGTAGCAGAGTTCGAGATGGTTTCACCTGACGGGATCACGTTTTTTACCCATTTTTCGACAGCGGAATTGAACTGCGCCACAAGGTGGTTATTGCATAACGTCAATCAGCATGTCGCTTCTTTCGTCCTGCCAGCCACATGCCGTCCAGAGGGCTTCAGTGCTGCAGAAAAAGCAGGAACGTTGATGATGCTTGGAGCAGGGGAAGAGAGGACGTTCACGATAGTGACCGGAAAGAAATAAGGAGGAACAAAAAATGGACATAGCAGTGATTGGATCGAATATGGTGGATTTGATCTCTTACATCGTGGACATGCCAAAAGAAGGAGAAACGCTTGAGGCACCGGATTTTAAAATCGGCTGCGGCGGGAAAGGTGCCAACCAAGCGATTGCAGCCGCCAAAATGGGCTCAAAGGTGATGATGGTAACGAAGGTCGGCGATGATCTTTTTGCGGATAACACAATCGAAAATCTTGAAAGCCATGGGATTGATACGGAATTCACCAGTAAAGTGACCGGCACATCAAGCGGTGTGGCACCGATTTTTGTCGATCAAGAATCAAAAAACCGCATCCTGATCATTAAGGGAGCAAACCAGCACTTGCTGCCGGCGGATGTCGACTGTGCCGCCGAGAAGCTTAAGACAGCTTCCTTGATTATCCTTCAGCTTGAAATTCCGCTTCCAACCGTTTACCGTGCGATTGATTTTGGTCGCGAACATAACATTCCGGTCATAGTAAATCCGGCTCCTGCGTCAAAAGAACTTGATTTTGATTATGTGTGCAAAAGTGACTTTTTTATCCCGAATGAAAGCGAACTGGAGATTTTAACGAACATGCCTGTTGCCACAGATGAACAAATTAAGGAAGCGGCGTCCATTCTGATAAATAAGGGCGTTGAAAATGTAATCGTAACGATGGGAAACCGGGGCGTCATGTGGATAACGAAGGAAAATAATATAAAGGTTGCGGCGTACAAAGTGACAGCGGTAGATACAACCGGAGCGGGGGATGCCTTCATAGGCTGCTTTGCCCACTTTTTAGTGAAAAATGGGGATGTACTCCAGGCGATAAATAAGGCTGCAGCCTTTGCCGGATTAAGTGTCACGAAACGGGGAACTCAGTCTTCTTATCCAACGAGCGTGGAATTGGAAGCGTTCTTAATGTCGCGAAATTAAGGTAAGAGGATAGGTCAAGCCGGACAGGTGGCAAACTTTTTGCCGCCTGTCTATTTTTATATCATCAATCAACCACAAGAAGCAACAGCTCAGGGTCTCCACTGGGATTTTTTGCTGATTGTACAAGCCATTTATATGTAAATCCATATCATGTTACAAAAGGGATACTGTATGGAAGGCTTAGTTTGGTGATCTTGGGCCTTTCTAAATAACAATCGTCAGGCGCATATACTTAAAAGGAGACGTGTAAAATTGTTGCTAAATAAAATGAATAAAGGATCCATGTTGCGACGTGAAGAGATACAAGCCATTGACTCATGGATAGCAAAAATGGGGAAGCTCCATTTTTTTGAAACGACAGCACAAAGAATGACTTCCGCTACAAAAACGCTGAACCTTCAATATGAAATGATCGGGCATGGGTATAATCGAATCGTTTACGATCTGGATAATGGCTATATATTAAAAGTTGCCTTGTCCGAGGTAGGTATGGTGGCCAACGCAAATGAAGCACACATCTATAATAATTGCAGGGAGGAAGTTAGAAAGTATATTTGTCCGGTTAGTGAATATGATTCTGGCTGGGTCATCATGAAGAAGATGGACACAAGTGTACGGCATGCAGTCCTCGACTATATGAAGCTTATCAAGCTTGAAATTATATTTCTGAAGTATGGCATGATTCCAATAGATTTGCGAATCGCAAATGTCGCTTTTACCGAAGAACATGAAATGGTCGTCATTGATTATGGCCTTTTCACGATGGATCTCAAAAGCCCTGTGTTTCGCTGGTTCATGTGAAGGATTGTCATTTTCGAAGGCTCTCTTCGTAAAGATTGTTGTTTTTTGTGAAACAAAGGAAAATCCTTCCTAAAGGGTTGCGGAGGGTTTTTGGCATGGCCAAAAATTGTATATCATAAAATCTTAGAGTAAGATATTGACATCTTATTAGCTGGTTTAGCTGAAAATCGAGCTGTCTTTAAGGCGCTTTCTTTATGGTGATAAGGAAAGTTTAATTGAACAAGAATGAAGGTTATCAAAAAACTATTGTAATGCACAAATAGTTATGATAATTTATTTGTAAGCGTTTCATTATAATCAACAAATTAAATTGGCGTGTTACTGGTAAAGCAGGCAAGACCAAAATAATTTGCTCTATTTCTTAACGGGATAGGTGCATCTTATTTTGGTCTTTTTTATGGTTATTTTTATCAGTACTAAGTAAAGGGGATGAAGATATGGATTATAAACAGCTAGGCAAAGACACTTTAAAACTTGTAGGTGGAAAAGAAAATGTATCAGTGATAACCCATTGTGCAACCAGACTTCGATTTGAATTCCATGACTTTTCTAAAGTAGAATCCGCTAAAATCGAGAAGTTACCGGGCGTCATCTCTGTTGTCAATAAAGGCGGTCAGTTCCAAGTCATCGTAGGAAATGAAGTCCAACAAGCCTTCCGTGCCATTAAAAACGAAATGGGCGAGCAACCGAGTGGAAATGCAAATACCGTCAGAAAAGAAAAAAAGAGTGTCATCTCTCGTTTAATAAGCGTCATCTCTACCACATTCGCACCATTTATACCTGCCATTATTGGTGCCGGGATGATTAAAGCGGTATTGGCGGTGCTTGTGTTAACGGGCGCATTGACCAATGAAAGCCAAACCTTCTTTATCTTAAACACTGTCGCGGATGCAGCTTTCTTCTTTATGCCTGTACTACTTGCTTACGGAGCATCGATTAAGTTCGGAACCAATCCGGTGTTATCCATGACCATTGCAGGCGTGTTACTACACCCAAACTGGTCATCGGTTTTAGCTTCTAAAGAAGCCCTTTTCTTTATGGGCGTTCCAGTGCGCTTGACAGATTATGCAGGTTCTGTTTTACCGATAATTATTACCGTTTGGATTATGTCATATATTGAACGCTTTGCTGAACGTGTTTCACCATCAATCGTTAAGTTCTTTTTAAAACCAATGTTAATCCTAATTATTACCGCTCCTCTGGCGTTAGTCGTGATCGGACCAATCGGCACGTATTTAAATGATCTCGTTGCCCTTGGTGCTGAAACGATTAACAACCGTGCAAACTGGTTAATTCCAATGCTGATGGGTGGACTACAGCCGTTCCTACTTATCACTGGTACTGCTTGGGCCATGACCCCTATTGCTACAACACAGCTATCCAATAATGGAGAAGAAATGATAAATGGACCAGGAATGCTTGCTTCCAACATCGCACAAGGTGCAGCCACCCTTGCGGTTGCAATGAAAACAAAAAACAAAGAGCTAAAACAATTAGCTGGTTCGGCTGGTTTCACGGCCTTAATTGGTATTACAGAGCCTTCGCTTTACGGAGTTACGCTTAAATTAAAGAAACCATTAATTGCGGCGATGATTGGTGGGGCATGTGGGGGGATTTATGCAGGTCTTTCTGGTCTTGTCCGCTACGCATTTGTTTCGCCAGGACTTGCGGCTATCCCAGCTTTTATCGGGGAGAATCCAATGAATATTGTACACGCCCTCGTTACCATGGCCATTGCATTTATTGTCGCATTTATTACAACATGGATTTTAGGCTTTGATGATCCAGTGGAAGAAACTACACAAACACATGCAAAAATGATCGCTAGCCCGCTATCCGGAAAAGTCATTCCGCTAAACACCATAAACGATCATGTCTTTTCAAATGAACTGATTGGAAAAGGGGTTGCGATTTTACCGGATCAAAATGAAGTGAAAGCACCGTTTGCGGGTGAAATCCTGACAATGATGGAATCCAAGCACGCCGTTGGTCTTCGAAGTGACGATGGCATTGAATTATTGATCCACGTAGGGATTGACACTGTCAGCTTAAAAGGGGAACACTTTGAGACACATGTAAAACAAGGAGACCGGGTAGAACAGGGTGATATACTTGTCAGGTTCGATCGTGAAGCCATTCAGGCAAAAGGATATGAAACTGTCACACCTATAATCATCACTAACCATGAAGAATTTAATTCATTGGATATAATCAATCAAAATCACATTTCTTCAGGAGACCCACTGATGAACCTTACGAAAATGGAGGCATAACTCATGCATTACACAAATCTGAAGCCATTCCCAGACAATTTTCTTTGGGGGGCTTCCACATCTGCTTATCAAGTCGAAGGTGCTTGGAATGAAGACGGCAAAGGAAAATCAGTCATTGACATGATGGACCATCCAAAAAGCACCGCTGGTTTCACCGTAGCGAGCGACCACTATCATCACTACAAAGAAGACATCAAACTATTCCATGAGCTCGGCCTAAAAGCGTACCGTTTTTCCATCGCTTGGACGCGCATTTTACCAGACGGCACCGGAACCGTTAATGAAAAAGGACTCGTTCACTACGAGCGTGTTATTGACGAATTGCTTCATTACGGAATCGAGCCCATCGTCACGCTATACCATTTTGACCTCCCGTACGCACTTGAAGAGAAAGGAGGATGGAACAGCCGCGAGACGATCAATGCTTTCGCGAACTATGCCCGTGTTTTATTTGAACGCTTTGGAGGCAAAGTCACGCACTGGCTCACGATAAACGAACAAAACACGCTCATATTACACCCTGGTGCTGTCGGCATTCCAAAAGGCGGATCGTTGCCATCAAAAAAAGAGCTCTATCAGCAAAACCACCATATGCTAGTTGCACAAGGAAAAGCGATGTCACTCTGCCATGAACTATGTCCACATGCAAAAATTGGACCAGCACTAAACATGACATCCATGTACCAAGCAACCAGCAAACCAGCGGACGCGATTGCAGCTCATAACTGGGAAACGCTCCGCGGCTGGAGTTTTCTCGACCTTGCTGTACACGGAAGGTACAATCGATTATTATGGAGTTACCTAGAGGAGCATGTCTGGACGCCTACTATTGAAGAAGGCGACTTGCTTGCGATTCAACAAGGGCAACCCGATTTTATTGCTATCAATTATTATTCAACCGCAACGATTGCAGAGAGTACTGGAGAAGCAAGTGACGTAAGCCCTCGAGCTGGTGACCAGCAAATTATGCTAGGCGAACCCGGCGTTTATCGACCAGAGGAAAATCCATACGTCGATAAAACAAAATACGGATGGGTAATTGATCCGGTTGGCTTACGTCTCACTCTGAGAAAAGTATACGAACGGTACCAGCTGCCGATCATCATTACCGAAAATGGGATCGGCGCACCCGATGAACTCACAGAAGATGGCGCTGTTCACGACGATTACCGAATTGAATTTATTCAAGCGCATCTTGAACAAATTCAATGGGCCCTTTCTGACGGCGTTGAAGTGTTCGGTTACTGCCCTTGGGCTGCAATGGACGTTGTCAGCACGCACCAAGGCTACGCCAAGCGATACGGATTCATTTACGTAAATCGAGAAGAATTTGATTTAAAAGATTTAAGCCGAATCAAAAAAGACAGCTTTTACTGGTATCAACGTGTTATCACATCCAACGGAAATGAAGGGCTACGCCAACGCACATAAATGTCACGATGAAAATGGTGATGAAGAATGAAAGTAGAAAAAGTATTAAATAACAGCCTTGTGCTATCTAGAGATGAAAATGGTCAAGATATCATCGTCATGGGAAAAGGCCTTGGTTTTAATAGTAAAGAAGGCGATGTCATCCAGGAAAGCTCTGTCGAAAAAATCTTCACGCCAAACGATCAGCGCACAAAACAGGAATATGTCCACTTACTCGAAAGCATCCCACGAGACTATTTGGACACAATCAATAGCGCACTAAAAAAAATGAAATCCGATTGGGGTAACGAACTCGACAACCGCTATTTTTTAATGTTACTTGACCACATAGTCTTCGCTATTGAACGCGTCGAAAAGGGAGTAATATTACAAAACAAACTCTTAAATGACGTACGCATTCACTACCCGGAAGAGTACGCAGCAGGCATGATCGTCATCACACACTTAAACGAGCACCTGAATATCAACTTGCCAGAAGAAGAAGCAGGCAATATTGCCTTTCACCTCGTCAATGCCAAAAACGAGGAAGAAAACTTTGAAAACACCGTACTCACCGTCACCATGCTCAAAGACATACTTAACATCGTACGGTACCAACTAAACGTCAAACTCGACCACTCATCAATGCGATACAACCGATTCGTGACCCACTTGCAATACTTTATTCGGCGAATCTTCGACAACAAACAACTGAATTCCAAGGACTCATTCTTATATGAACATCACAAAACCAACTATCCAAACGAATTCAAATGTGCCAAATCGATCGCTACCTACTGCGAAAGCATGACTGGCAAATACAGTACCAACGAAGAAGTTTTTTATCTTATTATTCATCTCGTCCGATTTACAACCAATTAAAATTAATTTCCAAAAAAAGACTTAGTTGATCTGAATCCAAAAAGTTAAATACAATATCAAGGCAAAAAATAAAGGACATGAATCCAGTATTGTATTGTACTGGGTCATGCCCTTTATTTTCACGTTAAAAGAACGTGTGTTTACACCTTGATAAACCTGATTATTTTTCATGTCTTCATATTTTAACATTTTAGAAATGGACCTATTTTAGAGCAAGCCATTCAAATGAGTCCCAAGTTCAGCATAAACGACTCTGAATAGGCTTAGTTTCTTCTATTTATATTTGCGATAGAACGATTGAATTCTTCTTTTGTTCAAGCACGTGTATTGGCTAGGCCAGTAAGTTTATCTTTCTTGTTGGATAGAATCATGAATAGAAAGCATACTCGTCACCTCAAGTTTGAATCCTTTTATTTTAAAGCAATAAGACTCTAGGCAATAGGACCCTATCTTGAAGATAAAACAAAGTTGATTGGAACGGAGGATACGAAACTCCTGTGTGAAATGCGAGTCACGGGAGACCTCGCTGGCGAAGCTGAAGAGGCTCCCGGACCGCCTCTGAAAAGCTTAGTGCCTCTTGTTACAATCCTCGTCCACATTGTAAAAGCCATAAAAAAATAGAGACAAACAAGAATTACATAAGGTTTGTCTCCAGTCTGAAAACCCCGTTCTCTTAAAACGGGGGGTTAATTTGGATAATATAAAATCATGCTTAACCGGGTCAGCGTTCCGCCGGTATTCAGGTAAGCATGGGGCTTGTCTGCCTTGAATCTGATGGAGTCGCCATCTTTTAAGATGTATTCATGATCATTTAGGCGGACAGTCAGCTCGCCTTCAAAAATAGTCAGGAATTCTTCCGTTCCTTCTTGATGTGGATCGGCACGATGATATCCACCTGCTTCGATCTCGATCGAATAAACCTCAAAACGTTTATCAGCTTCGAAGGGGAATTGAGGATAAACTAGATATTTGCCGTTGTCTTCAGTTAATGTTCGAATATCACTTTTAAGAACAACCGTTGTATCTGGCCGTGGATGATCGATTAGCGAAGAAAAGGAGATCTTTAAACCATTGGCAATTTTCCAGATCGTTGTGATCGTGGGACTCGATTCCCCTCGTTCAATTTGGCCTATCATTGTTTTGCTTACACCAGTCAGCTCTGCAACCTTTTCGAGGCTTAACTTTTTATTTTCTCTGAAGGCTTTTAAGTTTTTCGCAAGTATAAGATTTATTTCCTCCATAAGTGCACTCCTTTATATACAATATAACGATCGTATTGTACAATAAAAAGTAAGTCGTTATATCGTTCGTTTTAAACATTATAACACACATCTTTAAGGGAGGCGCACCTATGCCATTAGTAACATTTTTACTTTATGTTTTTGTCACCAGCTTCACCCCAGGCCCCAACAATATCATGGCGATGTTATTCGCTAACAAATACGGGTTTAAGCGGACGCTGAAATTCTGTTTAGGAGTAGGAGCAGGTTTCTTTGTGATCATGTTATTGTCAAGTTATTTTAATCTGCTGCTGAAAAATTTCATTCCAAAAATCGAATTTATCATGACAGTCCTTGCTGCCATCTATATGCTGTATCTGGCAACGAAAATAATTAAAAGTAAAAACAAAAGCGAGGATGAAGATGGAGATAGAAATAACCGTTTTCTGTCAGGCATGCTGCTGCAGTTCATCAATCCCAAAGGTATCTTGTATGGCATAACGGCCGTTTCAACTTTTATCATTCCCTATCATACTTCCAATGCTAGTCTGCTATTTTTCTCCTTATTTCTTGCATTTATCGGTTTCCTGAGTACGATGAGCTGGAGTGTGTTCGGTTCACTGTTTCAAAAGTTCCTCACAAAATATAGCAGTCAATTCAATATCGTCATGGCCTTGTTATTGGTCTATAGTGCCATATCCATTCTTGTAGGATAGAACACCCTATCTAATATAAGGAAGAAATACGTAGTAAAGAAGCCTATTATACATATAAAAGGCTTCTTTTTGCTTCGTTCTCTGTTAACCTCGCCACGAGGGCTTGTAATTTTGTGGGGCTAATTTATAGTGTGTAAGCCACAATAAACATATAAAAATCAACTCAAATGCATTCGTGAGTGCCGAACTCGGTAAGGGGATAGGGATGGCGCTGCCGCCTACCATGATCAAGACCCCTAAAAGCATCCAAATCCAACGAGTTCTCAGGAAGATGTTGATGCTTATCACCAATAATACAAGGGTTACTACAAGCACCATGAGAGGCGGACCAGAAGATCCCTCGCTAACATATCTTAAAACGCCATACTCGCGGACAGGTACAAAGGTTTTATGCATATTTTCGATACATTCATAGATGATGAGTCCTGCCGTAAGGCAAAGGAAAAAATAGAAAACGGCAATTTTCTTTGTAAAAGGAATATTGATTCTTTTTGCCATTCCCCAACCAAACAGAATCAATGTCGGTGTGATAAATCCGTGAATCCAGAAACGGGAGATATTGAGCATCTCAAGCATAGGTGCATCATTAATGAATTTCCCGGAAGCGATGATTATATTGTCCACAAAGAGTGCGAGCGTAACGAAGAGGAGAGAGCTTGAAAGGGAAAAATGGCTATCATGCCGTCGCATGAGGGTAATGCCCATTAGAAAAAGAATGATGTAAATGAGTGAAAAACAAAAATACAGAA
The DNA here is from genome assembly GCF_002803435.1 of Bacillus sp. mrc49. Lineage (NCBI taxonomy): Bacteria > Bacillati > Bacillota > Bacilli > Caryophanales > Bacillaceae > Bacillus > Bacillus sp. mrc49. Next base: position 313,065 of record NZ_PHNG01000709.1, on the reverse strand, counting down.
TGGTATCCAAATATATGTCCCCTTTACTGTTTTAGGTTCATTTCTTTCATTATAACGAAATCCGCTGTCAGGAAAAAGGAAAATACCCTGTCTTAAAAATGAACGTAACGAGCAATAATATAACAGGAAGGGGAGAAGTGGGATGTCCGTAATCCATAAAAAAACTGATGATCCAGCGTGTGCTAGTTCATCAGTCTTTGTATTAACGTGATATCAGTAAAAGCAGGCCATTCGTTTTGGGATTATTTCAAAGGCTGCCCTTCAAAAGCTTTAACATCCAAAGGAGCAGTGAGGAATTCTTTAGCTTTCCCGACAAATGAAGTGAAGTGCTCACTTGAGTTATGGCTAGCAACAGCTTGCTTATCTTCCCAAATCTCAACCATTGTAAATTGATTGTCGTTCTCTGTGTCTTTGTGAAGGTTGTAAGAAACATTACCGCTTTCCGCTCTTGAAGAATCGATAAGTGGTTGAATCTCAGCTAGAAATGCATCTTGTTTGGCTGGGTTGATATTGAATACGGCATGAATGATAATCATGTAAGTTCATCCTCTCTTTTTTCAAGCATCTTAAAAAAATTCAATCCATTACTTCCACTGAGCGACTTTATCAATTGGAAGACGAACGGATGCGTGCCCGCCATCAGCTGCTTTCCCAATTGAGATAAGCATGACTGGTACATAGCGTTCTTTGTCCATTCCAAAGGCTTCTGCAATTTTGTCTTTTTCGTAGCCGCCAATCGGATTCGTATCATATCCAAAGGCTCTTGCCGCTAGCATTAGTTGCATGGACACCAGACCGCCATCAACCAATACGACTTCTTTCATTTCTTCAGTCGAGATTCTTTCGTAATATCCAGCAAAAGCGGTCAGGATATTTTCTTTTACTTCCATAGGCATATGTCCCATTTCGACAGCTTTGCCGTAGATTTCCTCGGCGTTTTCAAAATTGTTCAGATCACCAAAAACAGCAATCACTGCGGAAGATGTTTCGACCTGAGTCTGGTTAAAGCGGGCAAGGGGGGCAAGTGTCGCTTTCCCCTCAGGGCTGTCTATGACCAAGAAGCGCCATGGTTGCATATTTACTGAAGAAGGGGCAAGTGTCGCTAATGTCAGGATTTCCTCCATTTCAGCGCGGGTTATTTTGACAGTCGTGTCATATTTTTTTATCGAGCGGCGACCTGTAAGTATTTCATTGAAGTCATTTGTAATTTGTGCAGTAGTCATTGATGAAAATCTCCTTTTATTCGTTTTTTTCGTAAGGAAGCAGGCATTATACTTCACTTATATTATTTTGAATCCGTATGAGCATTTCCGTTAACTCTTTACGTTCCGTTTCATTGAAATCTTTAAGCATTAACGTGACGAAACGAGCCTTTTCAGCTTGGGAAGCAATGATTTGTTGACGACCGGGATCTGAAAGGGAAACGAGCGTGAATCGATTATCATCCGGATCTTTACGCCTTGTGATCATCCCAGTCGCTTCAAGTTGTTTTAAATGCCGGGTAATCGCAGCACCGTCAATTTTGACCTCTTTTTGAAGAGCTGTTTGACTCATTTCATTCACTTGATAAAGCTGATATAAAATATCATGTCTTGATTGACTGATACCCATACAACTCTCGAATTTTGAACTTATCTGCTTGTTAAGGCAGTTCATCTTATATAAAATAAGCGATTCATTGGAACATGAAGAATTCGTCAATAAACATCCTCTTTTCTTAATTGATAGGTCAATGATTGATGCATCAATTAATATACTATAACCAAAAAAATAAAGCAAGTACTTATGTTGTAACTATTTTTGCCTACCATTGTACCTTCTTATGTATTTATCTGAAAAAGCCATGAACAGAGACCAAAAGGGATTCTGCTTTAAAAGCAAAATCCCTTTTCCAATGCCAGAGGAGCATGGCGGATCAATAGGTTAAGCCTTAAATTGTTCGACAGATTTTTCCAGACCGTTAGCGAGCTTTACCATCGAAGTGGTCGAGAATGAGATGTCTTCCATGGATTTTGCTTGCTGATCGGTTGAAAGTGCCACTTGCTGTGATACCTCAGCTGTTTCCTTAGTTAGAGCCGCAAAATTTTCTATCGAAGCATTGATTTCCTGAGAACCTGCAGCCATTTGCTCTGTTATGGCGGATATCTCTTGAATCTGATCACTAACATGCTCATAAGATTTTATCGTCTCATTAAATGTTTCCCTTGTATTCAGGACAACCTTCGTTCCTTCTTCGACCTCTTTCGTACCCGTTTCCATCATGGCCACTGAGTTATTGATGATCGATTTAAAATTAAGCAGGGATTCTTGGATATTGGTAGCAGATTCCTTGGTGCCTTCCGCTAATTTTCGCACCTCATTCGATACGACGGCAAAACCTTTCCCATGTTCACCCGCCCTAGCACTTTCAATCGCTGCATTTAGTGCCAGCAAGTTTGTTTGCTCTGCTATCCCCGTAATTAAATGGACGATATTCACGATTTCGTTTGCTTGTTCGTCCAGTTTCTTTATTTCTGAACTTGCTTGGAGCATCACATCTTTTACTTGCAAGATTTGATTGGAGAGTCCATTTAAATCTTTATTTCCATTGGACATTTGTATGGACACCTGATTTGTTTGTTCACTGACTTCTGACGATGCTTCGGCAATTTTTTGAATCCCTATGGTCATTTCCTCTATGACCCTTGATGATTCTTCACTCCTGTGCAATTGCACTTCCGTAGCTCCGGCAACTTGTTGAATGCCTTTCACGATATATTGTGTGGACGTGTCCATTTCACTAATTTTGTGTTCGATTTCACTTGATGCTGCCAAAAGCTGTAGTGATGAGCTTTTCATCGAGTTGACAATCATAATCGTATTGTTGATCATTTCTTCGAATGATTTCACCAATGTGCTGATCTCGTCATTACCCTTTACCTTCGTATGGCTAATCAGTTGATTGGCTGCGATTAAATCCCCCTCGGCAATTTCCTTTGCAGCCATGCTGACCATTCGAAGTGGCCTTAACTTTCTGGTCAAGTACCATATTAAAGCTCCCACAACGATTGCTATCAGGATTACATTGATGATGATCGTTAGAGGAAGGATGCCTCCCAGAACCTTGCTTGCTGTAGAATCCACTTTGCTCGCATCAATATCCACCCCTAATATCCCAATGACCTCATTTCCTTGTTTTATTGGAACGAAAACGGATAAATAATCACCATACTCAGGATCATGAACTATCGAAGTGGTAGAAACCTTTCCCTTCATTACGCTTTTTACATCAGAATATGCAGTGGCAGTTGTAGTAGTTAAGATGGGAGCTGCCTTTTCATCTTCCTTACTCATTCCATCGATCAGAATATGGACCTTTTTGCTTGTCTCGTCAATCCCTAATGTATATACATATAACGCTCCCGTTTTTTGCTTATAGTCATGTAACTGTTCCCGGATTTTCCAATATGCTTGCGTTTCTGTTTGATTGCCTAGAAACTCCGCATAATCAGTTTGATTTATGCCTTGGGCGATGGTGCTTGCCGTGTCCAAGCTGCTCATGGCTATCGTTTTCTCGACCGTATCATTTGTACTCTTATACATTAAAAGTAAACTTCCGATCAATGTAATGACCATCCCTGCTAACAGAACGAGACCTATTTTCGTACTAAGTTTATTCATCTTTGTTACTCCTTCTCGAAGTGATAAGTTATCCATGTATATATCGGAAGCAATGAAAGGGATTTAAAGAGAGCATAGGAAAACAAATATATTTTTCCTATCCATTAACTTGAATTTAAAAATGACCAGAAAGTTAGGCATCAGTTTTTTCCTTTTTCATTATTTTGTTCGGGCAGTACGACAGGAAAGGAAATTACTTATGAGGCAACAAGGCATCACAACTTTCATGAAACAAAAACATGTTATCCGTGATGATCAGCGGAATGGATCTATATGGTTGTAAAAAATTGATAATGGTGGCTCTATGATCCGGGAGTCTAACGAGACATTGTTTGTATGACTTTGCATATAATCAAAGGGGAAAAGAAGGTATAGGACTTTTGAAGAAGGTTGAACTTGGAAAACATTTCCGTTAACATGTTATTGTGAGAGTCATATAAAAAGGGGGTTGCCCATTGAGTCTGCAAATCAATGAAGTTACGAAAAAATTCGGGGAGTTCACAGCTGTCAATCACCTTGATTTAAAGATTCCCGAGAAAGAAATGTTTGGTTTTTTAGGCGGAAACGGAGCCGGGAAAACGACCACATTCCGGATGATATTAGGATTGCTTGATCCCACTGAAGGAGAAGTGACCTGGAAGGGTAAGAAAATTGATTATACGACCAGTTCATTGATTGGTTACCTGCCTGAGGAACGCGGCTTATATCCAAAACTGAAAGTGCGCGATCAAATCGTCTATCTGGCAAGATTGAGAGGAATGAACAAACGTGATGCATTGAAAGAGTTGGAGTATTGGCTTGATCGCTTTATGGTTCCCGAATACATCGATAAGCGGGTCGAGGAGCTCTCCAAGGGAAATCAGCAAAAAATCCAGCTGATTGCTTCCATGATCCATAAGCCCGAGCTGCTTATCCTTGACGAGCCGTTTAGCGGGCTGGACCCTGTGAATGTGGAAATATTGAAGAAGGCAGTCATTGACCTGAGGGATAATGGAACGACGATCGTTTTCTCAAGCCATCGGATGGAGCATGTGGAAGAGATGTGTGAGCATCTTTGCATCATGCATAAAGGGTCACCGGTCGTTGCCGGAAAATTAAAGGAAATCAAACGTTCTTTTGGTAAAAAGAATGTGTCAATCAAAGCTGATTTTGATTTATCTTTCTTGGATACGTACGCTGGCGTAACAAAAGTTAAAAACACGATGGAAGGAAAGGTCCTTCAGGTCACAGGGGAAGATATAGCTGAGAACATGATTCGTGACCTTGTTCCAAAAGGGTTCGTTCGAAAGTTCGAATTGGAGGAACCGTCGCTGACGGATATTTTCATTGAAAAGGTAGGTGCAGTCTATGAATAAATTTTGGATTGTTCTTTCCCATACATATCTATCAAAATTAAAAACGAAATCATTTATCATTTCCACCATCATCATGATGGCCTTGATTCTGGTCCTGTCGAATATTTCCAAGCTGATTGATACATTCGGCGATGATGAAACGCAAAGGGTGGCCGTCATCGACCAGACTGAAGATCGCTTATTCGATCCTTATAAAGATGCTGTAAAAGGCGTGAACGAAGACCTTTCGATCATTTCTGCCCAAAGTGAGAAGGAAGCGGAGAAGCTGGTGAATGCAGATGAAATTGTGGGGTATCTTTTAGTTGAAAAGAATGATTCCCTCGGCTTCAAGGGGACGTATAAAGCGAATCAAATTTCAGATTCAAAGGTAAGCAATGATTTGCTTCTGGCACTTACCCAGCTGAAAAGCCAAATAACTGCGGATGATTTGAAATTGACAGATCAGCAAATTTCCCAATTGAATACACCGCCTGCTTTCGAAACGATTGCGCTTCAGGAAAATGCAAAAACCGAAGAAGACCTAGATCAAGCCCGGGGTCTTGTTTATGTGCTCTTGTTCGTCATTTATTTCGGTGTACTGATGTATGCAACGATGATAGCAATGGAAGTCGCGACTGAAAAAACATCACGAGTCATGGAAATCCTGATTTCAAGTGTCCCGCCAGTGACGCAGATGTTTGCCAAAATCATGGGCATCGCATTGCTTAGCCTTACCCAAATGATTTTATTTTTTGGAGTCGGTTATTTATCGATCAAACAAAACTTGGCAAGTATGGATGGAGGATTATTTTCCTTTTTTGGTTTTGGTAACACGAAAATTTCAACCATCATTTATGCAATTATCTTCGCTTTGCTCGGCTACCTCCTATACGCGACGCTTGCGGCCTGTCTTGGATCGGTCGTCAGCAAAATAGAAGATGTTCAACAAATGATTTCACCGATGACCATGTTAGTTGTCATTGCCTTTTTAATTGCGATGTTCGGGCTCGGAAATCCATCAGCAAGCTATATCACCTTTACATCATTCATTCCATTTTTCACCCCAATGATCATGTTTCTGCGTGTAGGCATGCTCGATGTACCATTCTGGGAAATAGCCCTCAGCATCGCCGTGATGATCATCACCATTGTTTTGCTAGGTATCATCGGGGCAAAAATCTATCGGGGTGGCGTCTTGATGTACGGAAGCTCAAAATCCCTGAAAAGCATCAAGAATGCCCTGCAATTATCAAAGAAAAATTAGCAGCAAGCCTGGACTTTCCATTTCCTTCGGGAAAATCCAGGCTTTAAATAAATGGCCCGTTCATAAAAGACGTCTGCGAACACAATCGATATTTTTGAATTCATAGCTAACGAATGTTAAGGCAACCATGATTGGGAGTGTATATTATATGAACGATCCGATACCTTTGGCAATCGCTTCAGAAGCTTTTCTTTTGCTATCCTTCTTCATTATGTATGTATCTACCGGGAAATCCAAAAAGACCTTGATAATTTTACTCAGCATCATCGGAGGAGCGCCGCTTTTATATTTTGTCATAGACGATATGAACAGCAATTATGAAGATGCAAATATAGGGCTGGGCCTTGCTTTTATGTTTACCTGGTTATATAGCGCCATAGCGTTTATCATTGCAATCATTCTATTAGTAGTAAAAAAGAAAGCGGATCATGATATTCCGAAAGAACCGTGATCAGCGTTTTTAGGAAATGATTCATGCAGGGACTACATGAAAAATGCAGTCCCTGCATTTTTATATTTGTGAAAACAATAATAATAGCAAAGATGAAGGAAAAGGATCTTAGTCATAGTTCAACATATTCCAAAAAATTTTTTATCAGTCGGTATTGGCTTTGGTTTTTCAAATAAATGCCTCCGACCATAAGAATTGTTCTGCATTGAGGGTGCAACTCATATTGCATTGTATGATATCCCGGAAAATGTAGGTCAAGCTATACCTAAATTAACGGATTTCTTTGGCAAGAACCTTTAAGGAATAAGCTGAAACAAAGTTTGGTAAATTGAAACTGTACCTCTGCAGGGCAGCAACTTTATATAACGGTTTGCCCTGCAGTTTTTTTTTACCATGAAATGCGCGGTATCCTATAAATACGTATATATGAAATTACCTCCAATTCCTATTTTGCATAAAAAAATCCGCATGAAGTACTATATGAAGACAAGATGGTTTTTAAGGAGGAAGAAATGAGCGAACATGTTAAAGGCGAATTATCATTATTTACCGAATATCTTATGTCATTATTATTTACAGCCTGCCTTGCAATTTTTCTTTCGAAGTTCACCGATACTTTTCCATGGCTTGCCTTCATCGGAATTTCATTAGGTCTTGCTATCATAATTTTCTGTTGGGAAAAAAAGAAGCACCAATGGCCTCTTTTTATTATAGGCTTATTATTGAACACCCTAGTGTGGTCCATCGTTTTGAATTGGTCTTCATTTTTCTGAATATAAAACATATAACCGTTTAATTCATGTTTCATGGAATCGGCTATTATGTTTTTTTTATATTCTATTCATTTTTTCTTTGACAGCCACTCTGCCACGATTGCAGCTTCTTCGTTGGAAATGACCCCAGCCGGCATGCCGTTTTTACCATTATTGATAATATCTTCTATTTCACTTTTGTCATATTTTGCACCAACTTTATTTATAGCTGGACCCGCTCCTCCTTGTAGATTTTCGCCGTGACATGATATACAGCTATTATTTACAATCTCTTCTGCACCAGCCGAAGTACCCTGTGTGCCCCCATCTGGGCTTGGTGCTGGTGAAGGTTGCTGGCCTTTGTAAAAAAATAGTAAAAACACTAAACATCCTGCAAGAACAACACTGACTCCAGAGGTAAGCCAAATTTTTTTCATAAATACCTCCCTATTTAAGTATGTAAAGTTAAAAATGTATGAAAAATGATAATCTTCATTCTCATAGAATTCATTTTGGGATGAATTTAACTTCAACATCCATGATTCCTATTTATTATTCCTATCTTTCCCAAAAAAATATTATTGTATGACTGGATTTTTCTAATGGGCAGGATTCATTCCTATAAATCTAATTAGTATCATTCTAATTGGTTAATTATAGGTATAAAAATGAGCCGTTCTGTGAATATATGTAAAAAGGATAATAAGTCACTCTCCTTACCAATCGTTTATTGCGTGGGTGGGAACGTTATGGTTCTCTGGTAAGGCTACATAATGAATTTACCAGGAAATGCTGCTGATGCTTATAATGGAGGGTTGAGGATGTTTCAAAATATTGGGATTCCAGGCTTGGTTGTCATGCTTATCATCGCACTGGTGATTTTCGGTCCGAAAAAACTACCTGAAATTGGACGGGCATTTGGACGAACTTTCTCGGAATTCAAGAGCGCAACAAGTGGATTGATATCCGATGACGATAAATCGGAAGAAAAACCGCCTGAACCGTCGATTGATGAAAAGGAGAAGGGATAAATCAGGTGGATCGTAATATACTGGTGGTCATTGTCCTGGACGGATATGTCCGCAAGGCAGTGGGATAGTGCTGTCTTTGACAAGATGGGAATGTTCTCGATTCAAAGGTATCGGCAAGGCGAGGGAAAAATCTTTTTTCCTTGGTAATCGTGTCTATTATGATCACTCCTCGTGATTAGATATCGGTTATGCTGGTCATTATTCCTCCGCTCGTCCTTTATGGATGGAGTGTTACTAAATCTATGATCATCTATAAGATAAGGTCATTCACACCTTTATTCAGATAGGAGTTTTTTATGTCGGACAATGAAAAAAGTCAAATAGAAAAACGGGGCAGTACCAGACGTACCTTTTTAAAGAATTCCGGATTAGCGGTCGGTGGCCTCATTTTAGGTGGCGCCGTGGGAAGCATATTTGATGGCAATTCTGATAGTGGTGTGAAACCAGAACAAAAGAATCAAACTCAAGGCAATAATCCGAATGAAGCCTTGATGTTTTTTTATCCAGAAGAATATCAGACGACAGCGGCAGCTGCTGAGCGCATATTTCCAAAGGACGAAACGGGACCAGGCGCGCTGGAATTAAACGCGGCGATATACATTGACCATCAACTTAACAGTGGATGGGGCGTAAATGAAAAAGATTATAAGCTTGGACCCTATTATAAGCCAGAGCCAACACAAGGTGAACAGGTTAAACTTTACCGAAAGGATTTGTTCAGGCTAGGCTTAAAAGAATTGAATGCCTATAGTAACAAAAACTATCAAAAGAAATTTACGGATTTGGACGCTACTGGACAGGATGAAGTTTTGGCTGCATTTGAGAAAGGCGAAGCGAGTTCACTTTCTGGCGTATCTTCATCGGCATTTTTCCAATTGTTAAGAACTCTGACTATTGAAGGGGTTTATGCCGATCCATTGTACGGAGGAAATAAGGAGATGCTTGGTTGGCAGATGCGGAAATACCCTGGTTCTCGAATGGGGTATACAAAGGAAATCCAAAGCAAGGAATTTGTAAAGCTAGATCCAAATAGCCTTCAGAGTCATATGAAGCATTAATCTCGGAAAGGGCTGAAACATATGGCAAAAAAACTATCAAAGGTACCCGTCGTCATTGTCGGTATGGGATGGGCTGGTGGTATCATCGCCTCGGAATTAACGAAAGCGGGAATTAAGGTTGTTGGACTTGAACGCGGGAAAGAACGGGATATGAGCGATTATTCAATGGTGCATGACGAATTGCGATTCCAACATCGAGAAGAATTGATGCAAGATCTGTCAAAAGAGACGATTACCCACCGCAATAATCTGAAGATGAGAGCGCTCCCTATGCGAAGTTATGGAACATTTATCGTAGGTGAAGGTCTTGGGGGGGCTGGAAGTCACTGGAATGGGCAAACCTACCGTTTCCTTCCTTATGATTTTGAAATTAGGTCGCTAACTGAAAAAAGGTATGGCAAAAATAAAATTAAATCAGACTATCCCATTCAGGATTGGGGCATTACATATGACGAAATGGAACCATATTATGATACCTTTGAAAAAATGGCAGGCATTTCCGGTGAAACCGTTGAGCTATATGGAAAACGTTCCAATCCCTATCCAACAGGTCCGATGGTGAAAACACCTGTTTTGGCGGAATTTGAACAAGCAGCGAAGAAGCTGGGCTACAAACCATATATGATCCCTTCTGCAAATCTATCAGAGAATTACAAAAACCCGGATGGCATTTCCCGTTCAGCCTGTCAATATTGTGCGTATTGTGAAAACTTCGGGTGTGAGTACGGGGCAAAAGCAGATCCGGTTGTTACGGTCATTCCCGTTGCAAAAGAAACTGGTAACCTTGACCTGCGCACCTATTCAAACGTCACCCGTATTGTAAATGACGGACGGAAAGCGACAGGTGTTATTTATGTGGATACCTTCACTGGCGAAGAATTCGAGCAGCCGGCAGAAGTAGTGGTATTAGCTAGTTATGTATTTAATAATGTCAGGCTTTTGCTTAATTCCAAGCTTGGAACACCTTATGATCCAAAAACGAATAACGGTATAATTGGCAAGAACTATTGTTACCAAGTAAGTTCAGGATATTCAAGCCTTTATTATAATGATCGTGAGTTCAATATATATGGTGGTGCAGGAGCTTTAGGTATAGAAATCCCGGATTTCGCAGGTGATAATTTTGACCATTCGGATGTAAACTTCCTTCATGGAGCAGGAATTCGTACAACCCAGTATGGTAACAGGCCGATAGCGAATAATAACTCACCAATCGGAACACCTTCTTGGGGCGCTGAATTCAAAAAGCAATCAATCAAATATGCCAATAGTATCCTGCAAGTCAAATCTCAAGGAGCAAGTATGCCACATACACAAAATTACCTTGATTTGGATCCCACTTACAAAGATGTTTACGGTATGCCCTTATTGCGGATGACGTATGATTATACCGCCCAAGATCGCGAGTTAGTTAAATACATGGCGAAAGTAACAAGGTCGATTGCTAAAAAAATGGGTCCTGACCATATTGATACGGTCGCTGAACAAGCGGATTTTAACGTAAACACAGATACGAATACGCATAACACAGGCGGAGTCATCATGGGGACCGATCCCAACGATTCAGCCGTTAACACATACCTGCAAATGTGGGATGCTGAAAATGTATTTGTTGCCGGCTCTTCAGCATTTCCACATAACAGCTCGTTTAACCCAACTGGTACACTAGGAGCCTTTTCATATCGAGCGGCTGAAGGAATCGTGAAATACCTTAAAAAAGGCGGCTCTCTCGTATAAAAGCCCTTCCTTTGACCGTACATAAACAGGATCTGTTCCCGAAAAATGGGTATTGGTCCTGTTTTTTGGTGAATTTTATTCAAAGCAACAAATATTGCATGTCTCATACCAGTCTAATGGCCTTGTTTAATGGGCATATTAAACAACATACCAAAAACGTAAATGCGGAGGTTTGAAAAATGAGAGGCAAATGGAAGATCACAATTTTATCCTCTATTCTTTCTGTAAGCTTTCTAACAGCTTGTAATGCCGGTAATAAGGACTTTAATGATCGAGAGGACGTAGATTACCGTCCTGTCCGCTATGAAAGCGACACGAATCCAACGGATAATAATGATGCAGAAAATCGATCATTCAAGCATGATGAAAACCCAGATCAAACAGACAAGCAAATGGAAAAGGGCGATAATCTTGAATTTAACAAATCAAGAGGTGACTTATAAAGCTTGACCAGAGAAAAAATCTTAAAATCTTTTGATGATACTTTGCAAAAGAAGGAAAAAGATGATTGGCTTTATTATCATTATGTAGACCTCGTTATTTATGAACTTTTAGCGGAAGGATGAAAATGAATCATATAAAAAAAAGCTTGGAAATTCCGAGCTTTTTTTATTTATTTTATTTTTGGGGATAAGGGGCAGGATCGTTCAACAAATCCATGGGTTAATTTGGTAGAATAAAGAAGGTAAAAAAATCCATACTTTAGGGGGTAGCTTTTGAAAAAAAATTATTACATTGTAAGCTCTATATTATTATTATCCTTGATGATGATTTCTGGATGCACTGGTAAAGATGACAAAGACAACATAGCTTCCATTTCGGTTAATCCCGATTCTGAATATACGAATACATTTAAAAAATTAAATCTAGGGGAACTGTATGATTTTGATTTCAAATTAAATGATGCAGATAAAACGTGGGTAAATGTGTGGTTGGAACGTTACAAAGATGGAAAGAAAGAGCCTCAACCGTTAGCTAAACTATCCTATGGGAATAGCCCTAACAAAGTGGAGAAAGGAAATTTAGGATTTGGAATGATAAATACGAATGATTCGCGTTTAGGTTTTCTTTACGCACCCCATGTAACTGCACCGCCACAAAATATAGACAAAATCCATTCTGATAATATTTTTACAGGATGGGATTATGCCGTAGGGGAAGATAAAATGGCATTAAAATTGGGCGAAACCTATGTATTAGGTGCTTATAGAGAATCCGATGGAAACTCGATAAGGACATACAATTTACAAGACGAAAATGAAGTGAAGAAGATGATAAGTGATGATAAAATTGTCTTTTTGCTTAAAATGAAAATTGAAAAAAAATAATAAAGTTATATATTGTATGTACACATACTTATGAAGGTAAGCCGTATCGAATCGAAGGTGCACGTTTCTCTGATACCACTAAGGAAGCAGGCTAGCGGATGAGGTTCCTATGAACGTTCATTATGGGAACGGTAGGATAATCATGTGTTGCTGTAGAACTAATGAACAAGAAGACAAAGGAGGACACTATGAGTAAATTCAGTTTGTTTGGCAAGTTCAGTGTACAAGAAGGCGAACGTGACACAATGGTGGAAATCTTGTTGGAAGCAGCGGAATCAATGGAGAATGTAAATGAGTGCGAGATATATCTTGTGAATATTTCTGAAACCGACCCAAATACTGTTTATGTTTATGAAGTATGGAGTAATGAAACTGCCCATCAAGCGTCACTGACACTTGAAGCAACACAAACCTTAATAAAGCGTGCAAAGCCAATCATTACTGGAATGGAGAGAATCGGCACCTTACAGACAAGGGGAGGGAAGGGCATTTCACACGATGCTTGATTCACGATTCAAGGGTACAATCCCGTAAATAAATGAACCGGGCAGGATACGAGAATAAGTCTTTACCATTAATACTAGTAACGATATAAAGCAAAATCATGTATTTCATTGGGAGAGCAAAATTGTGGGTATCATACTTTCCGTTTTTTACGGCTTTGTTGGCTTGGTCATTATATTTTTTATTGTTCAAAAAGTCATTAGTATGGGGATTGACCAATCAAAAGAAGTTAAGGCTTTACGGTCCGAACTTAACGAAATCAAAAAAATGCTTAAAGATTTAAACGGAAGATAAACATTAAAATGATACGCTCCATTTAATTTGGAGCGTTTTTTTGTTTTCGGTTCAGGTGTAACAAGATGTTAATGTATGATCAATAGAAGCCGTTGCTTGTCGTTCACTTGAAAGTAACTTTCCTTAATAATAAAAATATTGCCATTTCCCTAATTTCAAGTCAATATTATGTAGGTATGAAATGATGGATAAGGAATGATGAAATGAAAAGACTTATATTAATGCTCTTGGCTGCAGCTGTTATCATGATTGGATTGGTCTTGAATCATGCGATTGCCAAGAAGGATAAGGGCATTTATGTTGCTGTCAATGGAGATGATCAAAGTGCCGGCACAAAATCAAAGCCATTTCGCACACTCAATAAAGCCGCTTCTGAAGCGAAAGCAGGGACGATTGTCTACATACGAAAAGGAACTTACAATGAAAAGCTAGTCGTGAAACATAGCGGTACAAAATCAAAACCAATCATTTTTAGAGCTTACAAAACGGAAAAAGTGATTATTAGTGGGAAAAATTCAAAGGATGTTGAAGGTGATACATCCTTAATTACGATTAATAATAAAAATTATCTTACAATAAAAGGTTTGATGATACAGGATTTAACGACCGATTTATCGGATGAAACAGTCATGGGGATTTATGTTACAGGGTCCAGCAGTCACATTACATTGGAACATAACCATGTGCATCGGATAAAAACACGTGCACCTGATGGCAATGGTCATGGGATCGCGATCTACGGAACAGGTAAAATGAGAGACATAAATGTTTTGGGAAATACAGTAGAAGATTTAAAGCTTGGTTCCAGCGAATCTCTTGTTCTTAATGGAAACATTGACGGCTTTAAGGTGGAAAACAACATAGTTCGCCGAAATGACAATATCGGCATTGATCTGATTGGTTACGAAGGCACCTCTAATGATAAAAATGTTGACTTTGTACGTAATGGAGTCGTAAAAAATAATCAGGTTTATGAAATATCTTCTTTTGGCAATCCAGCCTATGGGGAAGAGTATTCCGCCGCAGGAATTTATGTGGATGGCGGGAAGAATATAACCATTGAAAAAAATACCGTTTATCAAAGCGATATCGGAATAGAAGCAACCTCAGAGCATCCTGGAAAATATGCTGATGAGATAAACATGACAAACAATAGAATTTATCATAACTTTTTCACCGGAATATCAATTGGAGGGTATGATGAAAAGCGGGGCGGGACTAAAAATTCTCTTATCTCGCAAAACATTATTTATCGTAATGATACAAAGGGTATCGATGGTGGCCAGCTTTTATTGCAGCATGATATAAGTAACAACGTGATTGAAAAAAATATTTTGACTGCCGGACCATCCCGCATATTCATCGCTAACTATTTTTCAACAAATAAAGAAAATGATCTAGTGATGAATGTATTTCATCAAGAAAAAGGAAAAAAGGGGATATGGGTTTGGAAGGAAGAAGACTATACATCTTTTCCAATTTTCAAAAAAGCCTCAAAAAGTGATGCAAAATCCAGTTATTTAGATCCTGGATTTGTTAATTCGAATAAATATGATTTTAGGCTGAAAAAAGATTCACCTGCAAAGTCCATTGTAGACTGAATGTCGCAGGTTAACATAAACTCCCTTATTAACATAAAAAAAGGCTGCCAATTTGGTTGCCTTTTTTTATTGCAAAAGAAAAAATTGGCAGATCTGCATTCTAGGTTTGATTGATAATGAATCATTGGCTGGTTTGGTTAACATAGCAAAAAAACCGATTTTGATCCTTATCATAATTGTATTCATTATCGGACATAGCTATATGAAAGTGGTTTAATCCTGAGTGAGGTGAAGAAAATTGTGAAACAATTATTTAAGCTAAGATCTGCTTGGTTTCCAGTTTGGTTAATTACATTACTCATGTTAATTATGATAAGCGTTTACTTACCTGTCTTTAGTGGTGCGAATAAAAATGTACCAAATGTTCCCTTAATCTTTGTGAACGAAGATCAAGGCACTGTTGGAGCCTCTATATTAATGAAACTTAAAGAAAAACAAAATGGAAACCCTTTTAATTGGAGGGCCGCTGACAGTGAGAAAAAAGCATTGAATCAATTAAAAAACAATCAGGCACATGGTGCACTAATTATTCCGGCTAATTTTTCAAAAGAAATTTCCGAGGTGCAAAAATCGCTACTGTCAGAAAAAGAAACGGGAAAACCAGCAACATTGAAGATTTTGTTAAATGAAGGGATTGGCCAATCATCGTCCATGATTGCAAGCAATGTCCTGCAACTGGTTGCTGCGTCCACAAACCAGGAAGTCAGCGATGAAATAAAAATTATATTAAATCAAAAAGGGATTTTATTGTCCCCTGAAAACGCATCCCTGATGGATAATCCAGTTCAGTTCAAGACGGAAAATGTACTGGGGCTTCCGGATAATCTCAATAAAGGAATGACGCCATTCGTAATGGTCATCATTTCCTCGATAACAGGGATGATGGGGGCAAATATGATTCGCGGATACCTTAGGAAAGCAAACGGCGATCTTGAAAACAATGGTTCTTCCTTGAGCTATACAAAAATCCTTAAAGCAGAAATGATATTTAGCATCTTTTTAGCCTTTGGTGTCTCCTCAGTTTCCCAAATAGGTGTTTTTGGCTTCTTTGGGAGTTCACACACGTCCAGCATTTTTTTGATTTATCCATTTTCCTTTTTCTGCTGTCTGACCATGATTTCCTTATTCAAATCGCTTTCCTTAATCTTTGGTGGATGGGGGATGCTTGTAATGTTTCCAATAAACATCATGGGCATTTTTTCAAGTGGCGGACCGATACCTTTATCAACCTTGCCTATTGTCCATCGTATATTTAGCTATATCCTGCCTACGAAATATATGGTAGATGGCATGAGGGCGCTGCTATATTATAATGGCAGGATGCAAGCAGGACTCGGCACGGCTTTATTCGCTATATCCGTTTACTTCATTGTCACCCTCGCCATCATCCTTGCTTTCATTGTATATTCATCAAAAAGAGACAGAAATAATGCGAGTGAGGAAGAGGAAGAGAATATGCAAGTACCAATAGACAGTGAAATTCATGCCAAAAAATAATGAATACCGTGTGCAAAAAAATTTGGATAGAACCGAATTATGGGAGCAAAAAGAAAGATTCAGGTTTGTAGATCGGATTGAGTAGGCACAAGGACGTTTTAAGAATAATAAAGGGAGTTTTATCGGATGGAGCAACATCCCCAAAAAAGCTATGTCGCTGTAGAGTGCATCTTAGCACTCAAAATAAAATGGGAAAAACGAGAAAAACTTACCTTGTGGGTAAGTTTTTTCGGCTAGAAGTTACTTCGAGAGATAAACGCGGGCTTCATAAGGTTTTAATGTATTTGAAGAAATCGTATCACTGCCTTGATCTGCATAGTTAGTGATTAACAGTTGTCCAGCTTCATAGTTCATATGCCTTGGCCATTCAAAGCGGGCTGCTTCTTCTGTAAAGTTACATAAAACCAGTAATGTTTCATGATTCAATGTACGTGTATACGCATATATTTGCTCATTCTCTTTTAATACAAGGTCATATGCACCGTACACAATTATGTCATGTTCTTTTCTTAGCTTAATTAGTTTCTGATAGTAGTAAAAGATAGAACTCGAGTCTTCCAATGCTTGCTTCACATTAATTTCCGCATAGTTTGGGTTCACTTTTAACCATGGAGTGCCTGTAGTAAAACCTGCATTTTGACTATCGTCCCATTGCATGGGAGTCCTGGCGTTATCACGGCCTTTCATATAAATGGATTCCATTACTTTAGCTTGATCCTCGTGACCCTCTATCACTTTTTCACGGTACATATTCAGAATCTCGATATCCTTATAATCATCAAGATCAAATGTAACATTTGTCATGCCTATTTCCTCACCTTGGTAGATATAAGGCGTTCCCTGCATCATATGAAGGAAGGTTCCAAGCATTTTTGCGGATTCCACTCGGTAAGATGTATCATTGCCAAAGCGAGAGACCATTCTTGGCTGATCATGGTTGTTTAAATATAGGCTATTCCAACCTTTTCCTTCCAATCCTTTCTGCCATTTTGTCATGCATTCTTTAAGATCATCCAGCTTTAAAGGCTGTACATCCCATTTCCCGCCTGGTCCTGAATCCAAATCCATATGCTCGAATGTGAAAATCATATTTAGCTCAGTACCTTCACTGTTCGCATACTTAGTGGCATCTTCAACCGATGCCCCAGGACATTCGCCGACTGTCATCATGTCATATTTCGAAAGTACCTCACGATTCATCTCCTGCAGATACTCATGGACATGAGGACCATTCATGAAGAAATCGCCGCCCCAATCGTATCGCTTTCCGCCTGGCGTGCTGGGCAATCCTTCCGTTTTGGAAATGAGGTTAATCACATCCATTCGAAAACCATCAATGCCCTTATCAAGCCACCATATCATCATGTCATGAATTTCTTTTCTTACCGCAGGGTTTGCCCAATTTAAATCAGGCTGTTTTTTGCTAAACAGATGAAGGTAGTATTCATCTGTTTCTTGATCATATTGCCAAGCCGGACCACTAAAGACCGATGTCCAATTGTTTGGCTCTTTTCCATCTTTGCCGGGGCGCCAAATATAGTAGTCTCTGTAAGGATCATCTTTTGATGAACGGGATTCAATGAACCATTTATGTTCATCTGATGAGTGATTAACAACAAGATCCATCATCAATTTCATATTTCGTGAATGTAATCCTTCTAAAAGGTCTTCCCAGTCATTCAAGGTACCAAACTCATCCATAATGTCTTGATAGTCACTAATATCATAGCCATTATCATCG
Organism: Bacillus sp. mrc49; assembly: GCF_002803435.1. Taxonomy (NCBI): domain Bacteria; kingdom Bacillati; phylum Bacillota; class Bacilli; order Caryophanales; family Bacillaceae; genus Bacillus; species Bacillus sp. mrc49. The sequence goes on along the minus strand of NZ_PHNG01000709.1, from coordinate 294,813 downwards.
TTTGGAGATTTGAAAACAGGGGATAGCCAAACGACATTGACTCCTAATTCATGTAAATAATCAAGTTTTGAAATAATTCCAGGCAAATCCCCGATTCCGTCCCCATTACTATCCATGAAACTCCGGGGATATATTTGATAAACAACACTTTCTTTCCACCATTTTCTCTCCAATTTCATCTTCCTTCCACTTTTAATATGTTTCTTAAGTCTCATTCTGCCCTTATTTAACAGCACCTTTCGTCACACCACTAATAATCCATTTTTGAGCGATGATATAAACAAGGACCATAGGGGAGAGTGCCATTAAATAGGAGGCAAATGCTAAGTTATAATTGGTTGTAAACTGGGACTGGAATACATATTGGACCAGCGGCAATGTCATCGAATCACGATCATTTAAAATAACAAGCGGTAACATAAAATCATTCCATGCCCACAAGCATGTTAAAATTCCGACTGTTGCGTTTATTGGGCTTAATAACGGAAAAATGACTTTCCAAAAAACTGTCCAAATACTTGCCCCATCCACATAAGCTGCTTCTTCTAATGACTTAGGGATCGAACGGATATAGCCCACATAAATAAAAATATTAAAAGCCAAGCCGTATACAATATAGAGAAAGATAAGTCCTGTCATATTATTTAATCCAAATAGGCTCGTTTGCTTGACAACAGGCAGCATGATGATCGGAAAAGGTACAAACATCGCACTGACAAAATAGTAATAAAGCAACTTGAAGAATCGTCTATGCATATTACGGGCAATGGCATAAGCCACCATCGAATTGGTCAGTAAGGTAAGAGCAACTGTAAAAACGGTAACGATAAAACTATTTTTAATAGATTGGAAAAAATTCGTCAGGCGAATGGCTTCGGCGAAGTTTTCCCATCTTAATGTATGGGGCAGTGCCAATAGTGAGTTGCTCATTTCATCTGGTGACTTGAATGCTGTCACGATTGTAAGGTAGAGGGGAAATAAGATAACCAATGAGCAAATAATGAGCAGTATGGTTATAGGCCAATTTGCTTTTTTACTTTCCATTACATATCCACCTCACGTTTTTGAAGGAATTTAATTTGGAGGACTGAAATAACCACAATTAAAATAAAGTAGACTACAGAATTTGCCGCCTGATAAGCGAATTCCCCCCCTGAGAAGCCCCCTTTATATATCAATACCGAAATGGCTTCCGTCGATTGACCTGGACCTCCATTTGTCATTGCAATAATATGGTCAAACACCATTAAAAAGTTTTTCATCGCGAGCACCATATTTATGGTGAAGAAAGATGCAATAAGTGGAAATGTAATGTGTTTAAAACTTTGCCATTTCCCCGCCCCATCTAAACTGGCAGCTTCGTACAATTCGGTTGGAATCGTTTGTAATCCTGCCAAATAGAGAATGGTATTAAATGCAACGGCTTGCCATACAGCCACAATCACAATTCCAACCCATGCTAAATCCGGGTTACCAAGAATATTTTGTGTTAAAGATGTGATGCCCAGCTTTTCAGCGATTTGAGGAATGAAAAAAGCAAATATGTAATTAAAGATAAACCCAACGATTAATACGCTTAGAATATTCGGCACGAAAAATACGGCTCTAAGTGTATTTTGAAATTTAATCTTGGCATTAAGCCCAATGGCAATGGCCAAACTAATGATATTTACGAGTAAAGTGGAAACAATGGCAAATTTAAATGTAAAGCCATAGGATGCCAAGATACGCTGGTCTTGGAATAAATTCACATAGTTTTTCAAGCCAACAAATTTAAAATCCCCATACCCTTTATAATTTGTAAAACTATAAATCATTCCTTGAAAAACTGGAACTGTATGAAATACAAAAAATATTAAAAATGCTGGAAGCACCATCCAGTAATAGGCCTTGGATTGTTTGACCACTCGTTTTTCCCCCTTGTCATTCTCTCGCTTTGACTTTATTCCACTCATCATCCAGTTTTGCAAGGAACGGTTTGACTTCACCTTTAATTAAAAAATCCTGTACTAAATTGGCTGCCTGCATACTAGCAGGGAAATAGTGTTCCGGAAAACCAGTAATTTTTTGTTGTACAAAATAAGGATTTAGCTCCTTTAAAGCTTCATCATTTTGTAAAACATTTTTAACAGCAGAAAAACTGTTTTGTTCTTTAATGTAATACTGTGAATTTTCCTTTTCTAATAAAAAATGAATGAACATTAACGCTTCTTTTTTATGTGGTGTATTTTTGGACATCGTTAATGCAGTATCTACACCTGATACGAGTTTGTTTTGAGAAGAATCATTGGATGCAGGTAAGGGAAAGGAGCCGAGTTTTATATCTGGGTTAATGGCTTTAATGGCTGAGATGGCCCAGCTTCCCTGGATATACATAACTGAATCGCCATTTGCAAACGCCCGATTGCCTGCATTATAGTCACGGCCAAAATTATCCTTGTGGCCGTAATCGAGCAATGTAAGCATTTTTTCCGAGGTTTCCTTGTAACGCTCCGTAAAAGTTGTTTTATTGGAAATGCGATCTTGAATAAAGCCGTCACCCTGCAAGTTTCCTGCTAAGGCATTAAAAGAGACCATTGCAGTCCAAGCATCTTTGTACGTAAAATAAAAAGGTAATTCTCCCTCTTTTTGAATCTTTTTCGATATGTCAATTAACTCATCCCAAGTTTTAGGAACTTGTAAGCCTAACTCTTTAAATTTATCCTTGTTATACAAAAGCATATTAGCATTCGTCGCAAAGGGAATTCCATTATCCTCATTACTCGTTCTGCCTAATAAATTGAGCATATTAACATAGTCCGGGATAACTTTATTGAGCGCTGAATCCTTTGAAAAATCGTAAAATAATCCTTCCTCTGCAATATCTCCATACGTAGCATTACCTCCAATCGCTAAAAGGTCCGGTACATCTTCTTTCACCAACCTCGTCCGTAATACCGTCTCGGAATCAGGAACGTTATTCTGTTCAATATCAATATGGGGGTGCAATTTTTCAAACCTCTCAATTAACTGATCGAATGTCGCTACAGCTTCAGGCTTATTTTGAAAAAATTCAATATGGATTTTTTCATCGGCCGTCGTTTGATTCGTACATCCCGCAAGTAAACTGGCTATAAATGCTGTAGTACAGAGGCAACGCCACTTATTCTTCATATACGCAACTCCCGTCTGAAAATTTCGTCTATTTTATGCATAAGTAAACGTTTACTTAAATGTCATGAATAATTTAGAGTAAACGTTTACGTTAAGCCGTTTATTATTGGAGTGATAATAGTGCAATCACTATGCCCACCCCAATTCATACATTCGTTTTTATTCGCTATAGGCACGGACTGTATCACGTTCAGCAATATGATGGGGATAACGCTGGTTTATTTTTAAAGTTGGATTCAATAAAAGTTGAATGGAATCTTTACCCATCTTATATAAGGGCTGCGCTACCGTCGTAAGCGGGGGAATGGCCTTCTCGGCTGTAGCTGTATTATCGTATCCGATAATGGATATTTCTTCAGGTACACTGATGCCCTTTTTATATAAAAGTGATAATGCACCTACAGCCATTTCATCGCTTGCACAAAATACAGCTCTTACTTTCGGGTAACTTTTCAATAAGTTCTTCATCCCCTCAATACCACTCTTGAAAGAAAAATCTCCATACGTGATCATTTCCTTGGCCACTGTTATTCCAACGTTATTTAATGCATCTTTAAAGCCTTCAACACGTGGAGTTGTCGAAATGACATCGCTTTCCGTACCTGCAATCATTCCAATATCAGCATGGCCTTTTTTTACTAAATATGTAGTGGCATCGTAAGCAGCTTGATAATCATCTACTTTAATAAATGGAAGTGGATATTCAGATTCTGTGGCTACTAATACAACCGGTACATTATTTGTTTCAATTGCTTTATAGTAATCTAGCGTGATAAATTCACTGACGATGATAATTCCATCCACTCGTTTTTCATACAAAGCCTGCAAGTAGTTGATCGTTCGTTTACCATCATGATTCGTTTTACAGATCATTACACTGTAACCGAACTCATGTGCTTGTTCCTCGATTCCGGCTAAAACCTCACTTGCAAATAAATCGGATACATTGGGAACGAGTACTCCTATCGTTTTAGTTTTGCGATTAATTAAACCTCTAGCAACGGCATTAGGCTGATAACCAAGCTCTTTGATTACCTTTTTCACTCGCTGTTGTGTTTCATCCGAGTAGCCAGGCAAATTATTTAGAATACGAGAAACAGTCGCAACGGATACATTTGCTTGTTTTGCTACATCTTTAATGGTAATCGACATGTTGCACCAACTTTCTACGTAAACGTTTTCTAAAAAAACAGTAACATATAAATAAAGCGGTTTCAATACAATTTATATCAAAATTTGAATATTCTAACACAAATCGTTTGAATGGTTTCATAGGCAATCATTAAAAAAGACAAATATTATAAAAGCAGTGGAAAAGGGTCACCGGTGACAAATATAGCGGCCTCGAGATATGTAAAAATGCCCAAGATAGTAAATGCAACCAATAATATAATGTCATATTCCACACATACACCATGATAAATTCACTGTTGCACAGAAATTATCTAAGCAAAAAGGCGATTATTTCTACTTCTTTGGGGAGAAAAACCAGACATTGGAGAAGGGAGATGAACCAAACAAGGGAAATCACAGCTATGAATCAGGATAAATGAAGGGTCTTTTGGAAGCGGAGGTTCGCGGATGGAACGTAAGCTCGATTTCGGTTAGACCCCGGGTTCGTTCAGAAGGAAGAGGCTCAGTTTATTTGGACTGATCATCAATCAACTATGTAACTTTTTTGTTTTTACTGTCTATCCATAACGGAATAACCATACTTAATTCTGGAGTAACGGAATATCTTGTGAAGAAATAAAATTCAAAAATATCTGAAAAATCATTGAAAACGTTTTACGCATGTGCTAGGGTGTTTTTAGAAAACGTTTACCCAGGAGGTTGGTGAAAATTACAAGTAAAGAAGCAGCAAAGAAAGCCATAGTAACTGTTTCTGGCATTCGGAAAGAAAAGCAGTGCTTAGAAAAGTTTGGAAGAGACTAGATTATCACGCTAATACTGTCAAAGTATCGAATTGATCTTGATGCAACGGTAACCACCAGCACTCATAGGCGCATTCTGCCCAAGTGATGAAATGGCTGTCTACTCACGGGCATTGTTCTGCCATCATTTCCTATAAGTGAGAACCCACTATCAGTAACGTAAACGTTTACGTTGCTTTAACGATTTAATTCAGTGTAGGTCAAATCCACCCTATATGTATAGTAAAGTTGGAGATTTACAGAAAATAAGAACAATACTTGAAATTAAAATGAGAAGGAGTTTTTAAGATGGTAAAAGTAACTGTTTGGAATGAAAATCGACATGAACAAAAAAATCCAGTTGTAAGGGAAGTCTACCCTGAAGGTATTCATGGTGTGATTGCTGCCTTTTTGCAAGAAGCAGGATTCAATACAAAAACAGCTACATTGGATGAGCCCGAACATGGTTTAACAGACGCTGTTTTAGAGGAAACAGATGTGCTGATTTGGTGGGGGCATTTAGCTCACGATGAAGTAGACGATATAATTGTTAAAAAGGTACAGCAGCGTGTTTTAGATGGAATGGGCTTGATTGTATTGCATTCAGGTCATTTCTCCAAAATTTTCAAAGCATTAATGGGTACAAGTTGTGATTTGAAATGGCGCGAAGCAGATGAAAAAGAGCGTCTATGGGTAACAGATCCTGGTCATCCGATTACTGAAGGCATTTCAGAATATATCGAGCTGGAGCGGGAAGAAATGTACGGGGAACATTTTGACATCCCGGCTCCAGACGAATTAGTCTTTACGAGTTGGTTCGAAGGCGGGGAAGTTTTCCGCAGTGGCTGCACATATAAACGAGGCAATGGAAAAGTCTTTTATTTTAGGCCAGGCCATGAAACGTATCCAACCTATCACAATAAAGATATTCAACGTGTCATTATGAATGGCGTGAAATGGGCACACCCAGTTGACAGAAAACGTCCTATATACGGAAATGCTGAACCACTGGAACGAATTGCAGTGAAAAATTAAGGATATTAAAGGGGAAACTGATTATGAAAACAGTAAAAGTAGGAATTATCGGTTGTGGAAGTATCGCTCAACACCGCCATTTACCGGAATATAAAATGAACAAAGAAGTCGAGATCGTAGCGGTTTGTGATATAAATGAACAGCGCGCGCTTGAAGTTTCCAAGCAATATGGTGCAAAAGCGTATAAAAATCATGAAGAATTACTCGCTAGCGGCACGGTGGACGCAGTGAGTGTTTGCACGCCAAACTATTTGCATGCACCCATATCCATATTAGCTTTAAACAAAGGGGTTCATGTATTGTGTGAAAAACCAATGGCTACATCAAATGAAGAAGCTCAGGCCATGATTCAAGCAGCAAAAGATAGTGGCAAAAAACTTATGATCGGTCATAATCAACGCTTCGTTTCATCACATCAAAAAGCACGGGAACTAATCGAATGTGGTGAAATGGGAAGAATCTACAGCTTCCGGACCGCATTTGGTCATGGGGGGCCTGAGCAATGGAGTGTTGATGGTCAAGAGAGCTGGTTCTTTAAAAAGAATGAAGCGTTTATTGGTGCCATGGGAGATTTGGGTGTGCATAAAACAGATTTACTTCGTTACATTCTTGGTGAAGAAATCATTGAAGTAGGTGCATTTGTACAAACGAGTGCCAAAGGTTTTGCCAATGTTGATGACAATGCGGTTTGTGTATTGAAAACGGAAAGTGGAATTATTGGAACGCTCGCAGCTAGTTGGGCGTACGTTGGACAAGAAGATAACTCCACGATTATTTACGGTGAGAAAGGAATTCTTCGTATAGAAGATCATCCAACGTATTCCTTAATCGTTCAATACGCATCAGGGGAAGTTGCCAATTATGAGCTTGGCAAAATTCAATCAAACGATGAGGGCGGCCAAGATAACTCACATGTGATTGAGCAATTCGTAGATGCCATCGTAGAAGATAAAGAGCCAGCCGTTTCAGGTGAGGAAGGGGCAAAATCCCTATCTGTTATTCTAGCCGCTTTAGAATCTCATGAAACCAAACAAATGGTAAGTACCTTTTTAGCGATAAAAGAGGCAGCAGTTTAATATTGTCGGGGTCCTTGGTTCTCCTGCGATGAACTTCTTTACTGGTAGCTTAAAAAAGGCTATTTATCAAATGGGTCGAGCGTCTATCAAGGTGCCGGAAGGAAAATGAAAGTTGTACGTGAGCAAGTATATTTAGGTAAAAAACTGATTGTAGGCGTTCGTCCAGAAGATTTTCATGATGAGCCAGTTTTCATTGAAGCCTCACCAAATACTATCGTAATAAAGGTATTCGTTTTTCGCTTACTATCGAAATCATTAAAAAGAAAGCAGTCTCTAATAATACTTGTATGGACTTTGAGATATATTGCTTTATAAATAAATGGTGAAGGATAAGGATTGTTAGTTCCAATCTGCCGGAAAAAGCAGTTGTGGAGTTGCCTTGCCGCGAATTGAAATGGCATTACACCAGCGTATATGGGTGAACTTCCAGAACAGCTTGCGCCCCTGAATCGTTCAAATACATATCTATTAACCATTGAAGAGGCAATGATTACCAAAATACCCAAATGTTATATCAGGCAGCAATGCGCTTGATTCGCATATAGCGGCAGAACTTTCATTGATGATATCATCAGCAGATGTGACGACTAAATTGAAGTGAATGGAAATCTGTTCCAAAAATATAAAACGAATCAAGAAGCCATCAGACAGTAATACTGTCTGATGCTCCATGATAGTCATTCAATATTTTAAGAGAAAATCGGGACTCCTATAGCCATAATAAAACATCTACAGAGTCGTAAGTCTTGTTCCATGATGAAGCACCATCTGTCCTCATTTTATTATGTAGGCATTTGTAAATGCCAAGAGTCCATCTAATACAACACTAAGGATTTTTTGAAGGATATGTTTGGATATAGATTCGTCTCACTCGTTTTATAAATTTTTTTCTGAAGCTCCTTCATAAGCCATTCTTTTGATTTTTTTACGGATTGAAGTTCTTCCTCTTTTATTTTGCCGTCCTCCATTACTAATATAGAAGGAGGTTCATCTCCAGGATCCAGTCCAGGCATATCAGGTGTGACACTTCCTGTCTTCGTATGAAGCTTTACACTGATTCCCCCGCCTGGCTCAAGATATAAATCAGGCACTTCCCGAAGAAAGCATGGTACGTACCTGTTCAAGATCCAGATGATTTTTTTTCATTTGTTTCATATCCAATTCGCATTACGAATAATCAATGAAGGTTGCCCTTTGAGCAACTTTTTCATGCTATCTTTTTTCAGGGCGCAAACCTCTATAAATCCCCCAAAGGCAAATGGCAAATAAATCATTGAATCACCTCATCTATTGTACTATTTCTCCCCTATTGACAAGGCTTAAACCAAATAGTACCAGGATTAATTTTTCTATAATGGCACTTTGTATTATAGAGTAGAGATTTCAGCTTATGGACAGAAGGAAAAAGGGTTGAACGAATGAATATGGATACGGTGTAACGAAGGAGAGAAATTTGGATTGATGGGATCGCAAAAAAATGTATCCATATAAAAACCCCAGCGTAATTCTTCACTTGCTTTCTTCTCTTTGCAGCGGAGGTATCAACCAAAAGGGCTATTGTAAGCAAATAAATGAATATAATTCAATTTTTGTATCAAAATAATGAATGTCCAAAGGTTTTTCTGTTTTTGGTGAAGCAGTCTAATGTTGGAATTGTTTGCACATAAGAAGACAGTGTTTTATTTGGGATAACATGAGAGGGAATACAAGAGGTCTGTTTTTGCTCCAGCTTGTCTTCATTTCTCATTCTTGTACAATCGCATCGCATGGAGGTGACATGATTATTGAAGTTTAACAAGAAAAAAATCAACGTTGTGGATATTCAAACAGCGAAGAAAAGTGTGTTTGCTACAGGTGTGGGAAACGCCATGGAGTGGTTTGATTTTGGCTTATATTCCTATTTGGCTGTTATCATTAGTGAAAACTTTTTTAGTGCTGTTGAGAATGATGAGCTAAAATTGGTGTTCACTTTTGCAACCTTTGCGATCGCTTTTTTAATGCGCCCCATTGGCGGTATTATATTCGGTAAAATCGGAGATAGATTAGGAAGAAAAGTCGTTTTAACAACCACGATCATTTTGATGGCTTTTTCAACCTTACTGATCGGATTGTTACCTACATATGATCAAATTGGTATATGGGCGCCGATCCTTTTATTGATCGCTAGAATTATTCAAGGTTTTTCAACTGGCGGGGAATACGCTGGTGCAATGGTCTATATTGCAGAATCTTCTCCAGATAATAAACGTAATATGCTTGGTAGTGGTTTGGAAATTGGTACGCTGACAGGGTATATTTTAGCTTCAATACTTGCCAGTGCACTCTTTATTGTTTTATCTGATCAACAGATGGCCTCATGGGGGTGGAGGATCCCGTTTCTACTCGGCTTACCTTTAGGGCTGATTGGATTGTATTTAAGAAAAAGTTTAGAAGAATCACCGATTTTTGAAAATGAACTTTCTGGTGATGAAGTCCAAGAGGAAGGCTTCCTATCTATTCTAAAAAATCACAGGAAAGATATTATCGTATGCTTTGTAGCTGTTGCCTTCTTTAATATTACAAGCTATATGCTATTATCATACATGCCTTCTTATTTAGATACGATCATTGGATTATCGAGTACTGTAGGAACCGTATTAATTACGATTATCATGGTAATTATGGTGCCGCTAACTTTAATGTTTGGAAAGCTCAGTGATAAAATAGGCAACAAGACGATTTTATTAATCGGTTTAGGCGGATTGACCTTATTATCTGCCATTTCTTTTTATTTGATAAACTTGAATGCTTTAGTATTTATTTCGTTAGGGATCCTCATTTTAGGTGTACTGCTTTCAACCTATGAAGGCACGATACCAGGATCGTTACCAACGATGTTCTATACTGATATTCGATATCGGACATTATCAGTGACCTTTAATGTCTCGGTTTCAATATTCGGCGGAACCACCCCATTGGTTTGCACATGGCTTGTTCACCAAACGGGAAATAACTTAGCACCTGGATTTTATCTGACAGTGGTGAGTATTATCGGATTTTTAGTGATATTATTCTTGTTCGATAGTACTTCAGGTAAATCCCTAAAAGGGTCTTACCCAACAGTCGCATCGAAATCCGATTTTCAGGAAGCAGTTGAAAATCCAAAAGATTCACTATGGTGGCAAAATGAACAAAGAGACAAATAAGTGTAATTAAATAGCATCAGTCAGCCGAATGACTACCCGAAATATAGACACTCGAACAAGAGCGTCTGTATTTCGGGTTTTTGTTTTATGTTGGTAATTACGATCAATAAAGCCATGAGGAAACACGAAGGAGTTATGGATGGAAATGACCATTCAAACAAAGGATCTTGCTTAATTTGGAAGCATCATCCGACAGGTGGTTTGCTCTTTCCCCATTTAATGATCTTAGACTGAAATGCGTAGCGAATTGTATCCAAAATATCGGAGGAAGTAGAAAAGGGCATTTTCATATCAGTCTTGAATTTAATAAAGAAGTATGTCAAATCAAAATTGGAGGTGAAATTTATGAAAGTACGCTTGAAATGTGTAACGAGAGAAAATTGGGAAGAGGCATTGGCACTGAAAGTGAAGGAACGGCAAAGGAACTTTGTACCGCCAGTAGCCGTATCACTTGCTAAAGTTTATATAAAACCAGACGGGGATAATATCGTTTATTTGCCCTTCGCCATCTATGACGGAAAGATGATGATCGGCTTTATCATGCATGCTTACGATGAAAATACGGCGAATATGTATTGGATTAACGGATTCATGATTGATGAGAGTCATCAAGGTAAAGGGTATGGCAGGGCGGCACTGTCTGAGATGGTTCATTGGATAGCGAATAGGTTTACTGGTTGCAAAGAAATTCGGCTCACGGTATTCAAAGAAAACGAAAATGCACGGGAATTATATAAACGTTTTGGCTTCCTTCCCACAGGAGATGTATATGGAGAAGAAGATGTGTGGTTTCTGCCTCTAAAATAACGATTGTTCTACTGAACAATTATGGGGTGTTTTGAGGGATAGAAGGATGGACTTCTAAAATATACATGTCAAAGCCATCTCCTATCCTGACAAGATAGGAGATGCATCAAAATGATGAAAGCCTGCTGGTATTGTAACCATGATGATCTCGGAAATGGATGAAATCGATCGGTTTCATCCATTTTAACGCTAATAATTGATATGAATTGATTCAAAATACGCTCTTTACATAATTATTTGTAAAGTGAATGACAGATTTTAAGGGTAAATGGATTGATTTTGTTCAAAATTATGGGGCTTTTTGTGGATTTCATGGCAGCTTGAAATTAGGGACGTACTTGTCCTTTTGTTACACGGATACATTCACTCGCAAGGATTTCTTTCAAGATACAAGAATGATGTGAGGGCAGATCCATTCAATCAACTTACATAGCTAATCAATAATGACATGCTGAAATTCCGGCATTTTCTTATCTTTTCGAAAACTGTCTGCAGAGTTGCCAATCATTTTCTTGAAAACTTTACTAAAATAATTCGCATTATCATAGCCCGTTTCCGTTGCGATTTCCTGAATCGTCTTATTTGTGATTGATAAAAGTTCCATTGCTTTCTGTATCCGTATCTTCGTCAGAAATTGAATAGGGGTCGTTTTCATGTACTTTTGGAATTTATTCGTAAAATAGTATTTGGACAGTCCGGCATGCTTGGCGATGGATTCCAATGATAGCGGTTCCTGATAGCGTGTCGTCATGAACTGAATCGCCATCAGGATATCATCCGGTATCCCAGGTTGTGGGCTATCCAGTCCTTTCGCAAAACGGTATAGTCCCATGATAAATTCATAGGCAAATGCAGAAGAAGTAAAGGTATCCTCTATGCCTTCATTTAACGCAAATTGATAGATTTTCTGCAGCAAAAAAATTAACGGGGCATTTGCATCCACTGGGACTACCAAGTCAAATTGTTTGATCAGGAGGTCCCAGCATTCCTCGGCTTTATCTCCCTTCAGGGTAATGAAGATAAATTCCCACTCCGGACTTTTTTCAGGAAGATAATAACAATGTTCACTAGGTACTTTGACGATAAATGCTTCGCCAGGTTTAACTGCAAACGTTTTTTCACCTACCCGAACTTCTCCATATCCTTTCAGTGTATATTGGAAAATACACGTTTTTAAATCATTTGGGCGCATACGGCCATCCCAGTAATAATCAGTCGACGTTCGTTTTTCCAAACCGATGGAGGTTATCAGAGCTGCCTCAGTTAAAGGCTCCTTTGAAATATGATAGACAAAGCTATGGTTATGGTCATTTGATCGAGATAGCAATATATTACCTCTTTTCCGATTTTATTTACCATTGCTTGGATATTGTAAGCGCTGTATTATTTATTTTAACAATATGTTAATTAAAATTTACTAAATTTTCAACACTAACTTTTAATGGAGGATGACAAATGAAAAAAATTACATTCATCGGCGCCGGAAGTACCATTTTTACCAAAAACGTATTGGGTGACTGCATGTTGTCTCCGTCTCTCCAGGATTTTGAATTTGCTTTGTTCGATATCGACCCCGACCGTCTTTTAGAATCAGGAGTATTGCTCAACGCTTTGAAAAGAACAGTAAATGCCGGTGTTACGATCAAGACATACACAGATCGGAAAGAAGCATTGCATGGTGCAAAATATGTGATTAATGCCATTCAAGTCGGAGGATACAAGCCGAGTACAGTCATTGATTTTGACATTCCGAAAAAGTATGGCCTCCGTCAGACAATTGCCGACACAATTGGAATGGGGGGACTGTTCCGTGCGCTGCGTACGATTCCCGTCATGCTGGAGATTGCTAAGGATATCGAAGAAGTTTGCCCGGATGCTTGGCTCTTGAATTACACAAACCCGATGGCCACACTAACAGGAGCTGTTTTACGGCATACAAATGTGAAAATGGTTGGCTTATGCCATAGCGTTCAAGTATGTACAAGCGATCTACTAAAAGATCTTGCTATTCCATACGAAAACATTGAAGAACGAATTGCCGGCATTAATCATATGGCATGGCTGCTTGAAATCAAATCCAATGGCAAGGATTTATATCCTGAAATTAAGAAACGGGCGAAAGAAAAGCAAAAATCAAAGCATCATGACATGGTCCGCTATGAGCTAATGGACAAATTCGGATACTATGTGACGGAATCTTCTGAACATAACTCGGAATATCATCCTTTTTTCATTAAAGACAAATATCCTGAATTAATTGAACGATTCAATATTCCCCTAGATGAATATCCACGTCGATGTGAAGAACAAATTGCCAATTGGTTAAGAACGAAAGAAGAGCTGATGAATGACGAAAATTTAACGCATGAGCGCTCCAAAGAGTATGGATCGCGCATTATTGAAGCGATGGAAACGAACGAACCATTCGTATTTGGCGGCAACGTGTTAAATACCGGCGGCCTCATTTCCAATCTGCCGGAAAAAGCAGTTGTAGAGGTGCCTTGTATTGCGAATCGAAATGGCATTACACCAGCCTATATGGGTGAACTTCCGGAACAGCTTGCAGCGTTGAACCGCTCAAATATCAATACACAGCTATTGACCATTGAAGCAGCTATGACAAAATCATCCGAAAAAATTTATCAGGCCGCTATGCTTGATCCTCATACGGCGGCTGAGCTTTCCATGGATGATATTATCAGCTTGTGTGACGACTTAATTGAAGCGCATGGCGAGATGCTCCCGGAATATAAAATGGATAAAAAAGCTATCAAACAGTAAAACTTTCTGAAGTTAAATATCAGAACATTCTGATTATGAGTTCGTGAGCGATATCTTTCCATGCTACACTCATTTTGTTCAGTAAAATTTACTAAAAATTGAGGGAAGTCAAATGGCAACAATTAAAGATATTGCCAAACAAACGAATTTATCCGCTTCTACAGTGTCGCGAGTCTTAAATCATGATGAAACACTTTCTGCTTCACCAGAAACGAAACAAAGAGTTTTCCAGATGGCCAGAGAATTAAATTATCGGACGGTCAAAAGCAGGCGCATGCAAAATCTGGTCCATCAAAAAGAAGCAGGTAAAACAGGAGATACAAAAATTGGAATGGTACTGCTTCAGTCACAAGAGGAAGAAGCAAGAGATCCATATTGGCAGTCCATTCGGGAAGGCATTGAAAAAGAAAGTGCCGACAGGGGAATCACTTCGTTAAAGTTAATACGGCTTCAGCATATGGTCAAAGCAAAAGATGAACTTTCAGAACTGGACGGATTAGTTGTGGTTGGACGGATAGACACACAGATTCTTGAATCAATTTACGAATATAACCGCAATATTGTTCTTATTAACCAAGACGCGCATAAAGATCAATTCGATTCAATCATCTTTGATTATGAAAAAGCAGCCAGCCTGGCGATGGATCATCTAGGTGATTGTGGGTACAAGCGAATTGGCTATATTGGAGGGACAGAACGAATATACGTCGAAGAAGCACAGGCATTGAAGAAGAAGGTTTATATACCTGACGCGCGCAAAACCGTTTATGAAAGCAAAATGAAGGAGCGAAATGCCTATGATCGGGATTTGCTGTTTGTAAAAGAATATTCCATTCACTCCGGCTACGATTTAATGAAAGGTGCGGTTGGAAAGGGCAGCTTGCCAGAAGCATTTTTTATCGCGAGTGACTCAATGGCAATTGGTGCCATAAGAGCGCTTCAGGAGGCAAATATCCGTGTTCCGGATGATGTAGCAATCGTCAGTTTTAACGATATAGAAATGGCCCAATTTACAACACCGCCGCTGACAACCGTGAAAATTCCCACGGAAGAAATGGGCCGGTTTGGCGTCAAAATGATGCTTGATAGGTTAGAAGGCCGGGAAATGCCTGTAAAGATTATCGTTCCAACCACTTTAATTGTCCGGGAGAGCTGTGGTGTAAAACAGAAGAAGCTGGCAGAAAATCATCCACTAAAAGATATTCATTTGGAGGGAAATCCATGAAAAAACGAATGGTATTATCCGTACTTTCTATATCAGCAATGATTGCACTGACAGCCTGTGGAAATAACAGCGTGAATAGCGGAGGAGAAAGCGGCGGTCAAGTTAAATTGACACTTATGTCCACGGCAACGGTAAAAGCGGACATGGATACGTTTAAAGAAATCGTAGCGGATTTCGAGAAAGAAAACCCAAATATTGATATTGAAGATACATACCCAGGGGACGGTTATGAAGACCTTGCACGCGTTAAAATGGCAGCGGATGACATGCCTGACCTATTCGACACGCACGGGTGGGCAAAAAGTCGGTATGGGGAGTACACTGAAGATTTAGGTGATATGGAATGGGCAGCAAACTTGGATCCGGCGATGAAGCCTATTTTGACGGACGATGAAGGAAAACTTCACGCCTTTCCAATTAACCAGGCTCTGGACGGATTGTCTTACAATAAAACCTTGCTAGATGAATATGGCATTGAAGCACCGTCAACATTCAATGAATTCATGGAGGCACTCGAAGCCGTTAAAGAAAAAAGTAATGGAAAAGTCGTTCCATTTTGGTTGGGAGGGTCTGATAAAAGCCAATTTGGCCAATATTTTGATCAATTTTCAACGCCGCTCCTTATCACCGATAAAGAAGACAGCTATAAAAAAGAGCTTTTGGACGGCTCCTTTGATTGGTCCAACTACACGTATCTTCCTGAAAAGCTGAAAGAAATGAATGATAAGGGATTGTTGAATAAAGACGTGCTGACAGCCCAATTAACACAGGGTCCAGAATTGATGGCACAAAATAAAATTGCGTTTACGATGCTGAACGGTTCTATTGGCCGTGAAGTAACGAAGCTGAATCCGGAATTGAAAGTTGGCACCATGCCGGTTCCCGCTATACATCCAGGCGATTCACCTAGCTGGATCGGGGGAGAACGACTGACGCTTGCCGTATCGAAAAAATCGGAACATCTTGAAGAAGCAAAGCAATTTATCGAGTATATTGCCCAGCCGGAAGTAGCGAAAAAGTTCGCGGAAGGAACGTCTCTTCCATCAGCGTTGACAAATGTAGAAGCAGACAATTACTTTGCGGAATTTTATAAACGATATGAAGGAACACAGATTCAGCCTTATTTTGATCGCATGTATTTGCCAAGCGGTATGTGGGATCCGATGGGCTCAACGGGACAAGAACTTATTGCAGGGACGATGGAGCCCGAACAGGTTTCTGAAAAAATGGCACAGGAATACACACGGTTAAGAGGTAAGTGACAGCATTTGGAAAAGGAGCGGGCACCAGCTCCTTTTCTCCAATAGCTTAGAAAAAGGAGCTGTATAAAATGGCTGTAGTGCTGACGAAGGCATCTGAAAAAACGAAAACGACGAGTCGAAAGATGAAGAAAACCCGGCGGGAATCTTCACTGTGGTGGATGTATCTGCCAAGTGCACTGATTGTGTGTTTGTTTATTATTTATCCATTCTTGGACGGCATCAGGATCTCATTTACAAACTGGAACGGCTTCTCACAGACGTATGACTATGTTGGGCTTGAACAATATAAGCGGATGTTTGCCGACCCTGATACATGGCTAGTGGTGAAAAATACATTGCTTTTTGGCATTGGCAGCACGATTTTACAAAACATCGTTGGACTAGGATACGCTCTATTGCTCAATCACAATTTAAAAGTACGATCCTTTACGAGAACGATCATTTATTTGCCTGTTATTATCAGCCCACTTATTATGGGGTACATTTGGTATTTCTTCTTTGCATTCCAAGGCGGTGCGTTAAACGATATTTTTATGTTTTTTGGCAAGGAGCCAATAAACGCACTCGGCAATCCAGCGGTCAATCCTTACATAATTGTATTCGTTAACACATTCCAGTTTGTTGGTATTGCGATGATTATTTATCTTGCTGGTTTGCAAAGCATTTCAAAAGATTATTTTGAAGCAGCGGATATTGATGGGGCGACTGGCTGGCAAAAGTTTAAAAACATTACCATTCCTCTATTAATGCCTTCAATTACAATTAATATCGTACTGAACATTATCGGCGGATTAAAATTGTTTGATGTAATCGTTGCATTGACGAACGGCGGTCCGGGAAATGCATCTCAGTCGATGTCAACATTTATGTATAACTTGTATTTTTCAAGACAGGATGCGGGATACGCCGCAACGCAAGGGATATTAATGGCTCTGATTATTTTAGTCATCAGTATGGCTGCGCTTTTCTATTTTAAACGAAAAGAGGTTGAAGCATAATGGGGCAACTTTCATCACGGACGAAATGGTTGCTGACCGCACTGGCGCTGTTAATCACTGCGTTTCACCTGATCCCATTTTATATTTTGATTACGACTTCCTTAAAAAAGACGGGCGATTTCACATCCAAGTGGTCTTTTCCCGATTACTTTGACACAGAAAACTTCGCGCTCGCGTGGGAACATGCTAATCTGGGGAATGCATTTGTAAACACGGCAATCATTACAATCCTCTCTGCCGTGCTTCTCATCTTTTTCGGCTCCATGTCAGCATATGCACTGGCAAGAAGAACAACAAAGCTAAACAAATACATGTATTTTCTATTTGTCGGGGTTATGGTTATCCCCCCACTGACAGCACTTGTTCCGTTGTACCGACTTGTTGTCGATATCGGGCTCATGAATACGCATTTGGTCGCGATATTAAACAACGTCGCCGCCTTTATACCATTGACGATTTTCTTATATGCAGGTTTTATCCGCTCAACCATTCCCAAAGAATTAGAAGAAGCCGCAAAACTAGACGGCGCCAGCACATTAGGTGTATTTTTCAAAGTGGTATTTCCACTTTTGAAACCGATTACAGCAACAGTGTTGATCATTTCATCCGTATACATTTGGAACGATTACCAATTTGCAATTTTCTTCCTTCAAGATTCAAGTGTACAGACATTGACCGTCGCACTTGCAGGCTTCTTTGGACAGAATGCCAGCCAGCTCAACCTCGTTGCTGCCGCCGCTTTAATGGCGTCGCTTCCTATGGTGATCGTATTTTTATTTCTGCAGAGGTTCTTCATCGAAGGACTGGCGGCTGGAAGTGTAAAGGGATGATCGTTCAGGTCCGGTTCTATAACGGGCCTTTTTTTGTTGAACAATCCCACCTCCTTCCTTGGATTATCAAATCAGGTTTTTTAATTGAACTAGATGTGCGTCTTTACGAGCGCCAGCACTGTATCCAATGATTTTCCGATTAAAAAGGTCGACAAATACATAGGGTATTTATGCTATAATTCCCAATATAAAAGATTGGAGAGAGAAACAATGAACTGGGTAGACTTCATGGCACTTTCTGGTATACTATTTTATTTAATTCCAATAGCATTTATTGCTTGGTTTTTAATCAGCTTTATCAAAACTCAAAAGGAAAGAAACACTTTACTAAGATACATTTCGTTAAAGTTAGATAATGATAAAATGGCCAAAAAGGAAGAGTAATAAAAATACTCTTTCTTTTTCATTGTTCATTTTATTATTTCTGACAAAGTTGCTTGCCGTTTGGATATTGGTTTATTTATCTAGCGTGAATATACTAAGTATTAAACGCAGCTTCCTTTTATTCTAGATGAATCCCTGAAGTAATAATTCCGTATTGTTGAAATGGAAACAAAAACTCCATATAATATGGTTAATGCACCATCGGGCGGGAGGACAGGCCATGAACAAAGAGGAACAGTTCATAATCGGTTTCAGGGAATTATATAACAAGATGGTTTGGCTTAATAAAGATAAGATGGAAGAGGGCCTCAAGGGTTATAAGCCTTCAGAAGTACATTGCATCGAATATATTGAAAAGAATATAGATTCCAACGTGACAAAACTTGCGGAGTTCTTTTATATGACTCGCGGTGCCATAAGTAGGTTGACTAAGAAGCTCATAAAAAAAGGCCTTATCGAAAGCTACCAGAAGTCGGATAACAAGAAAGAAATTTATTTTAGGCTTACTGAGCAAGGGAAGGAAGTTTATAAAATCCATGAGGAGCTGCACAAAGAATTTCAAGAGCGGGATAAAGGTGTATTTGAACAGGTAACCGAGGAACAATTTGACAGTATGCTAAGCTTCTTGGAAAAGTATAACAGCCATTTGGATGCAGAAATAAAAAAACAGGATCTTGGTATTAAGTCTTGATAAATTTGAACAAGGAAATGAAATCAAAGGCAGCCCAACTCTACGGAGAACGGGTTGCCTTTTTATTACTGTTATTTTGTTGACAAAGAAACAAAATGACGTTATTGTTTTGTTGACGAGGAAACAAAAAGATAACTGTTGAGGAGAATATCCAAATGTCCAAATTCAGATCACACAATGAACGGAACACAGAACGAACCATCAATAAACACGCTTTGATATTCGGTCTTATCTCTGTGTTTCTTTGCGGGATAGGCTTCAGTATCATAATGCCTGTCGTTCCATTTTTAGTGCAGCCTTATACAAGCAATCCGGGAGAACAAGCTATAGCCGTAACGCTTCTGACCTCTGTATATGCCGTTTGCGTGTTTTTCACGGCCCCCGTACTTGGAGCTTTGAGCGACAAATATGGCCGCCGTCCATTGCTATTGGTTTGCCTTTTTGGTTCAGCAATCGGGTATATAGTTTTCGGATTGGGCGGAGCTTTATGGGTGTTGTTTGCTGGGCGCATAATAGAAGGTATAACAGGCGGAAGCATAAGCACGATCTTCGCCTATTTTGCAGACATCATTCCTCCAGAACAGAGAACCAAATATTTTGGATGGGTAAGTGCGGTTGTTGGAGTGGGCACCGTCATTGGCCCTGCTCTAGGCGGATTTCTTGCCAAGTTTGGTTATTCTGTACCCATGTATTTTGGAGCCATAATAACATTATTGAACGTTGTTTATGGAATCTTATATATGCCTGAGAGCCTTGACAAAAATAATAGACTGAAAGAGATTCCCTTTGTAAGACTGAATCCATTTACACAGCTGGTGAACGTACTTTCCATGAAAAACTTAAAAAGGCTGCTGGTCTCAGCGTTCTTGCTTTGGATCCCCAACGGATCTTTACAGGCAATTTTTTCACAATTTACCATGGACACTTTCAGTTGGAAGCCTGCACTAATCGGACTTATGTTTTCGATCATGGGCTTCCAGGACATCATATCGCAAGGTTTCATAATGCCAAAGCTTTTGAAAACATGTAGTGATAAACAGATAGCCATCCTTGGAATGGTTTCGGAGATCATAGGCTACAGTTTTATTGCACTATCTGCATTATTTTCATTCTATCCTCTTTTTATTGCGGGGATGTTTATATTTGGTTTTGGTGATTCGGTCTTCGGTCCTTCATTCAATGGGATGCTCTCGAAGTCTGTCGATTCCAGTGAACAAGGAAGGATTCAAGGAGCCAGCCAATCTATTCAGGCTTTCGCAAGAATGCTTGGGCCTCTCATTGGCGGTCAAATCTATGTATCATTTGGTCATGCTGCACCCGCTTTTATGGGGATGATCCTTATAGCAGCGGCAATAGCGGTTTTGCATAGGGGTATTTAGGCGTATAGGTAAAATGCCATCATTGTCTAACTTAGTGCAGCCGATTCATGATCCACTAATGGTGGGGGGCACCCTCGATACTAAAAATTAATGATTGGAGTTTCCTGACCATTTTAGTTGTTTGTCATTGCTTGTAAACTTCTTCAGTGTAAATGCACTATTTTGCCGATAGAAAAACAGCCGCTAATCATATACGATTAGCGGCTGTTTTTTCCTAGCCTCATTTAACTAACTGGGTTTCTCCATAATTGTGGAGACTTTTTTATTATGGACATGTACTTGATTACGACCAGCACGTTTTGCTGAGTATAAAGCTTCATCCGCTTTATGTAAAAGCTGATGTAGTGTTTCCCCTGTCCCGATCGTTGCCTCGGAGACCCCGCAGCTTATTGTAACAGAAATCACTTCATCAGCAGTACTTAAAGGCTGTGTCTCTATAAACCTACGCAACTGATTAGCTAAGGTTTCGCCTTCTGATACCGTACCCTTCAGTGCAAGCACAAACTCTTCCCCGCCATAACGAGCAAAGAGAATATCTTTACTCAATTGCAATTGACAAGCGCTTACTACATGCTTTAGTAATTGATCACCAACATTATGACCATAAGTATCATTCACTCTTTTAAAATAATCTATATCAATTAAAATGATCGTAAATGGCAGGGAAACCTCATTTGCTGGAGGAAACACTTTCTCGCATTTTTCAAAAAATGCTCGACGATTATAAATTTGTGTAAGCTCATCATGATAAGCTAGATGCTCTAATTTCATCTGCAGTCTTTTAAGCTCCGTGATATCCGTGAAAATAATCAATGAGCCTTCAATATTACCATGATGCAATGAAGAAGTACGAACTTGATAAATATGTCTGGAATGATCGATAGCTAATTCTATTTCACAAGTAAACGCATTATTCCCTAATTTTAAAGGAAAGGAGTCTCCTGATGTTAGTTTGAACCAGATCTTAGCAAAATCCATACCAAACAAGGATTCATTCAATTTTGGAAACATGCTTTTACACGCTTTGTTAAACTCAATTAAACGATAGGATTCATCCAATACAATAACACCATCATTGATACTATTGAAAATCGTATCTTTTGCGATGGGCATGAGAGTAAACATACGTGATGAGCTAATGGACCATAAATATAAAAGCGAAGAAATCCATAAAACCATTGGTACTGGATCGAATCCTGGGGGAGTTAATCCAAGTAAGTATATAAAAGCTGTTAGCATAGGGAGAAATTGGCCACAAATCAACGAGAATATTTGCAGTCGATAAATCTTGGCCGTCTCTTTCCAGTGAGAGAGTAATAGTAAAAAAGCTACAAACATGCAAGCAAATGTGAAAACACCATGAATCATATACCATATTCCTATCTCTTGGTGAATATATGGAGCCCCCAAAGCTGGGTCAATTTCAAATATTCTATAATGAAAATGATGTAAATCATTCGTGGCAACCATTATTAAACTAATAAAAGGGATAGTAAGAAGAAAAACGCCCATTTTTCTTGTGATTTTTATTCCTAGATACTGCATGATAAACATTAAACCTAAAGGTGGAGAAAAGGGCATGCCAATATATTCAATGATCGTCCAGAACTTTATTTGTTCAAGCGTTGTCGCCATTAAGCAAAAAGCAGAAGCAAAACAATAAATCGTAATGGAAGCAGAGTAAAGAACAAAAAAATTAGCAATATTGGTATAGTTATATCGCTTGAAAAAAACAAATAGGCATAAATACAAATTAAGTACTCCTGAGGTACAGATTACAGTAATAAAAGCAGTCAATTGTGAATTCACGGTTATAAACCCCATTTTGAATAAAACTTTATCCTAAATGTAGCATACATGAAAATAAATGGGGAGATTTTGTAGAATAACTTCTTTATAGCGTTATTGTTAAAAAAGGGGATTGTTTAGAGTACGTAGCCAACAGACTACTAATCCTAGGGATCCTATTTCTTGTGATGACTTCCCGTCAAATCTGGATTATTCTACTCTATCGAATCAAAGTCAGATAGATACGATAATCATTCTCTTAGTAAAAAAGAAATGGGATCACGATGTTTCAAAAAAATGTGATTACCATTATTGGGAATATGAACGTTATATACAAACAAACTATAAAAATGCAGAGGATAGATGACAAAATGTGCCCTAGCATTTTTAGAGTAGAGAAAGCAATGATACACGTAAGAATTGGCTTATTTACATATACTTTGCAAGCCAGTCAAATCATGATTGTTGGTTCAAGGGTGATTGTGATATTCCTGTAACAAACATTTTCTACAATGGATGTGAAGTGGAAGACTTCGAAAAACAAGTTTAGGAGCGAACCTAATGAAATCCATGAAAATTCTACTATCCATTATATTGACAATGATGATACTAGCCGTCTCGGGCTGCAGTACGATGCACCAGGAGAAAGAAGATCAACCACAATTAATTGCTAACAAATCAAATGGGAAAATGGCGTTTTGGGATAAACAGAAAAGAGGAGCGAATTTTATGAATTCCACATCTTTACCCGAAAACTACAAAGCGGCGAAGGAGTTCAATATAGAATTTATTCGCTTGGCTCCGGATAAATGGGCAAAGGATCGTGACTTCCTGTTCAATGACAAGCCTGATGTTCATCCTGAAAGAGATTTTCTGATAGGTAGTGCAAATGAATACGAAGGGATCGATGAGGAGGATTTTGCAGAGTTGGAGGCAGATCTCGATGCTGCGTATGAACGGGGATCAAAAGTTGTCCTGACAGTGCTTAGTCTTCCGGGCAACCGTTGGAGGCAGTTCAATCATTATGAAAATGATGACCGTATTTGGAAAGATACTAAGTATCATGAACAATCTGCATCATTTTGGAGAGATCTTGCACAGAGATTGAAGAATCACCCGGCTGTGGTAGGCTATAACCTGATTAATGAACCACATCCCGAAACAGCTACAGGTTTCGGTGATTTTTGGACAGAGGATTATCGGGAGTGGTATAACAATGTAGAACATACAGCAGCCGATTTAAATGAATTGTATAAAACGATCGTCGATTCTGTTCGAACGGTGGATAAAGAAACACCCATAATCCTTAATTCGGGTCTTTATGCAACGCCATGGGCATTTGAATATTTAAAACCGATTAAGGACGATAAAGTTTTATATGCGTTCCATATGTATGAGCCATATGAAATGACAAGTCAAAATAAACGAAAAGGATTTACCTATAAATATCCTGGGCCTGTAGTAGTTGGAGAAAGGCAAACGGAGAAAGTGTTTAACAAAAATGCATTAGAGGAATTTTTGGAACCTGTAACGAAATGGTCAAAACAAAACAACATACCAGCAAATCGAATTATCGTCGAAGAATTTGGCATAAATCGATTAGTGGAAGGCTCAGATAAATATATGGCTGACCTCATTTCAATTTTCAACCAATATGGATGGCATTGGGCCTTTTATGCATTCCGCGAAGATACGTGGGAGGGGATGGATTATCAACTCGGGAATCAGGCGCCAAATTGGAAATACTGGGAGGCGCTGGAGAATGGAGAAAAGCCAAACCGAGAAGAAATTGAAGTAAATAATCCGATTTGGAATGTGTTGAAAAAGGAATTAAAGGGAAATTAACTTCGATTTGTAATAAAACATAAAAAAAAGTGAAGTCTTAATAATAAGGTTTCACTTTTTTGATGGTATAAGGGGAGTTTTTAATGAATATTTTGATAGCTGATGATGAAAAACGATTGACAGACATATTGAAGACTTATTTTGAGAAGGAAGGATTCAATGTGTATGTTGCATACGATGGCGATGAGGCTCTGAGCCTCTTCTTTTCCCATAAAATCGATTTGGTTGTACTGGATTGGATGATGCCAAAATTAAACGGCATGGAAGTCTGTTCTGAAATAAAGAAAGTGAGCTTGGTGAAAGTGGTGATGCTTACAGCAAGATCATCCAATGATGATGAATTCCGTGCTCTGGATATTGGTGCCGATGAGTATATACGTAAACCATTTGACCCGCGAATTTTGATCATTAGAGTTAAAAAAATGCTTGGTTTGGAAAAAACAGTCGGAATCAGGGATTTAAAAATGGATTACCTGAAAATGAAAGTATACAAAAATGGTAAAGAGGTCAAGCTCTCCAAAAAAGAGTTTGAGTTGCTGACATTTTTGTATAAAAATAAAGGTCAGATTTTGGCTCGTGATACGTTGTTATCAATGGTATGGGGGATGAGCTATATCGGCGAAGAAAGAACAGTCGACACTCACATTAATAGATTGCGCGACAAGATTGGTGCCGATAATATCCTCACGCATAGGGGATTGGGGTATAGCTTTCATGATAAAGAGCAATAAAATAAGCATTAAGCTACTATCGATGGTCAGCATCATAATGGTTATCGTTTTTGGTGCTTCCTATTTATTGAACAACTATTTTCTATCTGATTATTATTTATATAAGATGAAACAAAAACTTACATCAACTTATGATGAAATAAGCGAAATGAGTATCAGTGAAATAAGGGAAATGAAAAGTTCCACTGAAAATACTAACAATGTCACGATTGTCGTCATCGAAAACAAAGGGAATATCGATGATTTGAATGAGCAGATGCAATTTAGTCTATATAAAGAGAAAATTCCATTGAACAAGTTTTGGATGTCCGAGGATACATTAAAAAAAGTAAGCGAGGGCATTCCAGTCAGACAGCTTTATAACCAAGGGAAAATTAAATCTAGTTTGCTTACACTATTATATGAGCAGCAGGGACATCTGGTTTTAATCGGGGCAGTTATCGTCCATAATTCCGATGCCATGAAAATTATCAATCAATTGTATTTTTACTCCATCGCTTTCGGGACCATCATTACTTTATTGTTGGTTGCCTATTATTCCAAAAAAATCATTACTCCATTGGAAAAGCTGAAAAGCGTGGCGAAAGATATTGCCAATTTGGACTTTAAACAAGTACATATAAAGTCAGGTGATGAAATTGAAGATTTATCTCACAGTATCAATGATATGAGCTGTCGCTTGAAAAATGCCCATCTGCAATTGGAACAGAAAAATCAAAATTTGAATTCCTTGGTATCTAACATATCCCATGAGGTGAAGACACCTTTATCATTAATACAAGCCTATACAGTTGGTATAAAGGATGGCTTAGATGATGGTACATATACGAATGTCATTCTAGAGCAGGTGAAGAATACTTCTGATATGGTAGACCACTTAATTCTGCTTGCTAAAGTGCAGGCACTGGATATCAGCAAGGAAACGTTTGATTTAAGAGCGTTTCTTCAACAGTTAATCGTTCACTATAAAATCTTATTGAGTAATAAAGGCATGGAAGTGCGCGAGGACTTGGCTTCAGCCGAGAATTGCATGGTGAAGGCAGATAAAAGCCAAATGGATATCGTCTTCAAAAACCTCATTGGCAATGCGATTAAGTATGGGGAAGAAGTCTTTATTTTCTTAACTTTGAACAATGAACCGGACGGCAGTTTGAAATTCGAAATAATAAATAAAACAACGATAGTTAAAAAAGAACATTTACAAAATATATGGAATTCTTTTTATGTTATAGAAGAATCGAGAAATAAAGAAATTTCCGGAACGGGTTTAGGCCTGGCAATAGTGGCCAATATATTGGCAAAAAATGATGTAAGATACGAAGCAACTTTAAAAGGAGAGAACATTCACTTTACGATCTGGTTTGAAACACAGTGAAGCATCACCACATTGGTGATGCTTCAGTTTGTAGACAAGAGGGGGTTCGGAATTAAAAATTCCGAACCCCTTTTTAAATTATCTTCGAATGTTCGCTGGATTTTAGAGATCAGGGCTCTACTAGCCCCCTTTGTTAGGAAAGTTTTGGACCTTGCCATGTCCAATTGGTAATCTTTTTTACATTCATGGAAGCGAAAGTAAGCATCGCCTGCATCGACAATTTTGCATAGACAGGTTTTACATCTTGATGATGACGCAGATGATCAGACCTTCCACATGTGTTTGCCAGATATGCCGTGTCTTTGATGAATTTTGCTGTTTGTACATCGTGATAAAGATGAGCAGGTTGCACAGGTGTGTTGGGGCGATTTGTACTCACGATAGCCACCTTTATTCGTTATTGAGTAGGTTAATAGCGGACGTGAAGTCAATGTCAGCCTATATTTTGCCAACCAAATAGTTCGGTGGCACCAATTGATCTAACGTAATCATTTCAAGTTGATCTTGCTGAACAGAATTATGTTTAGAAGGCATCCTCATCACCTCAAGTTTTAATCCTCCTATTTTAAAACAAAAATGACTCGAGGTAAAAGTGTTCCATCTAAAGGTAAAACAAAGTTGATTGGAACGGAAGGTACGAGACTCCTGCGGGAAAAGCGCGTCTAGGGGAGACACCGTAGGCGTA
Organism: Bacillus sp. mrc49; assembly: GCF_002803435.1. NCBI lineage: Bacteria > Bacillati > Bacillota > Bacilli > Caryophanales > Bacillaceae > Bacillus > Bacillus sp. mrc49. The sequence continues at coordinate 267,670 of NZ_PHNG01000709.1, read as the reverse complement.
ATGCGCCGAGGAGGCTTCCCGACCGCCCGCGGAAAGCGAGTGCCTGGAGTGGAAAGCTCGTCAACATTGGTGATGCTTTTTTTTTGTCATAATTCTGTGACATATCGGAGGTACTATATACATCATAAATGAAATGTCATTTATTTATTAAATCCGACGATCGAAATAAAGGAATGAAAGGGTGGGGGAACTGTGAGAAGAGCGAGAGTAGGGAAAATTATTATTTTTACTTTAATATTGATAGCAGCTCTGAAAGTAACAAAACATTTTGACATAAACTCGGTTTCTACAGAAAAAATGATGGAAATTCAAAAAGTGGTAGATGAAACAAGTGTCGGGAAAATACAAGTGGATTGGAAAGAGGTAGCTGCCATTGCAAGTGTGGAATATGGAATAGACGCAATGTCAACGGCCGAATTAGAAAAGACGACAAACCTATTCATGGAGAAGAGGAAGAACCAATACCGATTGAAGGAAATGGATGAAGTGTATGAAGCACTGGCTTATGATGCAAAACAAAAAAAAGAAGTTAAAGCATATTTGAAGCATTTAGATGCTGTGATTGATTTTTCAATCAAAAAAGAAGATAGCGTGCAAATGAATTTCATTTCAAGCTTAAAGGAGGGAGCCATAGAAAATTATAAAGAGTATGGCATTTTGCCTTCTATTACAATTGCACAAGCTATTTTAGAATCAGGTTGGGGAAAATCGGATTTGTCAGTGAAGTATAACAATATCTTCGGGATAAAAAGTTATAACTGGAATGGAGAGTCGGCCAATATTAGGACGAACGAATTTCTTAATGAGGAAATTCAAGCGGATTTTAGAGTGTATGATACGATTTCCGATTCACTCAAGGATCATTCAGTCTTTTTAACAGAAAATCCCCGATATGAAAAGCATGGCTTATTTTCTTCTAAAACGTATATCGAGCAGGCAACAGCTCTTCAGGAAGCGGGGTATAGTACAAAAGAAAATGAAGCCGGAAAGAAAATATATAGTGAGTTATTAATAGAATTGATTAGGCAGTATCAATTACAAGTGATGGATAGTGAAGCGCATCTTAAATATGGTTAATGTGTAAGCGGATGTAGTGATTGGTAAATCTGTAACGCGAAAAATCAAAAGCGTTTTTGTCGGTATCTGAAGGGGGCGGGGTGACCATTAAAAAATTACTATTTGATCTTTTTTCAAATGCCAGGGGAGGACATGCTGGTGCGTGGGACTTCATCCGGAACTAACCTGTCCGTCCCTTGTATGCTAGTTAGAGATGTGCCACATCTCGATGGTGAGGGTATAAAATTTGGAGGCAGGAGTATGCTAATATACGTAAATAAGCTGCCGCGGGAGGTGAATCAGTATGAGCAATGCTGCAAGAGGTTCCAAAAAAAATAACCCAAATGATGCAAACCATGTGAATGCCGAGACGAAAGCAAATCAGAGACGAAATTCAGAAAAGAATAACCAAGACAATAAGGATAAGTAAGCATATTGGAAGGCTTCAGTAGTGACTGCTTTTTAAAAATTGCATCTCATATATAGAATTTTTTCTAGAGAACTGATAGATCGACATCGGTTCTCTTTTATTGATTTATCACTTGAAAAAGAAGGTCATTTCTTTGCGTGAAATATCTAGGGTACTATCATAAACGTTACTAGAAGGATCATTAGCGCTTATTGAATAGTAACTTCTGCCCCAACGATAAAGACACTATTTACTGATTATTACATAGGGCTAATAAATAGCTCATTACGATGATTAACCCGTTAATAAGAATATACAAAATACGGAAATCGAGAACGGAGACACAATAATATATATTCATAAATAGACCTCGTTAGAATATATTTTGCCTAACCCACGAAAGGGTAGCTAAACTGTTTTCCTTGAATAAGAACCCAATTTCCCATATGGGTTCAATTCAAGATCGGGCCTGGGTAACCAGCCTTGTCTGTATGATGCTCTTCAATGCTTAGATCATGACAACTTCTAAAACATTAGGCAAGCTTCATCTGCATCTTGAGCTAATTTGAAATACCCCTCATATTAAATTTCTTTCTGTATTGAATGGGGGAATAACGCTTATGCTCTTTAAATCTCCTAATGAAATAACTGAAATTCTCAAAACCGACCATAAAGGAAATATCCAAGACTTTTAAATCGCTGCTTTTTAGCAACTCGGCCGCTTTTTCACATCGATATACATTTATATATGTTATGGGCGTTTTACCGATTGCCTGATGAAAATATTTTGAAAAATAATTTTTATTCATATTTAATAGTGAGGCTAAGTCTTCAAGCAATATTTTTTTATCGTAATTATCTTGGATATAGGTGATTACTTTTTTTATGTTTTCCTGTTTTTCTTTTACGTTCGTTTGTAATTCCCAAAAAAGCTTTCGCTCAAAAAGCGCTAAAATAATTTCCAGTAACATGATTTTAATACTTAATGCAGATAATGCCATTGCAATGTGATTAGTTTTAATAATGGTTATTAACTTATCAACGATATATTTCGTTAACGGCCCGTCAATTTGAGTGGAAGATGGGAACCGTAAATACCCCTTAGTTATAGGTGAAATAATGGAATTTTGGCTAGTATCCGGATAGTCAAAATTCAATATTTGAGGATGAAATACGATAGCATGATGAATCGAGGGACCGGTTGACGTAATTTGGTGCAAGTCACCGGAATTAATGAAAATAAACTGTCCCTTCACAACCTCTACCATTTCCGAATTTACCGTAACTTCAATAACACCTTCCTCAACAAAGATAAATTCCAATTCCTCATGCCAATGATAGCCTACATGATAATCCCGTTCTCTGACCTTACTGTATATATGCAAGGGAAATGATGCAGTACCGTGAGCAGAGTTTTCTTTTAAAGCTGACTTCTTCATATTAAATCCCCTAAAGTGAAAATAGTGTTATTTCTTTTGAAAAAAGTGCAAGAAGTAATTATGTATAATCATTATACTTAAAATGTAAGCGCATTACAAAGGGGAGAAAAAAATGAAAGAAAATCAACAAAAGTGGTGGCATAAAAGTGTCATTTATCAAATCTATCCTCGAAGCTTTTATGATAGTAACGGTGACGGAATTGGCGATATAGAAGGGATCATACTCAAATTAGATTATTTGGAAAAATTGGGGATCGATGTTATTTGGCTAAGCCCCGTTTATGAATCTCCCAATGTAGATAATGGTTACGATATTAGTGATTACTATTGCATTTTATCTGAATTCGGCACGATGCAAAATATGAAGGAATTGCTACTGGAAAGTGAAAAAAGAGGTATAAAAATCATTATGGATCTAGTAGTGAACCACACTTCAGATCAGCATCCTTGGTTCGTTGAAGCGAAAAAATCGAAAGATAATCCATATAGAGATTACTACATTTGGCGCGATCCGATGAATGGTCAGGAGCCAAATGAACTAAAATCCAATTTTGGTGGATCAGCTTGGGAATATGATGAAAATACAAACCAGTATTATTTACATTTCTATAGCAAACAGCAACCTGATTTGAATTGGGAGAATGCAGAAATGAGAAATAGTATATGGGACATGATGAATTTCTGGATAGATAAAGGCATAAGTGGCTTCCGCATGGATGTAATTGATTTAATCGGGAAAGACCCTGATCATCTAATAAAAGAAAACGGTTCCAAATTACATGATTATTTGCAAGACATGTATAGAAATACTTTCGGAAACCATGATTTACTCACAGTCGGGGAAACATGGGGAGTCACAACGGAGAATGCTAAATTATACTCTGATCCTAAAAGAAAAGAATTAAATATGGTCTTTCAATTTGAACATATGCAATTAGATAAGGTACCAGGGAAACAAAGATGGGATTTAAGGAAGTTGGAATTAGTAGAGTTAAAAAACGTGTTAAGTAAATGGCAATATGCTCTTGATCAAGAGGGGTGGAATAGCCTATTTTGGAATAATCATGACTTACCGCGGATTGTCTCCAGATGGGGGAATGACCGTGAATATAGGGTAGAGTCAGCAAAAATGTTGGCAACGCTTTTACACGGTATGAAAGGTACTCCGTATATTTATCAAGGTGAGGAAATTGGCATGACTAATGCGGCTTTTACCTCCATTGAAGATTATATTGACATTGAAACTCAAAATATATATAAAGAACGAATGGCTGCAGGTTTTGATGAAGAAGAAATAATGAAATCGTTTTATATGAAAGCAAGAGACAATGCCAGGACCCCGATGCAGTGGTCTGATGGCAATCATGCAGGTTTTTCCGAAGGTAAACCATGGATGAAAGTCAATCCTAATTACACTTCTATAAATGTTGAAAACGCCTTACAAGATTCAAATTCCGTCTTCTTTCACTATCAACAACTAATTAAACTGAGGAAGCACAATAATACGCTTGTGTATGGATCTTACAAGCTTCTTAATTCCGAGGATAAAAGTATTTATGCATATGAACGGATGTTAAAGAATAAGAAGCTCTTAATTGTTTGTAACTTTTATGAGCATGAAAAAGAGTTTTACTATCCGATTACTCACCATTCAGAAGTAGAAATATTAATAAGCAATTATAATGACTCTGGTTCAGATATCAAGAATATAAAGTTACGGCCGTATGAGGCAATTATCTATCAAATAAGTGAAGGGGAGGCTTGAAGAAAGTGAACAACAAAATAGAAGAAAATGCTCAACAAATATTGAATATCATCGGCGGTTCTGAAAATATACTGAGCGCGGCACATTGCGCAACTCGGCTACGTTTAGTTTTAAAAGACGAATCAGTCGTAAATTCGGAAGATTTATTACATGTCGAACTAGTAAAAGGCCAATTCAGTAATTCTGGCCAATATCAAATTATAATAGGTGCCGGAACAGTAAATGAGGTTTATAATTCACTAATTAAATTAGCTAATATTACCGAATCGACTAAAGCAGAGGTTAAAAAAGAAGCAGACAAAAAAATGAATCCGCTTCAAAAGCTTGTGAAACTTCTGTCAGATATATTCGTTCCAATCATCCCTGCCCTTGTAGCGGCTGGTCTTCTGATGGGGATAAATAATGTGTTAACCTCTAAAGGATTATTCTTTGACGGTAAATCCTTAATGGACATTTATCCGCAGATGACCGACTTTGCCAACATGATCAATATTTTTGCCAATGCTGCTTTTGTTTTCCTGCCGATCTTAATCGGTTTTTCAGCTACGAGAATGTTTGGTGGGAATCCTTATTTAGGTGCAGTTATTGGGATGATAATGGTACATCCCGATTTGTTGAATGCTTATGGATATGGTGAGGCGGTTCTTAAAAATACTGTACCGGTCTGGAATATTTTTGGCTTAACCATTGAAAAGGTAGGATATCAGGGAACCGTATTCCCGGTCCTGGCCGCGTCATTCATTTTGGCATGGATCGAGAAGAATTTACGTAAAATCATTCCATCCGCTCTAGATAACTTATTGACACCTTTATTGGCTGTTTTTATTACAAGCTTTCTTACCTTTACGGTCGTAGGCGGAATCATGAGGTCGGCAGGAGACTTATTGGCTGATGGATTGGTTTGGATCTATGATACATTAGGCATGTTTGGAGGTGCTATTTTTGGATTTATCATGGCACCGCTAACATTGACAGGTATGCATCACAGTCTTCTCCCTGTTGATATCCAGCTGATTGCAGGAGGTGGTTCATTCTTGCTTGCCCTTGTAGCCAGTAACAACGTCGCTCAAGGAGGAGCAACATTTGCAGCCATGCTGCTTTCAAAGGATAAAAAACTGAAAAGCATAGCAGTATCTTCAGGTATATCAGCTTTGTTAGGGATTACAGAACCGGCGATGTTTGGTGTGAATCTTAAATTGAAATATCCTTTCTACGCAGCAATGATAGGTTCTGCATTAGGATGTGCTTATGCAGCTTTTGCCCATATCACAAATGTAGCCCCCGGACCGGCTGGTATTATTGGCTTTGTTACTGTCCAAGCTGGTGATGTTATAAACTTTTTAATAGCAGTAAGTATTTCCCTGATTGCATCCTTTTCGATTACCATCCTGCTGTCTAAAACAAAATTTAATAAAAGCTTGTAATCTTTATAGAATGAAATAAATAATCGCTAAAAAACGAGTTGCTTTAGCAGCTTGTTTTTATTAATTTTCGGTTTTGGAGGTAAATAACGATGGAATGGACACAAGAAGCACGCTATCGTACGTATGAAAGTATGACTGCGGAGGAACGTCTGAAGCTGGAAAGGTCCGTATCAGCCAGTCCGTGGCGGCAAAAATATCATATTCAGCCGATGTATGGACTATTGAACGATCCAAATGGTTTTGTTTGGTTCAAAGGGCGTTACCACTTATTTTATCAATGGTTCCCTTTTGGCGCGGTACATGGGATGAAACACTGGTTCCATACAGAATCAGCTAATTTGGTCGAGTGGGAAAACAAAGGGGTAGCCTTACAACCAGAACATTCATTTGAAAGCCACGGAATATATTCAGGAAGCGGTTTTGTGCATGGGAATTCTCTATATTTGTTCTATACGGGAAATAAACGAGATGAAGAATGGAATCGCCATTCCTCACAATGTTTAGCGATCATGAACAGGAATGGAAAAATAACGAAGCGGGATGTACCTATCATTAAGAGACAGCCAAATGGATATACCGAGCATTTTAGGGACCCGAAGGTATGGCAGGTGGAAGACAAATTCTATATGGTCGTAGGAGCACAACGTGAAAATGTAACAGGCTGTATCCTTCTTTATCAATCCCATGATTTGATCGCTTGGTCACTGCTTGGAGAGATTGTAACGAAAGAAACGGATTTCGGCTATATGTGGGAATGTCCTGATTACTTTACCTTACAAGATCATGGAATTCTATTATGTTCCCCTCAAGGGTTGAAGCCTGAAGGTGATTCATACCGCAATATTTATCATTCGGGCGTGTGGGTAGGCAAGCCTTTAAATATTGAAAATGGTCATTTCGACCATGGTGATTTTCAGGAACTCGATGCCGGTTTTGATTTCTATGCACCGCAAACGACGTTATCTCCTGATGGCAGACGGCTTCTTGTTGGTTGGATGGGGTTGCCGGAATTAGAGTATCCCACTGATTCAGAAGGATGGGCACATTGTTTGACCATACCAAGAGAGCTTTCGATTAAGGAAGGTCTTCTTTGTCAGCGGCCTGTTCGTGAATTAAAAGAGAAACGAAAAAAGGAAGCGCGGGCAGCCATGAATGTGGGTAACGAAGTAAACGATTTGGGTGAACTTTCAGGTGATTGCTTTGAAATGATAGGTGAAATTGAAGTGGGTAGTGCAAAGAGAGCTGGACTGAGGTTGCGTGTAGGAAAAGGGGAAGAAACTATACTTTATCTTAATACGGAAACTCAAAAGGTAGTGCTTGACCGTACAAACGCAGGTCTCTCGTTTGCTCAAGACTATGGTTCCATTCGTCAAAAGCATTATTCAAAAAACAAGATACGTTTTCACATTTTCATGGATACCTCTTCGATTGAAGTGTTTGTGAATGATGGGGAAATGGTGTTTACATCGCGTTTATTTCCAAGAAAGGAAAGCCAGGGTATTCAGTTTTTTGCAGAAAAAGGTACAGCAAAAATCGATGCAGTCCAGTGGAAATATGACTGAATTCATTTTTGAGAAGTATAAGGGAGGAGTGAGGATAGATGAGCGGAAAGAATTTAGTCGTTTGTGTGGGGGAATTATTGATCGATTTCTTTTGTATGGATATCGATGTGGACTTAAAGGCCGGTTCAAGCTTCGTTAAGCGAGCAGGGGGTGCTCCAGCGAATGTGACAGCTGCCATTGCAAAGTTAGGAGGAACTGCTGCATTAGTAAGTAAAGTAGGGAGTGATCCATTCGGCACATTCCTTATTGATGTGATGAAAGAAGTGAAAGTTGATACTGCGTTGGTTACAAGAGATGACCAGGTGAAAACTACGATGGCGTTCGTCTCTCTTCAAGCTAATGGTGAAAGAGATTTTGTCTTTTTCCGTGGAGCGGATGAACAATTAAATATAGATGAGCTGAATCTTGAAAGAGTAATGGCCGCAAAAGTATTACATTTTGGATCTGCTACAGCCATGCTTGGAGGTACAGCACTCATAACGTATTTTAATCTGATGGAGATCGCAAAAGAGAAAGGTATCTTTCTCTCATTTGATCCAAACTTCAGGGCAAATCTTTGGGAGGGCAGAGAAAAAGAGTTCGTAGAATTAACAAAACGAGCCATCTCCAAGGCCGATCTAGTAAAAGTCAGTGAAGAAGAATTAAAACTTATATCCGGACTAAACGATGTAAAAGCTGGGGTATTATCCTTGCATCAATTAGGTGCAAAGATGATTACCGTAACATTAGGTGAAAATGGAACGTTTGTTTCAAATGGCGATGAGCAATCCATCATCTCAAGTATCCCTGTAAAGTCCATTGATTCAACAGGAGCAGGCGATGCTTTTATCGGAGCATTGTTATACCAGATTTCCAACGAAGAAAATTTATCCATGTTTCTAAATGATTACAATAAGCAAAAAGATATGGTGAGCTTTGCAAACAAAGTTGGTGCCTTGACGTGTACGAAAATTGGAGCAATTTCTGCATTGCCGACTCTTGATGAAGTAGTAATGAAAAAATAGTGGAATTTCGCTCATTCCCGAATGGAACCTTTTTTTTCAAACTTTTGCTGAACCTTCTCCACCAAAGAGCGTAAGGGCAAATTAAAACCAAGCAAAGTGAGTGGATCGTATCGCTTCGAACGAGTGATTTATATAGAAGGAATACCAATCACTTTTCAGGAAGAAGGCTGACTTTCGAATTTTTCCAAAAACCGCAAAAATCGAGTGCCGGTATATTGATCCTCATGTAATAAGGTTTGATTGTAATAATAATCAATGCAGACATTTTCTATTAAAATAGGAAATGTCTGTTTTTAATTCGAAAGTTAACTATCGAAGTTGGTTGAACAAGCTGGTTCTCTATCATGAAGGTAACTAAGAGATAATGTCTGATTATGAGTAGTGTTGACATGCATGAAAGTATGTTTGAAACGAAGCATGATCTTATTTTGAAAATCGAGGTGTAACTAAGCCTGTACCATCCAAAATAAGTTTTTGAATAGAAAACGTAACAAAGCGAAAAGTAATCATGATGAGCACTAAACCTTTTCTTTGCATAGGGTAGGAGGGTATGGTATATTAAGGTGCGAGGAGGGATGGGCAATGGATGAATTGGTAAATGGGCCAGATTCACTAAATGAACAAGAATGCTGTACGACAACTTCCAACGGCCGTAAAAGTCATCACTCAGATGCAGTAAAAAAGAATTTAACGACCCGCTTAAATCGTATCGAGGGGCAAATTCGCGGTATTAAGGGTCTGATTGAAAAAGATACGTATTGTGATGATGTGATAACTCAGATAGCGGCCACTCAAAGCGCGATGAATAGTGTCGCCAAGATTTTGTTGGAGGGGCATCTAAAAAATTGTGTTGTGGATCGGCTGAATGAAGGAGATACAGAGGTCATAGATGAAGTCCTAGTTACGATACAAAAATTAATGAAAAAATAAGGAGTGTTGGTTTGTATGGAAAACGTAACATTGAATGTTAGTGGAATGTCTTGTGGGCATTGTGTCAGCGCAGTGGAAGGGAATGTAGGAAAACTGGCAGGTGTGGAAAGTGTGAAGGTGCACTTGGAATCCGGTAAAGTGGATGTAACGTTCGAGAATGGAAAAGTATCACTCGAAAAAATTAAAGAAACGATTGATGATCAGGGGTATGATGTCGAGTAAGTCATGAGAGTGCTTTTAGGGCACTTCTTTTTTACAAAATAATATACCCCATGGTGGTATGGAAAGGCGAGGATAACATGGGCGATTCCATAAAAGAATCAAGTATGCAAATTTCAGGGATGACTTGCGCTGCTTGTGCTAACCGAATTGAAAAAGGGTTAAACAGGCTGGAAGGCGTCAAAGAAGCTACCGTTAATTTGGCTTTGGAGAAGTCAGTCATTAAATACGACGCTTCAATAGTTAGTGATTCCGATATTGAAATGAAAATTCAAGATCTTGGCTACGATGTCGTAAAAGAGAAAAGGGAATTCACGATTACAGGCATGACTTGTGCTGCCTGTGCAACCCGAATTGAAAAAGGGGTAAATAAATTGGACGGCGTGAGCAAGGCCAATGTGAATCTGGCGCTCGAAAGTGCAACCATCGAATATACACCTTCCGAAATCACTCCGGCTGATATCATACAAAAAGTCGAAAAGCTAGGGTATGGAGCGATCATCAAGGAAGATAATAGGGAATCCATTGATTTCCGCCAAAAGGAAATTCAAAAGCAAAAGAATACATTCATCTTTTCCATCATTTTATCATTTCCGTTGTTATGGGCGATGGTGAGTCATTTCAGGCTCACTTCGTTTATCTATATGCCTGATTTCCTCATGAATCCTTGGGTGCAAATGGCATTCGCCACACCTGTGCAATTCATCATAGGAAAGCAGTTTTATGTAGGGGCGTATAAGGCCTTGAAAAATAAAAGTGCCAATATGGATGTTTTAGTCGCAATGGGTACATCGGCTGCTTATTTTTACAGTGTCTATCAAGCCATCATTTCGGTTGGCTCCCATCACCATACGGCACAGCTTTATTTCGAAACAAGTTCCATTCTGATTACCCTCATTCTATTAGGGAAGCTTTTCGAAGCAAAAGCAAAAGGACGTTCCTCCGAGGCGATCAAAAAGTTGATGGGTCTCCAGGCAAAGACAGCCTTGGTGCTAAGGAATGGAGAGGAGCGGGAAATCCCCCTTGAAGAAGTACTCATAGGTGATCTCATTTTGGTGAAGCCAGGTGAAAAAATCCCTGTAGATGGGGAAGTGGTCGAAGGGAACTCAGCCGTCGATGAGTCCATGTTAACGGGAGAAAGCATTCCAGTCGATAAAACGATCGGTGCTAACGTGATTGGTTCTACTTTGAATAAAAATGGTCATCTGAAAATGAAAGCAACAAAGATAGGCAAGGATACAGCTCTTTCCCAAATCATTAAAGTCGTTGAAGATGCTCAAGGTTCGAAAGCTCCCATTCAGAGGCTTGCTGACAAAATTTCCGGAGTGTTTGTTCCTATCGTTGTCGGAATCGCCCTTTTAACTTTCCTCGTTTGGATCATTTGGGTGCATCCTGGCGTCTTTACACCAGCTTTTGAAGCCATGATTGCGGTGCTCGTCATAGCCTGTCCCTGTGCTTTAGGTTTGGCAACGCCAACTTCCATCATGGCAGGATCGGGGCGGGCTGCAGAATTCGGAATCCTCTTCAAAGCAGGGGAGCATCTGGAAACGACGCATCATATCGGTACGGTCATTTTGGATAAGACGGGTACAGTAACGAATGGAACCCCGATGCTGACCGATGTCATTGTCGCGAATGGCATGGAGGAAGAAGAATTCCTCTCTCTTATCGCCTCAGCTGAAAAGCAATCTGAACATCCACTTGCCCAAGCAATCGTCCAAGGAATTCAAGCAAGAAAGATAGCACTTTCCGACGTTGAAGATTTTGAAGCGATACCTGGCTATGGGGTGAAAGCGATCGTGAAGCAAAATGAGCTATTGGTTGGAACGAGGAAACTGATGAAGCAAAATAATGTGGATATCACTTCGGCGGAAGCAGTGATGGAAGAATTTGAAGCGCAAGGAAAAACAGCCATGCTCGCTAGCATTGAAGGAAACTATGCAGGGATCATTGCTGTTGCGGATACGATCAAGGAAACTTCGCTGGATGCGATTTCCAGGTTAAAAGCGATGGATATCGAGGTCATCATGATAACCGGCGATAATCAAAGGACAGCTAATGCCATCGGCAATCAAGTGGGCATCGACAAAGTGATTGCCGAAGTCCTTCCAGAAGGGAAGGCGGAAGAGGTGAAAAAACTCCAGGACTCCGGTAAAAAGGTCGCGATGGTCGGTGATGGCATAAATGATGCACCCGCGCTTGCGTTGGCTGATATCGGCATGGCTATCGGAACCGGCACCGACATAGCCATGGAGGCAGCGGACATCACCTTGATCCGCGGTGATTTAAACAGTATTGCTGATGCAATTCTCATGAGCAGGAAAACGATGCGGAATATTAAACAAAACCTGTTCTGGGCCTTTGCCTATAACGTAATCGGAATACCGATCGCGGCAATTGGGCTGCTTGCCCCTTGGTTAGCGGGAGCTGCGATGGCCTTCAGTTCCGTATCAGTCGTTCTGAATGCGCTTCGCCTTCAAAGAATGAAGCTCTAAAGGCTGGTTTTTTTACAAAGAAGGCATTGGTACTCGTACCAATGCCTTCTTTCTATTATTACTCATCCATGAAGAAGTTGGATGGATTGGAAATTAACTTTCTGGGATAATGGTAAGGGCAATTGTCCGAACAGGAGCATCTTTTTCTTTTCCAGAGGCATGGTAGTATTTTGTCATCAATTCATTTAATTCAGTTTGAAATTGCATAAAGTGATCCTCAGCGAGCTTTAATTCCACCATAGAGAATGTTGCAGCATCTTCCTCGCCGTTTTGTTCTTCCACTTGCTTTAGATAATTTTGATATTGCGTCAAAATTGATAACTGGTAAAGGGAAACATAATCACGCTTCTTTGCAGCTGAGGCTTTTTTCCATTCTTCTGCTTTGATTGTCGCTTCCATTTCATTTAAAGCGTAATATTTTTCGGATACGGATTTCACTTTTTTTTCGTTAATGACGCGAATGATTCCAGCATCCAACATAGCTTGTATATGTCTATATAAAGTTGCTTGAGGTACACCTTCGATGATTTTTACCATTTCCAGGGGAGTCATGCCATGTTCTTTGTTTCTCATCAGAACCTGTGAAATCTAATAGCCATTCTCATTATTTATAATAAGAATCAAATATAACTACCAACGAGGAGAACTGCATGGTCAATAAAGCTGAAGTTTTAATGCATCCGGTACGAATGATCACTCACTTTATTTGTGAATTCGGCAATCTCGGCTACCGCAAGGTCAAGAAACCTTCACAAGATTAATATAATAGTGGAAAAAATAGAAAAAAATGAAACAAACGAATGGAAAAATGGTAACATTTAGATGGTGAGTGTTTTGGATGGGAGTTGATAGGTGAAGAGAGGCATAACCAATAATTAAAGTTATCAGAACGCTATGTAAAAGCAGGTACGAAAAAATTGAAAAAGATTCGGTGATTATGTGAATAAACGAAAAAGTTATTTTGATTCCAATCTGGCTCTGTTAATTGTCATATTGATGATTTTCAGCAGCGTTAGTTTATACAGCGCGCAAAAATATGCACAGCTCAATGTAGATTACTTCCAACAGCAAATCGTATGGTTTGTCATAAGTGGTGTGATGGTCCTGATCATTTTTTATTTTGATTTTGAATCTATCATGAAATTGACCCCATATATATATTCATTCGGCATTTTGCTGCTATTGTTCGTCTTATTAGGCCCCGAAACGATTGCCCCGGTAAGGAAGGGGGCGAAATCTTGGATCGAAATTCCTGGATTGGGTTCAATACAACCATCTGAGTTCATGAAAATATTTTTAATATTGATGCTGTCCCATATCCTGACTAAACATATTGAAAAGTTTCCAGTAGGGGATATAAGATTCGATATTAAGCTATTGTACAAGATGGGGTTGCTGGCTGCTCTTCCTATTGGCCTAACCCTGTTGCAAAACGACTTTGGTACTTCATTGGTAATGGCCGTCATCACCATGGGGATTGTCCTCGTATCGGGAATCAATTGGAAGATGATCGCATCCGTGGTTACGGTAGTTGTCGCTTTTATATGTTCCCTAGTAATTACGTTTTTGTATGATCCTAACCTATTATTGGGCTTATTGGATGGCTATCAATTGGATAGGATCAATTCTTGGCTCGATCCTTTTGGACATGGCCAGGGAATCGGATACCAATTGAAGCAATCGATATTGGCAATCGGTTCCGGCATGACCGACGGGAAAGGCTTCAACCAAAGCGATGTCTACATTCCTGAGGCACATACCGATTTCATATTTACGATAGTTGCCGAGGAGTTTGGGTTCATTGGGGCGAGTTTGCTGATATCCCTTTATTTCTTCATTATTTATAAAATCGTTGCGACAGCTCTGAATTCCTCTTTTTTCGAATCCTTCATTTGTGTAGGGGTCATCTCCTTCTTGACCTTTCACATCTTTCAAAATATTGGAATGGTCATCGGACTGATTCCCATCACGGGAATTCCGCTTCCGTTAATGAGCTATGGAGGCAGTTCGGTAATGGCTACGATGATGGGGCTCGGACTCGTATTGAATGTTTCATTGAAGAAGAAGGATTACATGTTTTCGAATGAGTGACAAATATCCTCATGACAGTTCTTAGATCAAGCGATGCTTGGTCTTTTTTTCGTTTAAAAAGCATATAAAATCGGGGATATTGAAACAATGTTACCGATCAGCAGGTTTATTACATGTATGCTTCGTTCACTTCTATTTCACTTAACAAGCCTTAAAACCACTTAATAGTAAGGCAATCATTTTTTATGTTAGGTTTGTCCCTGGCACTTTTAGTCATCTTAACACTTTTAAAAATATTTATTATAAGAGATATTAAATACTTTTCAGCAACGATATGTTGGGTAGGTCCGTTCATGAAACACTGGAAAAAGGGCCTTCTAGTGAACCTTTGTGATGTTGAACAAGGGCGACCACTAAGTGTATGTATTGATACATTTCTTTATAGTTAGGGCGATTATCGATATAATAAACGTAAATCAGTTATATAGAGGAGCAAACAGATAATGACGAAGATTGATGAGACACGGGATCTTATTATTAAGACCTCCTTGGCTTTGTTTAATAAAAAAGGTTATAGTCAAACATCTATTCAGGATATTATGACAGAATCGGGCCTACCCAAAGGGGCAATCTACAGAAGGTTTGAAAATAAAAACGAAATCGCTCTTGCTGCTTTTGATTACGCAGGAGGCATTATTTGGAGTCATTTCTTTGAGTCTACCAAGTCTAAGGGAACAGCAACAGAGAAATTAATTGCTATGTGCCATGTCTATCAGGATGCTGTTCATAATCCGCCTATTGAGGGAGGTTGCCCTTTACTGAATACAGCCATTGAAAGCGATTTTGGTTTCCAGGAGCTTCATGAGAAAGCTTCGGAAGCATATAATCAAACATTAATTTTTATTCAATCTGTCATTGAAGAGGGGATTAGAAGTAAAGAATTTCGTCAAGACGTTAATTCTTATTCACTTGCTTCCTTTCTGTTTTCAACAATTGAAGGTGCAGTGATGGCAAGCCGTTTATCACTCAATAATGATCACATATTCCACAGTATTGAACAAGTTGAAGTATTGTTGAAGCATTACAAGAATGGAAGGTAGGAGGTACTTTTACCTTCCGTTCAATAAATTTTCACATTTCCACTGGTTGCATAACTATGTTTCCTAAGATAGAATATTCTTATTGGACCGGACGGTTCGGTCCGAAAAGATTCGAAAAGCGAGGTATTTATTGATGCATATCCAAGTTGTGTTATTTGATGGTTTTGATCTACTAGATGCAATTGCTCCTTATGAAGTTTTTACTGCTGCGGCGATGTATACCAATCAAGAGTTAACAGTGGAACTAGTAACAGCAGAAGGAAAACGTATGGTGAAAAGCGGTATTAATGACTTGCTGATTCCAGCGAGCGGTAAGCTTGACGTAACTCGCGGCGGAATCATCCTTGTGCCTGGCGCTTCCGGATCAGTTTATGGCGGTGGAGCCGATTCAGTGCCAACGAAGATAAAGCGAGCGACGGAGACGGAATTAAGTAACATGTTAAAATATGCTTTGAATACTTCAGACACACTTGTGTCCACAGTCTGTGGAGGTTCTCTCATTCTTGCAATGAACGGTTTATTAGTAGGTCGCCATGCCGTAACGCATCATATGGGAATGGAATTATTAGCTGCGACGGATGCAATTCCTATTAATGCACGAATTGTAGATGACGGAAATTTAGTAACTGGCGGTGGTGTTACTTCGGGAATTGATGTGGCCCTTTATCTGATTGAACGAGAATTAGGTCCTCGTATTGCGCACGCAGTTGAACAATTATTCGAATATGAACGTAGAGGGACAGTGTGGAAAGCAGTAGGAAATACACCAAAAGAAGAAGAAATTGAAGTAATAATTGCCTCGCCTCGCCTCCCATCTATGAAAGGTGGATCGGATAATACTTTCGTTGGGGAATGGGACACGACTCTTTCAACACCAATTGGTAAGCTATCAGTTCTTTTGAATCTATCTTCTGAGGATGGACGATTCTACGGGACGGCTAAGCAAGGAGACGATGTCACTACATTAGAAAATCTTATCATTGAAGGCGATCGATTAAAATGGTCGATGTTGTCAACAAAGCCAATGCGTTTAAATTTGAAATTCGCTGTTTCGGTCAATGGAGACAGTATGTCTGGTGAAGCAAAAGCGGGAATGCTGCCTTCATCAAAACTAGTTGGTCACCGTGTGTTATAGAGAGTCAAAAAGGATATTTACTAACTAGATAAGGAGTTAAATATGTATCAGTTATTGGTGTTCATTCATGTAACAAGCGCGTTATTTCTTGGAAGCTTTCTTGTGCTTCCTTGGTCGATTAAAACGATATTTTCTCGTACGGGTGATGAGTTTATTGGTTTTCTTCGAATGGCTTTGAGCTTTCTCCGTTCCGGTCACTATGCGCTTATCTTTCTAATGATAAGTGGGGGAGGCATGGTAACAGGATATTCAGCGTTTCCTTCAATCCTCTGGGTGAGTATTGCTGTTGTTCTGCTTTTGTTGATAGGTGCACTGATGGGGATGATTCTCCAAACGTTCAAGGGAATTATTAAAGCAGAACATCCCCGTAATCATTTCGCGGAGAACTTTACAAAGTTAAGAACGATGAGTTGGGTGATGTTTTTAACGATTTTAATTGCCGTTCTAATTATGACGAATCAGAGTTTGCTTAAGGTATAGGAGGAAGACACATTGAAAGATAAAGTAATAAGGACCACCATATTAATTATTCCGTTAATGTGGGTACTCCATACTCTTTCGAAAAACTTTATGGTCGATCCCAATTTTCAAGGGTTTCTGTCAAAAAAAGACGAGCTACTGGCAAATGAATTGTTGTGGGTGATTATGATTCGTATTCACATTATGTTAGCCATAATCTCGCTTTTAACCGGTCCACTTGGAATCATTAAGTCAATTCGGGTCAAGTTTTTAAAATTCCATCGGTGGAATGGCCGTATTTATGTTTTATCAATTGCCTTAAATTACATTCCTGGATTGTATGTGTCATTCTTTGCAACGGGAGGTTGGGTAAGTACTGTAGGCTTTCTCATTTTAAACACTCTATGGATAACCACAACACTACTTGGCTATTCGTATATTAAGAAGAGACAAGTACTTGCCCACAGCAAGTGGATGGTTAGAAGCTATTTTCTTTCTTTTGCCAACATGATAATTTATATAATCGTCGTGATTTCCCACAATGCACTTAGCTTTTCTTACGACACTTCATACACGATAGCAGTTTGGCTTTGCTGGATGCTTAATCTTTCGTTAGCGGAGTTATTTATCAGAAAGAAGATAGTTTAGGCGGATATTGTAAAACGAAAAAAATTGATGATTCGTGATTCAGGTAAATTGTTGAAATCGTTTTCTTTGCCCTTTTATCATTCATAGTAGAGCTTCCTCCTTAAGATGAGTTTTGGTTTGTGAATCCTCTCATCATACTGAGGGGCTCTGTTTTTTTTTGAAGAATAAATGTAATACTCTACAGGAATATTGATGGATCAGGTAGTGGATAAAGAAAAGTTTAAGTCAGGGAGCATTTTTTTGTTAAAGATTTTGCGTAAAAGGATAATTATTTATTGTAAATCGATAAAGATTCCATTAAACTTATGTTGAAGATACTCAAGTGAGGTGCTTTTTATGAAACAAGTTACGACACTCTTTTTAAAGCTAGCAGTTATTTTAATAGCAATTCCCGTTCTTGCCTTGTGCATATTTTTGGTGCCTAAGATTGGGAATTTTGCTGGAGAATTATATCCAGATATTGCTTATATGAAATCTCTCGTTTTAATAGATATGTATGCGGCAGCGATCCCTTTTTACTTTGCTTTGTATCAAGCTTTTAAACTTTTAAGCTATATTGATAAGAATCAGGCGTTCTCGGAATTATCGGTAAAGGCTTTAAAGAATATAAAGTACTCTGCCATCACAATCAGTACCTTGTACCTGCTGGGTATGCCACTCTACTATCTTATGGCGGAAAGAGTCGACCCTCCAAGTTTTAGACCTATCGGATTGGTGATTATTTTCGCCTCTATGGTGATTGCCTTTTTTGCTGCTGTACTCCAAAAACTATTACAAGAAGCCATTAATATAAAATCGGAAAATGATTTAACGGTCTGAGTTGTGTAAAGTTAGCAAAACGAAAAATGAGCGTAACGGAGCTTTCCGAGAGGGGTGGGATTACGCTGGAGAATGTCAACATTAGAAAAAATCTGCGAAGTTTTAGCGTGTCAACCGTGGTGATAGTCTAGAATATCAAAGATATTAATTCATTATCTGGATAAGAAAGAGGATTCGATCTGACGACTAAATGAACTGTGGGCATTTTAAGTTCAAAAAAAACAGCCTGTTGGCTGCCTGTAATTTCAATCGGGGAATCATACCAACGAAGGAGCCTTATGGGATCTTCGTTTCTTTATCTTGTAGTTGCCTTATTTCGCAATGAACCGGATCTCGTAATCTTTGCCGCTGATATCCTTAAGTGAGGATTTTATCGATTCACCGTAGCGCTCTTCTAACCAATCTCTGGCGAATTCATTAGGTGCAACTAATGTCATTAGGCCATTTTCATCCGATGATACGAACACATCTTTAAACCATGTTTCGTAACTTGGCTTGCTGATCTTTTTCTGCATTTGCACTTTAACTAAAGAGAACAAGTCCTGTTCATTCGATATTTCCATATGTATGTGGCCATCTTCCGTCGGGGGTTTCGTTTCATTTTCTCGTGTTAAATGATCGATTATTTTCGTGACACGTCTTACCTCATGTTCAAGTGAAGTTTTTAGCTCTTGTAATTCCTTCATTAATATATCTTTATCATTCATTGTCCGCTCTCCTTGATGTCGGGTTCGTTATTTCCATTGAATTCAGTTCGTGTTCAAGTCTTATGAACCGAAACAGGACCATTATGCATACAGGAGGTCTCTTGTATAGTTGATCCAAGAAAAGATGAGGAGATATTGTCTAGGAGAAGCAGCTGCATGATCTTCTTTGGTGAATCACGTAAACTGCAATTTATATGTTTGTTTTACATTTGCTGAAAACCAATCATTTCTTTTTCATGCCCTAGTAAATTCAATAGTTTATCTAATTCCTGACTAATATGTAAAGTGTTTGGTGCAGTGAATCCATACTTTAATGCGGTGGTTATTAATTCTTTCCTCAATATCTCGATTTTTTCATGTAATGCTTCCATACTATCCAATGCAAAATCCCTCGAGTACTATTTTTTTGGTATAAATTCTATTATTACATAAATTAGGATGTTTTTAAATGAAAAGTTAAGTATTTACTTATTTAAATATTGTTCAAGCCTTTGTAATGACAGCAACAGCCTTTTGGGTCCTGCATTTGACCCAATATCCATTTGTTATTTGTAATGATTCAATTAATGATTCATGAAGAAAAATAGGACGAAGGACTGTCATGATGTGAAGGGGTAGGTAGGTCGATGTCAATATTGGAGTGAACATCAGTATTGCTTTAGTATCGCAGGTACCAAAAGTCATGAATGTAAATCCCTAAATGAGGAATTCATTGTTTAACACTTCTTCATATACCATTAAAAAAATCCTTCTATACTTGAAGCAGATTCAACTATTAGGAGGGAAAGACCCATGAATAATGAGAGAGCAATGGAAGATTTAATGAAGAATTGGAGCGAACTAGGTAAGAATATGGACCGCCGGGATTTTATCGAGGGAGCAAGCAAGCTTGCCGGGCTTTCATTAGGTCTAGCCCTTGCCCAGTCAATGGGCGGGATTGAAGTGAATGCAGCCCCTAAGTTCAGTGATTATCCCTTTACCCTCGGCGTAGCCTCGGGTGATCCGCTCCCGGATGGTGTGGTCTTATGGACAAGGCTGGCACCGGATCCGTTGAATGGAGGGGGAATGCCCAATGAATCCATCTCCGTTAAATGGGAAGTGGCCAAGGATGAGCATTTCAGGAAAATTGTCCAGCAGGGTAAGGAAGTAGCCAAACCTGAGCTTGGACACTCGGTGCATGTGGATGTAAGCGGGCTAAAACCGGATAAGGTCTATTATTACCGGTTTAAAAGCGGCGGGGAAGTAAGTCAGATCGGGAGGACGAAAACACTTCCGTCAATTGGTTCAACTATTTCGAGCCTGTCCTTCGCCTTTGTCTCTTGTCAGCAATTCGAGCATGGATATTATACGGCTTACAAGCATTTGGCAAAAGAAGATCTGGATCTTGTCTTTCACCTTGGCGATTACATATATGAATACGGGCCAAATGAATATATTGCCACAACAGGTAATGTTCGAGTACATAACAGTCCCGAGATCATCACTCTTGAGGATTATCGGAATAGATATGCCCAATACCGCTCCGATACTCATTTAAAAGCGGCACACGCTGCATTTCCATGGGTCGTGACTTGGGATGATCATGAAGTTGAAAATAATTATGCAAATGTCATCCCGGAAAAGGGACAATCCGTCCAGGCGTTCATCAAGCGAAGGGCAGCTGCCTATCAAGCTTATTATGAGCATATGCCCCTTCGTAAATCGTCATTGCCTAAAGGAGCCGATATGCGCTTATACCGGAATTTCTCATATGGTGATCTTGCTTCATTCTTTGTACTTGATTCACGTCAATACAGGGATGATCAGGCAAATGGCGACACCAGCTCACCGCAAACCCCTGAATCTCTTGATCCGAAGCGCACCTTGCTCGGACCAGAGCAGGAACAGTGGCTGACGGATGGTCTTTCAAATTCAAAAACGAAGTGGAACGTGCTGCCGCAGCAAATTTTCTTTGCCCAGCGGAATTATGGAACGCCTGCCGCGCCGAAATTCAGCATGGATTCCTGGGATGGATACCCTGCCGCACGTGACCGGTTGATAGATGTCATAAAAAGCAGCAACATCGAAAATCTGGTTGTATTGACCGGCGATGTACATGCAAGCTGGGCAGCCAATTTGAAACAGGACTTCAACGATCCCAATTCGCGCATTTTCGGCGTGGAGTTTGTCGGTACATCCATCACATCCGGGGGCAATGGGGCAGATGTGCGTTCCGATACGGATAAAATCCTAAGTCAGAATTCTCATATTAAGTTTTTTAATGATTACCGCGGTTATGTCCGTTGTCAAGTAACACCTGAACAATGGAAGGCGGATTATCGCGTAGTCCCATTCGTCACCGAACCAGGAGCCGACATATCGACAAGGGCCTCCTTCGTTTTTGATAAAGACCAAGCGGGCCTACGAAAGGTGGCAGCCGCCCCGGTAACGGATGGTGTCAAAAAAACGAGCGAAGTCGAGGAGGACCGGACGCGCGCACATGGTCGAGCACATGAAAAGCAAAAAATGAAGCAGCGAGGCAAAGTCACGAATTGATGAAGCGTCAAAGGAAAATTGTATGCAAAAAATATATTGAAAAAGGATTGGAAGTGAATTTGGATGCTTTCTAATATTGGGATACCCGGACTAGTCATCGTTCTCGTGATCGCATTGATCATTTTTGGACCGTCGAAGCTGCCGGAAATCGGCCGTGCCTTCGGTCGTACTTTAACCGAGTTCAAAAGCGCAACTAAAGGATTGATGAATGATTCAGATAAAGAGGATGAAAATGAGAAAAAGGCAGCATTAAAAAAAGGATGAAGAGATAAAGCGGGTGGAAAGGCTCGCCCGCTTCTTTTGCTTATCGCAATCGGGAAATGTAAGCCTTTGATGAAGCCATCGATCAATAACGGGATTCTTGAAAAGGAGTGGTGAAGGTGGGGAGCAAGAAAGTACATGTTATGGAGCATATGGAAGAGCTCCGAAGCAGAATCATTAAAACGCTGATAGGATTTGTCGCTGCCTTCATAGTGAGTTTCATTTTCGTACAGGATATTTATGAGGTGCTCATTAAGGATATGGACGGGAAGCTTGCCGTGCTTGGACCAAGTGATATCCTCTGGATATATATGATGATCGCTGCGGTTAGCTCAATCGCTGCAACGATACCGCTGGCTGCCTATCAGTTATGGCGTTTTGTAGCGCCTGCGTTGAAACCCGAAGAGAGAAAAGTGACATTCCGTTTCATCCCTGGGTTGTTCATCTTATTCATAACCGGCATCTCATTCGGTTATTTTGTGTTGTTTCCCATCGTGCTAGGTTTCCTCACCTCCCTATCCGCGGGGCAGTTCGAAATAGTGTTCACTGCGGAAAAATATTTTCGGTTCATGATTAATTTGATCCTGCCATTTGGAGTTTTATTCGAAATGCCGCTTGTGGTCATGTTCCTGACCAGATTAGGAATCATCAATCCGACTGTGCTGAAAAAATCACGCAAGATTTCTTACTTCGCTCTTGTTATCATTTCTATCGTGATTACGCCGCCTGACATCATTTCGGATATTTTGGTCATCATCCCTTTGCTTATGCTTTATGAAATGAGTGTCCAGCTGTCCAACCTGGTTTATAGAAAAAGGCTTATGAGAGAGGGAGCAGCTCTATCTGTAATTTGAAAGGCAGCTACCAATCTTTTTTTAAAAAAACATTTCTTAGGAAATATTTAAAGGAATTCAAAAAAGTTGAGGCGGGTAATCCCCTCAACTTTTTTGAGGGCAAAATAATACTTTTTGAGAAATGATAAGGACAATAAAGCAACAATTCCAAGCATCCATAATGGGTTTTCAGTCAATGCCGGATAAGATGCATAAACATGTCAAGTTTAACCCAGGGCATGTTTATTTATTTTTTTGAAGGAGCGAGGATTCTTAATAGCGAATAATTGTAATCACCTGAATTTAGAACGGCACTCGATCAAAAAACCTGCAATTTAACTCTAGCAACGTAAAATCCTGAATGATTCGAAATAAGTCGATGGAGTAATGAATGTTGATTTTATCATAACAGTATAAATACATATCGAGGTTCAAATCGATATGAAAGGAAAGGTGAGTACTCATGAAAGATTTCATGAAAATTATTGCAGGAAACATTTCCATGACCTTTGCTTATGCTTGCTTAATCGTGCCCAATGAAATTATCAATGGGGGCGTAACTAGCTCTGCGTTGTTATTGAATGCTTTATCGGGCTATGACCTTGCCTTGCTGGCTAATTTAGTTACCGGATTATTGTTAATCATTTGTTTAGTATGTTTAGGTAAAGAGTACTTTGTTAAGTCGATAGTAAGTTCGCTTAGTTATATGTTGTTTTTCAATATTTTTTATTCACTGAATATACGTATTGACTGGAATATCGTTTTAGTCGTTCTAATATCGTCGATTTTGATTGCGGTAGGATACTATCTATGTATAACAGCAAATGCCTCTACTGTTGGTTTTGATGTAATCGCGCTGATTTTACATCATAAAAATGAAAAAATAGATATTGCAGTGACAATAAGGATTATAAATCTAATTGTACTGGTCCTAGGGCTCCTTGTTTACGGTTATTCATCAATCATGAAGGGTGTTGCGTTTACCTTGCTCTTTTCATACTTTTTAAAGAAAATGCTGGATAGAAAGCAAAATTCGCTAAAGGCAGATAAGGATCATACAAAGGATGAAACTTCCAGAGCGAAAGAAAGAAGACACCTTTGAAGGATGTTGTATGTAGGCTCTCCACACATTGCAACTACGATTTCATTTAGTTATCTAAATATTCTGATTTTCAATTGACTTTAAAAAAATCAGAGTGTATTATACACATAGTAAGTGGTACTAACGTCATGACGTAGTGATGTTATTTCCTCTTACAGAATTGGATAATAGGAAGGGGGAATAGTCATAGAGTCACATCCTGAGTTGTTTGAATAGGCCGAGGTTCCAAGCTCCACTTTCCTTGTGAAAATGTTAGGGACAGAAAGCGAAATCTTTACTTTTACATTGATGTAGTGATTATCTTTAGTTGATTCCCCAAAATATTGAAAGTTGGTGGAGGGTATGAAACATCAACAAGAAGAACTGAAACCAGGTCTGAAACAAAGACATTTAACGATGATATCATTGAGTGGAGTCATCGGTGCTGGTTTATTCGTAGGAAGCGGTATCATTATTGGTCAAACGGGCCCCGGAGCGATTTTATCATATGTTTTGGCAGGCTTGATCGTTGTTTTAGTCATGAGAATGCTTGGGGAAATGGCAACCGTAAATCCCAATACTGGATCATTTGCGGTTTATGCAAGAGAAGGAATCGGTGAATGGGCCGGTTTCACCACTGGTTGGTTATATTGGTTCTTTTGGGTTATCGTAATTGCATTGGAAGCGACGGCAGGAGCTGCCATCATACATGGCTGGGTTCCTTCCGTTCCGGTCTGGGTCATAAGTCTCTCTCTGATTATTCTCTTGAAGCTGACGAATATTTTTTCCGTTAAATCGTTTGGTGAGTTTGAATACTGGTTTTCCATCATTAAAATAATCAGTATCATCTTATTTCTGTGTCTGGGCGTTGCAGTGATTTTAGGTTTTATCCCATCGATAAAACCACCCGGTACCTCCAACCTTTTGAACTTTGGCGGTTTTATTCCAAATGGGATAAGCTCGGTACTTGTCGGTGTCGCCATTGTTTTCCATGCTTTTGTAGGAGTGGAGATTCCTGCAATTGCGGCTGGTGAAACGAGTGATCCAGTTAAATCAGTAAGAAGTGCATTGAACAGTGTGGTTTGGAGAATCCTGATTTTCTATATCGGATCCATTGCCGTACTAGTGACCCTTTTACCATGGAATTCGGCTTCCTTGCTGAAAAGTCCGTTTGTTGCCGTACTTGAAATGCTAGGAATTCCTTCTGCTGCCCTGATCATGAATATAGTGATTCTCATTGCATTGCTTTCATGTTTGAATTCCGGATTATATACAAGCTCCCGTATGTTATTCTCGCTTGCACAAAAGGGTGATGCACCAAAGCTATTCTCAAGGGTGAGCAAGAACGGTGTCCCTATTCTTGCTGTCATCGGTTCTACATTATTTGCCTTCATCAGCACCATTTTCAGTTACGTATCACCTGATAAAATCTTTTTCTTTTTAGTGAATTCCTCGGGTGGGGTCGGAATACTTGTCTATTTATCGATTGCGGTATCCCATCTCCGATTAAGGAAGAGGATGGAGAAAGAAAATCCCGGGGTATTCAAGATCAAGATGTGGCTATTCCCATATTTAACGTACGCAACCATTCTTTCCATGGTTTCCGTGATCATATTGATGGCATTTATCGATTCCCAGCGTCCTCAGTTTATCTTTACCATGCTATTTAGTTTGATCGTAATTTGTTCTTTCTTTTTCATTCGACGAAGAAAAGCGAAATATATGGAGAGTGAATTAAATATGGTTCATGGTGCCCCAAATTCCGAAAAGTTATAGTTTTTAGCAGTGGCACTAAACCAGAATAGACTCAATTTAACTATAGTACAGATTGTTTCGTATACTTCTAAGTTATTCCTCAGATAAACTTCTTCAAGCACTTTTCAACTAGAATATGAAACCCATAGAAAAAAGAGTGCCATGTACCAACAAGCATGAGGCGGCATTGTCTTTTAGAATAATGATGGAGGGATTATCTTGAATGTTTCCCGTTCATTTACCAATGGGCTCATCTTTGGCGCCATGTTGCTGCTGTCAGCCTGTAACAATACGATAAAATCGGACGAACACAACCAAGAAAAAAATCCGGTTGCAAAAGAGATGTCCGATAAAAATGCAGCAGAGACCCAGGATGCAGAAGGTATTGAAACTGGTGTCGCCGAAGTCGTTCAATCAATAAATGCTTTGGTAACAGAAGTAAATGCCGAGGCAGATCCAGAAAAAATTCAAGAACTGGGTGAAAAGGTCAGTTCCGACTGGGATTCGATAGAGAAGCAAGTGGAAGATGATTTTCCCGACTGGTATGAACGAATTGAGAAAAATCTTTACCCATTAATCGGGGAGTCAGGAAATCCTGAAAAAGACACAGAAAAAATCGAGGAACTCTCTAAAGCAGCGATAGAAGATTTACAGTTATTTTTGAAAGAAGTGAAATGAATGTACGGTATATTCGGATCCATCACATTATGTTTTTTTGAGAGGGAAAGAGATGGAGAAGGGAGAGGGGACTGGCTTGGGAAATGCAAAAGAACGGAACGAGGTACAGGCAGTAATATTCGATTGGGCAGGAACGACGGTGGATTATGGTTGTTTGGCGCCGGTTGACGCATTTGTCGAGATATTTAGGATAAGGGATATTGAAATTACCATCGAGGAAGCAAGGGAGCCCATGGGTTTATTGAAATTGGATCATATAAGGGAACTCTTGAACATGACTCGAATCAGGAATTTATGGATAGCTAAATTCGCGAAAGAACCGGACGAAAGAAATCTTGAATCATTATATAAGGACTTTGAGGCTTTGCTTTTAAAGGTTCTCAAGGAGAATGCCAAACCTATACCTGGCGTAATTGAATTAGTCAGGCGTTTAAGGCAGCAAGGAATAAAAATCGGTTCGACAACAGGGTATACTCGTGAAATGATTAATATTGTTAAAGAAGAGGCGAAAATATGGGGTTATCAACCAGATTCCATCGTTGCTTCCAACGAAGTGCCTGCAGGAAGGCCTGCACCTTGGATGTGCTTTAAGACGGCAATGGATCTCCAAGTATATCCACTCAGTAAAATCGTTAAAGTCGGCGATACGATCAGTGACATCAAAGAAGGCATTTCTGCGGGAATGTGGACGGTTGCCGTATTGAAAGGCAGCAGTGAAATTGGCCTTTCAGAAACAGAAATCAACGAAATGGACCCTTATGAGCTGCAATCCCGTATGAAAACTGCTGAAAACCGTTTTCTTCATGCAGGTGCCGATTTCGTGATTGATGAAATAGGCGATTTATTGGAGATCATTGATAGGATCGACTACAGATTGACCGAAAAAAAGGATACGTTTATTAGTTAAGTAGACATTTGTTCATGAAGTACTGCATGAATGGGGAAACTTAAATGTTCAAAAAATTCAATTTATTTATTGACTGTTTGATAAAATGGGAGTATTATACATCTTATAACTGGTACGGACGTCGTAACGTCGTTATCAGAAATAAACATAATTAAGGAGAATGCGCTATGGTCGAAACAAAAACGGTAAGGGGAACGAAAGTTAAAATGACACCAAGTGAAGCAATCGTTGAGACGCTAGTGGCCGAGGGAGTTAAACATATCTCGGGAATACTGGGATCTGCCTTCATGGATATGCTTGATTTATTGCCAACTGCAGGCATCCGTTTCATAGGTGTCCGCCATGAACAAAGTGCAGCACATATGGAAGATGCCTATTGTCGTGTCTCAGGTGTTGCCGGGGTTGTCATCGGGCAAAACGGACCGGGAATGACCAATATGGTCACCTCCGTTGCAGCGGCCAATCAAGCTCATACTCCAATGGTAGTCATCTCTCCTTCAGCTGGCACACCAACGGTTGGGTGGGATGGTTTTCAGGAATGTGATCAAGTTTCCATCTTCAAGGCCATCACGAAAGAAACGGTGAGAGTGACACACCCAGGCCGGGTCGCTGATTGCCTTAGGACAGCATTTCGGATTGCCTATGCCGAGAGGGGACCGGTATTATTCGATATCCCCCGTGATTACTTCTATGGTGAAGTGGAAGATCAAATACTAAAACCACATCAATATCGCGTAGATGAAAGAGGTTGCGGGTCTTCTGCATCCTTGGATAGAGCAGCGGAAATTTTGGCTGAGGCCGAGTATCCCGTGATTATTTCCGGCAGGGGAACGGTTGATTCCGATGGCATTGAAGAAATTAAGAATATTGCAGAATATTTAACAGCTCCGGTAGCTGTCTCCTATATGCATAATGATGCTTTTCCTTCTGAACATCCATTATCAGTCGGCCCGATCGGTTACATGGGTTCAAAGGCGGCGATGAATACTCTTAAGAAAGCGGACGTCATATTGGCGGTTGGTACAAGGTTATCAGTATTTGGTACGTTACCATGCTATGACATTGATTATTTCCCTAAAGATGCCCAAATCATCCAAGTAGATATTAACCCAAGGCAAATTGCCAGAACACATCCCGTCGAAGTTGGAATCATCGGGGATGCCCGTGAGGCGAGTCGTGAAATCCTGAAACGTTTGAAGGCAAACAAACCTAACGTAAAACAAGTAAAACATCGGATAGTCGAAGTAACGAATGAAAAACAAAAATGGGAAGAAGAATTGGTCAAACTTGCGATGATCGATGGAACACCGATCAATCCGCGTCGAGCCCTTTTGGAATTGACTAAGGTGTTGCCTGAAAATGCCATCGTCACTACTGATATCGGTAATGTATCGTCAACTGCAAACGCTTACTTGAAATTCAACCAGAGCAGAAGGCATATCGCTGCGCTTACATTCGGGAATACAGGATTTGCTTACCCATCCGCTCTAGGTGCCAAGTTAGCTGAGCCGGATACGCCCGTTTTAGCCATTGTTGGAGATGGTGCATGGGGGATGAGCTTACATGAAGTGAGTACGGCCGTTGAAGAAAACATCCCAGTCATCGCGTGCGTCTTCAATAATAATGCATGGTGCGCAGAGAAAAAGAACCAAGTGGATTTCTATAATAACCGTTTTGTAGGAGCGGATATCCAAAATCCTGATTTTGCAGAAGTTGCACGATCGATGGGTGCAGTAGGTATTAGAGTGGAAAAACCTGAGGAATTAGGGTCTGCCATAGAAAAAGCAATAAAATCAAACAAACCGACTGTCATTGACATCCAAGTGGATGGAACACAGTTAGCTCCTCCATTTAGAAAAGATGCATTAAAAATGCCTACTAGATTACTAGAAAAATATTCTCATTTAGATCATAAAAACTGGGATAAATGAGAGTGTGAAAAGAGTGTAAAGGTGGCGCGATGACTTGATGATGTGTGTGTGTCATCGCGATTCACCGCTTGGTTGTATTTTATTAAGAGTCTGTTACTGCATGGGAACGTAACTTAATCGCGTTCAATGAATAATAAGGAGGTTCTATTGTGAAGTTGGAAACTGAAACGAAAGACCTTGTTCAAATGGATAAAGATCATTTATGGCATGCAATGCATCGCTATAATGAAAAGGATGCTCCCATGATGGCTACGGAAGGAGCCGGCTCATGGTTCACGGATACTAAAGGAGATAAATATTTAGATGGAGTTTCCGGATTATGGTGCTTGAATCTGGGCCACGGACGGAAAGAAATCGCCCAGGCAGCCTATGAACAAATGATTAACTTATCTTATTTCCCTTTAACGTTAAGCCATAAGCCGGCCATCGAATTATCGGCAAAAATAAGTGAACACTTAAAGGGTTCGTATACAACTTTTTTTACGAACAGTGGATCGGAGGCGAATGAGGCCGCATTCAAGATCGCTCGTCAATATCATTCTCAAAATGGAAACCCTGGGAAATATAAATTCATTTCTAGGTATCGAGCTTATCATGGTAATACGTTTGGCTCATTAAGCGCAACGGCACAAGCGAATCGGAGAGAGAAATATGACCCAGGTGTTCCAGGTTTCCTCCATGTGCCGCCGCCTTACAGTTTTCGTAGTTCGTTTGGGGAAAACGTTGAAAACTCCGACCTTCTTGCAGCGGATTATATCGATCAGGTTATTAACTTTGAAGGCTCCAAAACGGTAGCTGGCGTTATTCTTGAACCATTCATCTCTGGTGGAGGGGTCCTTATTCCTTCAAAAGAATACTTAACAAAAGTTGCTGAAATCTGTAAGAAGCATGATGTACTTTTAATTGTGGATGAGGTGGTTTCAGGTTTTGGAAGAACTGGAAAAATGTTCGGGTTCATGCATTCAGATGGGGTTCAGCCAGATATTGTAACGATGGCAAAGGGTTTGACCAGTGGATATCTTCCACTTGGGGCAACAGCGGTGAATTCAAGGATTTATGATAAATTCAAAGGTGATGGTGATTTAAATCACTTTAGGCATGTGTCAACATATGGAGGCCATCCTGCCTCATGTGCAGTGGCTCTTAAGAATATTGAAATCATCGAAAAAGAAAGGATTGTTCAAAGAGTTGCCGAACTAAGTGCAACTAAGTTAAGTAAGCTCTTTGAATTGACAGCCCTTGATAAGGTCGGGGAGGTACGCGGAGTTGGATTTTTATATGGAATTGAATTAGTGGAAGATAAAAAATCAAAAACGCCAGTTTCCGATGAATTCATGGGAAAAGTAATAGGTTCATGTAAGGCTAAAGGGCTTATCATCGGCCGTAACGGAGATACAGTTCCTGGTTATGGGAATGTATTGATCATCGCACCGCCTTTATCTTCAACAAATGAAGATGTAGATTTTGTCATTGAAACAGTAAAATCCGTTTTATATGGATTATGCTAACCCGTAAAAGGTGATTGTCCCTAGAGACATACCGTAACCAATTAAAGAAGGTGGGCATGATATGTCTAGTTGTTTTGACATCCATGTCCATGTTTTTATTTTATGTAGGGCCAAACCCTATAGGATCTGGACAATACCAATTAGGAGGAACTATGCAAACACAGCGCAGGTTATTAGTGGTACTTGCACATCCCGATGATGAATCATTTCTGTGTGGCGGAACCATTGCCAAAATGTCAGAGCGTGGTATTCAAATAACTTTGTTATGTGCGACAAAAGGCGAAATGGGCAGACGCATGGGAAATCCCATTCTTACAACAAGGGAGTCATTGCCTGGACTTAGGGTAAGGGAGTTAAAAAGCGCTTGTGAAGAATTAGGGATCAAAGACCTGCGATTTTTACATGTAAGGGATAAAACGATTGAATTTGAATCGATCGATTTATTGGCGGAGAGAATCATAAAGGTGATTCGTGAAGTTCAACCGGATGCACTCGTAACGTTCCATGAAAAATATGGGGGACACCCCGACCATTGTGCGATTGGCCGTGCTGCCGAATATGCTTTTCTAAATTCCGGTGATCCCGATTTTTATCCAGATCCCGTTTTTCCGGCTTTTAAGATCCATAGTCTGTACTTTGTCCTTTGGTACGCTTTTTATAAGGATTGGCTAAATAAAAACGGGCAGGGCAGTATCACAACAGTGAATATAACAGGAACTTTACAGAAAAAGATTCGTGCCCTAAGGTCCCATCGTTCCCAGACTCTAGCCGTTCCGGAATTGTGGGGGAACCATAATCCGAGCTTGCCTTTTTTAGGGGAAGTCGAGTATTTCATCAGAGGTTATTCTCCTACTAATATAGAAGAAACTGATCTTTTTCAAACGATTGAAAGGATGGGATGACCCGTATATTAGCTGTTGAAAGTCTTTGCTAGATGGAAAGGGGGAAGGAATATATGGAATTAGAAAAATATGAGCCACTGGGAGAATCCATTGAGGAGCCGAAAAAATTGAAATCACCGCTTCGAAATAGCAAGCTGTTATGGTTGAGCGGTATCGCCTTCACTTTTTTTATCGCCCTATTAGGCTTGGGGCTATCTGAAATTTCAGGATTCAATCGAATAGGACCTCTTGCGTGCTCGATCATCATCGCCGTTATTTATCGTCAAATCGCGGGATATCCAGAAAAATTCCGGACTGGGATTGAATTTTCCGCAAAAAAACTATTGCGTTTTGCCATTATTTTATACGGGTTGAAATTAAATATCGATGTGATTTTCAATCAGGGTTTGCCATTGTTGGTACGTGACATAGGGACAGTAACATTTGCCATCGTCGTAATGGTCCTGATTGCAAAGTGGTTAAAGGCGGATATATCCATTTCCCTTCTGCTTGCGGTAGGAACAGGGGTATGCGGCGCAGCAGCCATCGCGGCAATTTCTCCCATCGTGAAAGCTAAGGAAGAAGATACAGCCATAGGCGTCGGGATCATCGCTTTAATGGGAACACTATTTTCTATCATATACACCCTCATACGTCCGATTCTTCCGATATCGGATGTGGCTTACGGTATATGGTCAGGGATCAGTCTTCATGAAATCGCCCATGTTGCTTTGGCAGGGGCGCCTGCAGGTGAAGATGCGCTAGCGATTGCACTCCTTGCCAAATTGGGCCGTGTTTTTTTACTTATCCCATTATGTTTCATTTTTATGTATTGGATGAAAAAGCGGACAAAGGATAAAACGGGCCGTGAAGCAAAAATTGATTTTCCATGGTTTCTCGTTGGTTTTATTATCATGAGTTTAATCGGGAGCTATGTGTTTGGAACTTATATTACAGTATCACCTGCCGTAATGGAAGGTATCTCTAAAACGACCACTTTTGTTTTGACAATGGCCATGATCGGTCTAGGACTGAATGTAAGCCTGCAGGCACTTCGCACAAAAGCCATGCGTCCCCTTATAGCCATGACCATTACTTCTTTGCTCCTTTCCATCATATCGTACTTTTTCGTTTAATATATGTATGGAAGCTTTCCATTGTTATCCCCCTTGATACCAAAAAAAGATCTACCCTGAATGGCCGTTGCTATTCAGGGCTTTTGACTACATAAAAATGAAACGGTTATTTACACCTGAACACGAATTGTGGCAAGGAAGTGTGAACTGCTGCCGTGTTTGAATATTATAACTATTTGGTTTACAATAAAAGAACTGATACGAACATTACAATGTCTTTATTTGTTTGGAGGAAATTTTATGGAGTTAGACTTTAATAATCCACTCCCTTTACATGCTCAATTAAAAACTATATTGGAAAATCAGATTTTGGATGGTTATTATAAGGACAAAATTCCGAGTGAAAGGGAACTCATGGATATGTATTCTGTCAGCAGGAGCACTGTACGGGAAGCAGTTTCCATCCTGGTCCGTGAGGGGATATTGGAAAAAAGGCATGGCAAGGGAACGTTCGTATCCCTTAAACCTGTACAGGAATGGCTTAAGATGATAAGTTTCACTGAAACTACAAAAAGCATGGGAATTAAATTACTTGATCATGGCCGTGTATGGACACCTGAAAATATAGCTGATGCAAATGGGTTTGAGGATGAATCGTACCAAATCAAAAGGTTGCGTTTACAGGGGGATGTCCCCATAGCCATTGAATTGCATTATTATTCTTTGGAACTAGGGAAAAAATTGACCCAATTCGATTTAAGTACCACAGTATTGTATGATGCACTCGAAGGAGATTTAAACATTAACTTTTGTGAAGCGGAACAGATCATTACCTGTGGATTTCCGACTAAAGAAGATGCAGAGCATTTGGGTATACCCGAAACGATGTGCCTGCTGATTACGGAACGGATGATTTTTGATTCTGATGGTAACTTAGTAGAATATTATAAAGGGATATTCCGATCGGATATGTACTCATTCGCTATGAAAATGTCCCGGAAGAACTGATTTTCCACAGGAAATGACCTAAACCTTTCATTGAAGTAGAGAGGCTTAGGTCATTTTCGGTGATCACAATGGGTACGAGGGTAGTTTAGCTTTATGAATAAGCATTGGTTAAAGGCTTAAGCTGGTTGTGGAAATAAATAAAAACGGCTCGATTTCAAGTTGAAATCGAGCCGTTTTTTATATTATCCTGCTACACTTTCAGAAAATTGGCTATTGTAAAGGTCTGCGTAGAAACCGGATGCCTCTAAAAGTTGTGAATGTGTTCCTTGTTCGATTACTTTCCCTTGATCCATAACAAGAATCAAATCAGCATCTTTTATGGTAGAAAGACGATGGGCAATGACAAAACTTGTTCGTCCTTCCATCAGCCGGTTCATCGCCTTTTGGATAAAGACTTCTGTCCGAGTGTCCACACTTGATGTCGCTTCATCCAATATCATGATCGGTGGATCTGCAAGCACAGCTCGTGCGATTGTCAAAAGCTGCTTTTGTCCTTGTGAGATGTTCGATGCTTCCTCGTTTAAAACTGTCTCATATCCATCTGGCAGTGTTCGAATGAAATGGTCGGCATGTGCCATGCGGGCCGCGGCAAAAATATCGTCATCTGTTGCTCCATCTTTTCCATAACCGATATTGTCCTTAATACTACCATTAAAGAGCCAGGTATCTTGAAGAACCATCCCGAAGTTCCGACGAAGATCACTTCGGGACATATTTCTAGTATCAAGACCATCGATCTTGATCTTTCCGCCATTGAGTTCATAAAATCTCATCAAAAGATTTATCATCGTCGTTTTCCCAGCACCGGTCGGTCCTACAATTGCGACCGTCTGTCCAGGCAACACCTCGATGTTCATATCCTTCATTAACAAGTCGTCACCATACCCAAAGTCTACATGTTCAAAGGTGACAGCACCGTTTGCTCTATTTAAATGAGCCGTGGTCTTTTCTTTTATTTCCTCTTCTTCATCAAGTAGCTCAAAAACGCGCTCAGCTGCTGCAACAGTGGACTGAATGATGTTTGCGATGTTTGCCGTTTGGGTGATCGGCTGGGTGAACTGCTTTGAATATGTGATGAATGCTTGGATATCACCTATTGAAATAGAACGTTGGGTAACCAATATTCCGCCGACAACGCTGATGAGAACATAGCTCAAATTCCCGATAAAAAACATCAAGGGCATGATAATTCCAGATATGAACTGCGCCTTGCTTCCCGCTTTATATAATTCTTCATTTACCTTTGTAAATTGGGCACTTGCCTTTTTTTCATGTCCGAATGCTTTAACGACTTGATGGCCCGTATACATTTCTTCAATGTGCCCGTTCAATTCTCCAAGTGTACGCTGTTGATCGGCAAAATGTTTTTGGGATCTTTTTAAAATGGGCCGGATTGCAAATATTGATAAAGGTAAACTGATGATGGAAATTAGTGTCAATAACGGGCTGATAGAGAGCATCATAATGATAATGCCCAATATTGTTACAATCGATGTGATAAATTGGGTTAAGCTTTGTTGAAGGGTGCTCCCGATTGTATCAATATCATTTGTCATTCTGCTAAGTGTTTCTCCGTTCGGACGGCCTTCAAAATATTTAAGGGGAAGTTTCTCGAGCTTTTTATTAACATCTTCCCGTAAATCATAGACCGTATCTTGGGCAACGCTGGACATAATGTATTGTTGTACATAATTGAAAAGGCTGCTTAAGACATAGAGGCCAGCAAGTAGCAGGAGGATCTGGCCGATTTTATCAAAGTTAATAGCAGCTCCCGGTATTCCTTGGTATTTACCGTAAGCCCCTTCGAATAATTCCGTAATCGCCGTACCCATTATTTTTGGTCCGACAATCATGAAAATCGTACTCATGATGGCAGCGATGAACACGGCAATCAATTTGTTGCGCCGCGGTTTTAAATAGGCCAAAAGCCGTCGTAGTGTTCCTTTAAAATCTTTTGCTTTTTGACCCATCATCATCATGTTACCGCCGCCAGGACCGTGCCCCATCTGACCGCCGCTTTGAGGTTTTTTTCGGTTACTCATGCAATTTCCTCCTCTGAGAGCTGTGATAAGGCGATTTCACGATATATGTCGTTTGTGCTAAGCAACTCTTGGTGTGTCCCAATGCCGACAATGTGCCCTTTGTCTAAAACGATGATTCTGTCAGCATCCACGACTGTACTAACACGCTGTGCGACGAGTAATACGGTCGCATTCTTCGTTTCATCTTTCAATGCTGCACGAAGTTTGGCATCTGTCTTGAAATCAAGAGCGGAAAAGCTATCATCGAATATATAAATGTCCGGTTTTCGAATGATTGCCCTTGCAATCGAGAGTCGTTGTTTTTGGCCACCTGAAAGGTTTGATCCACCTTGTTCGATTTCTGCATCATAGCCGTCTTTCAATTTACTTATAAAATCTTCCGCCTGGGCGATACGGGCCGCATGGTCAATTTCCTCCTGGGTGGCCGTTTGTTTTCCGAACCGAATGTTGTCAGCGATGGTCCCCGTAAAGAGGATGGCCTTTTGTGGCACAAAGCCAATTTTGGAACGAACTTCATCTTGTGGGGCATTACGAATATCAACACCATTGACGCGAATGGACCCACTTGAAATATCATAAAAGCGGGGGATCAAATTTACGAGCGTTGATTTCCCTGAGCCTGTTCCTCCGATGATTGCGGTGGTTTCACCAGGTCTTGCGGAAAAACTAATATCCGATAGGGCAGGTTCCTCCGCTCCTGGGTAACTGAACGTAACATGTTCAAATTCAAGGGTGCCGTGGTCACGATCTGCCTTTTCCGTGCCTTCATCTAGGAATGAAGGTTCCATATCAAGGACTTCGTTGATCCGAGTTGCCGACACGGCCGCACGTGGAATCATAACGAACATCATGGAAGCCATGACGAGTGCGAACATAATTTGCATCACGTATTGGATAAATGCCATTAAGTCCCCGATCTGCATAGCGCCGTTATCAATCCGAACTCCGCCAAACCAAATGATTCCAACAACCGTCAAGTTCATGACAAGCATCATAATTGGCATCATGAATGCCATGATTTTATTGACTTTTATCGAGACATCTGTCAAATCCTTATTCGCTTTCTTAAGCCGTTCCTTTTCCTGGTTTTCACGATTAAAGGCACGAACTACGCGAATCCCGGTTAAATTTTCTCGTAATACAAGGTTCAAACGGTCCAAACGTTTTTGCACCAACTGAAAAAGAGGGACACCCTTATATAGAATGAGCAGGATCGAACCAATCAACACAGGCATTGTGACGACGATGACAAGTGATAATTTGGCATCCTTCGAAACGGCCATAATCACTCCGCCAATTAACATAATGGGTGCACTGATGACCATGCGCAGCATCATAATAACCACTTGCTGGACTTGAGTTATATCATTGGTCGTTCGGGTAATGAGGGACGCGGTACCGATTTCGTCAAATTCTTGTAATGAAAATTTTTCAACATGATTAAAGACTTTTAAGCGGATATCGCGTCCCATTCCCATTGCGGCTTTCGAAGAATAGTAACTTGCGATAACGGAAGCACAGGCCCCTAGTGCTGAAACTAACAGCATTAACCCACCTATTTTCCAGATGTAGGGAGTGTCTCCAGGGACGACACCTTTGTCAATAATATCGGCCATTAGTGTCGGTAAGAAAAGGTCGGACATCGATTGGATAAAGACGAGCCCGAAAACTGCTGAAATAAGCCATTTATAAATGGATAAGTTTTTCAGTATTTTTATCATTTTGAACACTCTCCTTGTTCTATTGCTTGCGCATCTAAATAATTTGTAATTTGAAGATGTGTCCCAATCAATCCTTCAAATTGTTCTTCAGTGAGCCTTTCAACGACCGCTTGAAAGGATTGGTGAATGCTGCCTTCATGCAAATGAATCGTTTTCAATAGATTTTTTCCTTTTTCGGTGATGGTCAGCTGAATCTCACGACGGTTCCCCTCCACTGGCTCACGATGGAGCAGGCCTGCACGTACAAGACCATCGACCGATTGGCTTAGTGTGCTTTTGGGAAGAAATGTTTTTTCCCCAACATTTTTTTGCGTCATCTCTTTGTAAAGGATAATGGTCATCAAAATAGAATATTGCGGAACGGATAATCCGTATTCTACTGCTGTTTTTTGGACGATTCGCATGATATTTTTCTGCACATTCCAAAATGAACGTAAAAGTTGTGCGGAACGCATCAATTTTTGATTTTCAGTCTCCAAAGTACATCACATTCTTTCTTTTTCGAACTGTTCCAAAACGAACAGTTATTTTTTTGAATCATTAAAATTTACAACTATTTCCGCATATAGTCAAGTCCATAAGCCAATCGTTATCTATTTTCATTATTTCCACTGTCACCGCGATTGACTTTAGTATGCCCATGAATGGTCGAACCCTTAGTTTAATTAAATAAAAATTGATATCTTTAGAAAGTGAATTAGTTGAAAAAATGAGCGAAAAAGTGGTAGGATATTAATGTGTAGAATTAGTACCAGGTAATAACAGTAGATAATATAACAATTCGCTATTTTTTTGAAGATATTTATCGTGAAATCTAATGTTACATATTGTTTAGGAGGATGATGACATATGGTAGAAAACCGTCATCTACAGGCTGGACTCAGTGATGAGGATGTGCTTGAGATGTTTAAAGTGATGTTGCTGGCAAGACGTATAGATGAACGGATGTGGTTGCTGAACCGTTCTGGTAAGATTCCATTTGTCGTTTCTTGTCAGGGGCAGGAAGCCTCTCAGGTGGGGGCGGCGTTTGCATTGAATCGTGAAAAGGACTACGTTCTTCCATATTATCGCGATCTTGGAGTCGTTTTAGCGTTTGGGATGACAGCGAGGGATTTAATGTTATCCAGTTTTGCAAAAGCCGAAGATCCAAATTCAGGAGGCAGGCAAATGCCAGGGCATTTCGGACAAAAGAAAAACCGGATCGTGACGGGTTCTTCACCAGTGACGACTCAAGTGCCGCATGCTGTAGGGATTGCCCTCGCTGCAAAAATGGAAGGACAAGATATCGTTTCCTTCGTCACATTTGGAGAAGGTTCATCAAACCAAGGTGACTTCCATGAAGGTGCGAATTTTGCTGGTGTTCACAAACTTCCGGTAATTTTGATGTGCGAAAATAATCAATATGCGATTTCCATCCCGCTGGAGAGACAATTGGCTTGTGGGAAGGTGTCAGATCGTGCCATTGGGTATGGCATGCCAGGAGTGACGGTCGATGGAAACGATCCGATCGCAGTATACCTGGCGGTGAAGGAAGCGGCCGATAGAGGCAGGCGCGGTGAAGGGCCGAGCTTGATCGAGGCGGTTTCCTACAGGCTTACACCTCACTCAAGCGATGATGATGACAGTCAATACAGGTCGGCCGATGAAGTATCGGAGGCAAAAAAAATAGATTCGATCATTACATTTGGTGCTTATTTAAAGGCCACAGGGGTCATGGATGACGAAATGGAAAAACAAATCAATGATGAAATAATGAAAGTTGTAAACGAAGCGACTGATTATGCAGAAGAAGCTCCATTTGCAACGGAAGATACACTCTCAAAATACGTTTATGCTAATGAGTAAGGAGGAAAGAAGATGGCTGTAATATCATATATAGATGCAGTGATAATGGCGATACGTGAAGAAATGGAACGAGATTCCCGTGTATTTGTCCTAGGAGAGGACGTTGGAAGGAAAGGCGGCGTGTTTAAGGCGACATCAGGTTTGTATGAACAATTCGGGGAACAGCGTGTCATTGACACCCCGCTTGCTGAATCGGCCATCGCCGGAGTTGGCATTGGAGCGGCGATGTATGGGATGAGGCCGATTGCGGAAATGCAATTTGCCGATTTCATCATGCCTGCAATCAACCAAATCATATCGGAAGCGGCAAAAATCCGCTACCGGTCAAATAACGACTGGCAATGTCCTATCGTCATCAGGGCCCCTTATGGCGGAGGGGTACATGGGGCTCTATATCATTCGCAATCCGTCGAAGCGATTTTTGCCAATCAACCGGGGCTGAAAATCGTCATGCCGTCCACTCCTTATGATGTGAAGGGATTATTGAAGGCGGCCATCCGCGATGAGGATCCGGTCCTGTTCTTTGAACATAAGCGTGCTTACCGTTTAATTAAAGAGGAAGTGCCTGACGATGATTATGTTTTACCGATTGGAAAAGCGGATATCAAGCGTGAAGGTGATGATGTAACCGTGATTACATACGGCCTTTGTGTTCATTTTGCACTACAAGCAGCGGAGAAGCTGGCCAGTGACGGCATTTCCGTTCATATACTTGACTTAAGAACCGTTTATCCTCTGGATCAAGAGGCGATCATTGAAGCAGCCGCAAAAACGGGAAAAGTGCTTTTAATCACGGAGGATAATAAAGAAGGAAGCATCATTAGTGAAGTGTCTGCGATTATTGCGGAAAATTGCCTCTTTGATTTGGATGCCCCCATCATGAGACTGGCTGGGCCTGATGTACCTGCCATGCCATATTCGCCAGCATTGGAAAAGTCCTTCATGGTGAATCCAGAAAAAGTGGAAAAGGCACTGCGTGACCTAGCTGCCTATTAAATGCAAGATAAAGGCATCATTCATTTACGGGAGGTGTATGTTTCATGCGCTCAGAAGAAGAGATGATGTCATTGATCATCCATGTCGCTGAACGTGATGATCGCATTCGCGCTGTTTGCATGAATGGGTCGCGAACGAATGCGAGTGTCCCAAAAGATGTGCTCCAAGATTATGATATCGTCTATCTCGTCTCGGATATCGAGTCATTCAGACTGAATCCTGGCTGGATAGATGACTTTGGTGAAAGGATCATCTTGCAGACCCCGGAGGATATGTGTTTATTTCCGCCGAGTTTAGGAGATCGCTTCTCTTATTTGATGCTGTTCATGGACGGAAACCGGATTGATTTACAATTGGTTCCCATAGAGCAAAAAGAAAGATATTGCAGGGAGGATAAGCTAACGACCATCTTGATGGATAAAACCGGCTGTCTTCCCGTACTTCCTCCTCCTACTGATGAGGATTACTGGGTGAAAAAACCTACCGTTGAACTTTATAACGATTGCTGCAATGAGTTTTGGTGGGTCTCGACATATGTAGCCAAAGGTTTATGGCGAAAGGAAATTCTTTATGCTCAGGAACATCTTGGCCAAATAAGGAAGATGTTCATCCAAATGCTGGAATGGCAGGTGGGCATTGAAACCGACTATTCCGTTAGCGTCGGTAAATGCGGAAAATATTTGGAGAAATTTTTGTCCGAAGAGAGCTGGTCCCAACTTCTGTCCACATATGCAGGTGGAAGGGATGAGAGTATATGGCAGGCACTGTTTTCCATATGCCGTTCTTTTGAGCAAACGGCAATGCTAGTAGGGAAACGATTGAATTATGACTACCCTTTTCAGTGTGATAGACGAGTTTATTCATACTTGGAACATATTCACACCTTGCCGGTCAATAATTGATCGACCAAGTTATTTAGTTAAGTTTAATGAGAAAAAAAGCATCAGCACCTTTATCAAGTTCCAAAAGTCGAACCGGAATGTTGACAAAGGTGTTTTTTTTATATAAAATTACTTTGAAGTTGAGATATATTAATTCGAGATAGTCCTCTTAAAAAATCTCAAAGATATTTAATGAATATTCGAGGCTGCTTGAAGGGAAAATGTAGGGAATTGATGAAAAACGGAACATCCATAAGCTGATATCGTTTATTAGGAGGAAAAGTAGATGAATGGATTAAAAGGGATACACCACGTTACGGCCATCACAAGCAGTGCAGAGAAAAATTATGAATTCTTCACGTATATATTGGGGATGCGTTTAGTCAAGAAAACGGTCAATCAAGATGATATCCAAACCTATCACCTGTTTTTTGCTGATGATGTTGGCGGTCCGGGAACGGATATGACTTTCTTCGACTTTCCGGGTATTCCCAAGGGGGTCCATGGGACCAATGAAATTTCAAAAACATCATTCCGCGTTCCGAGTGATGCCGCTTTGCATTATTGGGAGGAGCGTTTTGACAGGTTTAAAGTCAGTCATACAGGAATACAAACCCAATTTGGTAAAAAGACCTTATCCTTCGTTGATTTTGATGATCAACGCTACCAATTGATATCGGATGAAAACAACAAAGGGGTCGCATCAGGGATTCCATGGCAAAAAGGGCCGGTACCTCTTGAGTACGCAATCACAGGATTAGGACCGATTTTCATTCGGATTGCCAACTTCGACTACTTTAAGGAAATGATGGAGAAAGTACTTTTATTCAAAGAAGTGGAACAAGATGGAGCATTTCATCTGTTTGAAGTAGGCGAAGGCGGAAATGGAGCACAAGTCATTGTCGAGCATGACTCAAACCTGCCCCAAGCACGCCAAGGTTTCGGTACGGTTCACCATACAGCCTTTCGCGTTGAGGACCGTTCCGTATTGGAGGAATGGATCGAACGTATGGAAAGCTTCCAATTCCAAACATCCGGTCATGTTGACCGTCACTTTTTTGAATCGCTTTATGTACGAGTGGCACCGCAAATCTTGTTCGAGTTTGCCACCGATGGTCCTGGATTCATGGGAGATGAGCCGTATGAAACACTTGGAGAAAAGCTATCATTGCCACCGTTCTTGGAACCGAAAAGAGATCATATCGAAAAACTGGTTCGTCCCATCGATACAGTAAGAAGTACCAAGGAGTTCACGAAAGAATAATAACTTGGTTTCTGCCCATCCTAAAGCAGGCAGATATAAAAAGGGCAATAAATAAATCACTCTAAAAAATTCAGGAGGAATGAATGATGACTAAAGATTTTTACACAGCTATCAAAGAAAGACGTTCTTATTATGGAATCAATAAGGAGGTACAAGTGTCCGATGAGAAGATCAAGGAGATTGTCGAGTTTGCCGTTAAACATACA
The DNA here is from genome assembly GCF_002803435.1 of Bacillus sp. mrc49. Lineage (NCBI taxonomy): Bacteria > Bacillati > Bacillota > Bacilli > Caryophanales > Bacillaceae > Bacillus > Bacillus sp. mrc49. Next base: position 225,059 of record NZ_PHNG01000709.1, on the reverse strand, counting down.
CCATCGGCTTTTAATTCCCAAACTACCCGCCTTGTCGTGTTGACTGGTGCAGCACATGATAAATTATGGGACATCACCACACAAGAGTTAAAAAAGGCAGTTGGGGAAAGGGACTTTACAAGCACCCAACAAAAAATGGATTCCTTTAAAGCGGGGTATGGAACGGTTTTATTCTTTGAAGATCAATCCATTGTGAAGTCACTGCAAGAACAATTCGCGCTATATGCCGATAATTTCCCGATTTGGTCACAGCAGACATCAGGCATGCATCAACTGGTCGTTTGGACTGCTTTGGAAGGTGAGGGGTTAGGGGCAACGCTACAGCATTATAATCCGCTTATCGATGATGAAGTGAAAAAAGAATATGATGTTCCAGGTGATTGGAAATTGATTGCCCAAATGCCATTTGGACATCCAACGGCACCAGCAGGTGAAAAAGAATTCAAATCGCTTGATGAGCGCATTAAGTTTTACAAGTAAGGGTCAATAGGCTCTCTCATATTGCAGCTAAACTTCGATTTTATTGGAGTTTGGCTGCAGTTTTTTTTGAGGTTGTTACTATTGGAAGGTTCCTTTCCATTTTGCGTGTAAACGAAGATGAATTTTTATTGCCCAAGGTTTTGAGGATTTGTACAATGCTCGTTCCATTGCACTGCAGGCGCTCCCTTTCCGCGGGCGGTCCTTGAGCCTCCTCGGCTTTTTGCCTGCGGGGTCTCATGTAGACGCGTATTTCCCGCAGGAGTGTCGCCGCCTTCCGTTGCATTCCACTTTGTGTGAAAACAAAGTTTGTATGTTGATTGCCCGCAGTTTTGTGGTGGAGTACTTCGAACGTTCCATTTCACTGCAGGCGCTCCCTTTCCGCGGGCAGTCCTTTTTGCCTGCGGGGTCTCAAGTAGACGCGTATTTCCCGCAGGAGTCTCGCGCCTTGCGTTGCAATCCACTTTGTGTGAAAACAAAGTTTGTATGTTGATTGCCCGCAGTTTTGTGGTGGAGTACTTCGAACGTTACATTCCACTGCAGGCACTCCCTTTCCGCAGGCACTCCCTTTCCGCAGGCGCTCCTTAGCCTCCTCGGCTTTTTGCCTGCGGCTCAAGTAGTCGCGCATTTCCCGCAGGAGTCTTGCACCTTCATTTCCAATCCACTCTACGTGAAAACTGAGTTGGTATAGGGGATGCCCACAGTTGGAGAATTTGAATTTTGCCGACGTATATACTTGGATTTTTTTAAACATTTTAGGTACTTAAACTTAATCACTTATGATTATTTTTTATCGATCACACGTTAGTAGTTGTTTTGTTATGGTAAAAAAAGAATCTTTATTTAGTTATTTTTTGTAAAAAAATTAGTTTATCTGCTAATTTGCTAGGAAATATTAACTGTTTTACAATATATTTGATTAGATTGGTATAGGAGGGAATATTTTGTAAAAATCAGAAAGTACATAGCATCGATTTTGATTTTTGATTTATTATGCAGCATCTTGCCAACATATACAGGGGCCAATGACAAATCAGAGGACAGTCACGACAATAAGCTAAAAAAGAAACAATGGCTACTGACCATTTGGAGGAAGTGATATATCACTATTGGCCGAATCATCGTGGTGATGTTGTTTCAATTCGAAATACTGGAGGGATAGAAGGAGGTACCTATACATATGGGGCCTTTGGAAATGTATTAACCCAAGTCGGCCTAGTTGCTCAAGGTAACCCAGTGCTGTATGCCGAAAACTATTTTGATGAAGAAATAAAAACTATACTTGCAAGCTCGATTCTATAATTCAGCAAATGGTGCGCTTTAGCAATGAGCGATTACCAGTAAATACATAGTATAAAGAATAGGATAGTTCCCCTTAGAAAAAAGAGGAAATGGAGGGCCAAAAGGATTGTAATAGGGAAAAACGGAAAAGCATATTTACTAATAATCATTATAAAACTTTTAAAACAATGAATTAATACTTGCTAATATTATTTTCTATGGGGTGAAATATGGAGAAAAGCTGTTTTAATATATTTGGAAGACCATTTTTTCATTTAAGTTATAACCAATATAATTTTAATAAATTATATGAATCTACTTTGGAAGACTTTGAAAAAAACTCGAAAAAGTTTGTAACTTTAATTGAGGGACAAGAATGTCATAATAAAAAAGGTTTTTTTAAAGAATTTGCAAAAAAAATGAAATTTCCCAATTATTTTGGTAATAATTGGGATGCGTTTGATGAATGTATAAACGATTTAGAATGGTTAGATTACGAACAATATGTTGTATTTATTAATGATTGTAACTTTTTATTTGGAAATGACGAAAAAAATTTAAAACTATTTTTAAACATATTAGTAGATACAGTAGAAGAATGGAACATGGGGCGAGAGTATGGTGCACTTCAAGCTCCACCAACTCCATTTCATATCGTTATGTATACCGACGAAGAGATTATAAGTGACCTACTAGTTAAAACACATAACGAACAAATAAACTTATTTTAAATTTCAACAATTATAAAAAAAGAAAGACCTTAAAAATTATTAGACTTATTAAGGTGGGACTTATGTGCAACGTGAAAAATGTCCTTGTTGTGGCTTTCCGACATTAGATGAGCGTGAGGCTAATTGTATTTGTGAACTTTGTAACTGGGAGGATGATGGACAAGACGATCCCTATTCAGAAGAAGTTTGGGGTGGTCCAAATGGAGATTATTCTCTTGCAGAAGCAAGAAGGAATTTTAAGAGAAATAGCACTATGTATCGAGATAATAAAAGTATATCTAGACAAGGCAATAAAGAATTTGAAACCAAGAAATCATTAATTCTTGCGTTTATTGAATTAGCCAGTTGTGAAGCGGATTCAATGGAATATTTTTCACTTTGGCGCAAAATAACGTCTTACGAGAGGGTTTTAAAAGAAATTGTTCATGATGAGAATGAAAGATATAGTAAAAATATAGAAAAAAATGAAGAATCCATCAACCTTATAAATTCCGAGGTTATAGAAGAAGTTATTACTGGCTTATTGAGGTTGATTAAAAATTCTGATGACCTAGATTTCGTTCAGGATATTATGATTGATTTCAGTGAACACGAGGATGTTACTATTCGTGGAACGGCTATACGTTGTTTTGGTCATATTGCAAAAAAATACGAAAAGATAAACAAACATCTGGTTTTTCCAATAATTAACCAAGGGTTACAAGATGAAAGTAACTTTGTAAGGAAACAGTTTCATTCTGCATTGGTGGATATAAATTTATACATAAAATAATGGAATCTAAAAACAAAGTACTTGCTTAAAACTCCTAACATCGCCAATAAGGCGATGGCCAGACATTTCAAATAAGAGGGTTGGTAAAATGAAAAAATACATCGTTGTTTTTGTGCTGCTGGTTTTAGTAATGGGTTGTGACCATGAACGAACGAAAGGATTTGAAGCGCCTGAGATGCCTAATGTAACCGGGAATTCATATGGAAATATGATCAATCATGGTTTCGTCGCGAAGCAGGACAATCTCCTCGTTTACATGAAATTCAATGCATCCACGATTCCGTTCACGAATAATGAAATGATCGCTAAAACTGACGGTGGTACAAAGGAGGTAAAACTTGCCTCTAGAGGCTTTGGTAATATACAGGTGATGAAGGAATGGGTATATTATTCGGTCATGCCCTTTTCGGATATACCGATGTTATATCGGGTGAAATTGGATGGGACAGGAAGGGAAAGGCTGCTCAAAAATGCAGAATACGTTCAGGTGAAACATGATCATATTTACTATTATGATTCACTTAAGAATGGTCTGTATAAGATGAACTTGGATGGAACGGATAAACTTCGAATTTTTACTTCGAAATGGGAAATTACAGGAAGTTTCGTCATTGATTATGAACAAATTTTCTTCTATAAACCTATCAATAAAGAGGGAAGTAAAGGAAAACTTTATTCGATGTCACTTAATGGGGAACATATAAAAAAATTAAATGATACAGTTTCATATCATCAAATCATTGATGAAGTAGATGAGCAATTTCTCTATTATACGGATATGGATGAGCACTTGATTAAAGTGGACAAACAAACGGGTAAGGAAATGAAAATATCCAACCAGAAGGTTTTATCTTTAATTTTAGATGAAGATTGGATTTACTACTTGAATCCAAGTGATCACTACCATATTTATAAAATGAAAAAAAATGGCGAACAAATTCAATTATTGTTGGATAAAGCAGTGACAGACATAAATGTGCTGGATAATTGGATTTACTACAAAATAGATGGCAAGGAAGATATTTTCCGCGTTAAAACGGATGGAACAGGAGATACTTTATTTTCCAAGCATAAGTAGGGATGCAATTGTCCCATTAAAGGTTATTAAGAAGAAAATAGGGGGATATTTTTGGGTATTGAGTATAGAGAGCAGTTATATCAATTAATAAGAGATTACTTAAATAAAAAGACTGATACTGAAACTTTCTCAAACAAATTTACAATAATCTATAACTTGCACATAGATTATGATAATTTATATGCAAAAGAACGTGAATCCTTTAGTGAGTTATCAGAAATGACTAGTAGGTTTTCTCCATTTGATGAAGACCTTAAGGAATATGATTGTTACTATGATGCCGAAACAGTGCAAAAAAAGGCCTTAGAAGTTTGGTTACAATTGAGTTGAATTCTTGACCTTACTTTTTTTCACTTTCAAATTGGCTACTGAATTATTAAGGAAAGGTAAAGAGTGAATCATGACAAATATCTTATCAGTTGGGATGGTATATGATCATTCATTTGATAAATCTGAAGAGTTACAAAGTATCATTCAATATTTTTTGAATTTAAAAAGCGATATATTTAGTATTAAGGTAAATATGGATGAAGACGGAGAGAACTGGTTAGAAAGTCATCGAAATGAAAAGAATTTTCTTTTAGACTATACCTTATTAACAGAACACTTTTTCGGAGAAATACTAATGCATTTAAATGATTTTTGGAGTCTAAATAACTTATTTTTGACATTACGCCTTGTTAAAGAAGAGGATTTCTTTGGGTATATATTGGAATTTGACCTGGAGCAGCTTCTAAATCAATATAGTCTGGATGTAATTAATGAACTGATAATTGATTTAGTAATAGATATCTATGGCATAACAACATTCAGGTACGCTTTTTGTGATCATGATTCAGAAATCGAGTACTCTCCTTCATATAAGGAACTGGTGAAAGTCTACTCAATATTAATGTTACCAAGAGAAAAAAATGGGTTTGATGTAATTAAAAACAACTGGCAAATAGATGGGTTTACGGAGAGAAATAAAATATAAATCGAACGTTTCATGCCTTTGCCGGGGAGCTTCGTCGGCGGCACAAAAAGGGTAGGTTAGTTTGATGATCTGTTGTATAATAATGGATATTATTGTGGGATTTCTATGTATTTGACTCATTTAGAATGGGGGGAAGTATATGAACAACCAATTTTATTTCATTAATGCTTTTTCTAAAGACAAGTTCAAGGGGAATCCTGCCGCTATCGTTTTCATGAACGAGAATAGATCGGATGAGTGGATGATATCCTTGGCAGGAGAACTAAATCAACCCATCACCACTTTCATCGAACCAAAAGGCGGTAATAGCTATCAGCTTAGATGGTTCACCCCGACTGAAGAGATTGTTTTGTGTGGCCACGGTACATTAGGAGCAGCTCATATTCTGTGGAGTGAGGGCTTTACTTCATCAGAGTCAGCCATTACTTTTCATACTCATGCAGGAATCCTGCACTCCAAGTTAACAAATCAACAAATAATCCTGAAGTTTAATGTGAAGGAATCCACTGAAACAAAGGTGACCGAGAAATTAAAACGAGTCATTCAGTTTCCTATAAAAGATGCTGCTTGGGCTGAAGATCGGTATATCTTAGAACTGGAAAATCAGGATATGGTTCATAAGGCGGTGCCTAATTTGGGGGCAATCAAAGAACTGGACGGTCCAGGGGTAATCATTACTAGTATTGGCTCAGGTAAGTATGACTTTGTATCAAGGGTGTTTGCTCCAAAGATAGGAATTAATGAGGATTACGTTACTGGATCTGCACACTGTGCGTTAGCCTCATATTGGGGCAATCGTTTAAACAAAAAGGAATTTATGGCATACCAGGATTCAAAGCGCGGCGGTGAACTTAAGCTAAAGATAATCGGAGAAAAAGTCGAGTTGATTGGGGACTGTATAACTTTACTGCAGGGAGAACTATATAATTAGCTCACTTGCGCTTCAAAGTGAATTGTACGTGGGAGTTTGACTAACTGAGCAGATTAACGACAAAAGCTCGCTAACTTTACAAGCCAGAACTGCTTGACACAACACTAATTCATATCCTATTGTAAATCGGAAGCCAACCGAAATTCTGGTACAATTAAATGAAAAAGGATGTTTTTAATGACAAACCGTAATACAAATTCTAAGGTTGATGAATTTTTAAGTAAAGCTAAAAACTGGCAGGAAGAATATGAGGTATTGAGAAGGATTGTTCTTGAGTGTGAGCTTACTGAAGAATTTAAATGGATGCACCCTTGTTACACTTACGAGAAAAAAAACATCGTTTTAATACACGGATTTAAAGAGTATTGTGCGCTTCTGTTTCACAAAGGTGCCTTGTTGAAGGATGCTCATGGAATTCTCATCCAACAAACGGAGAACGTACAGGGTGCACGCCAGATTCGGTTCACTAATGTCCAGGAAATCGTTGCAATCGAACCCATCTTGAAAGCATATATTCAAGAAGCCATTGAAGTTGAAAAATCAGGTCTGGAAGTGGAGTATAAGACAGAAATCATTATTCCCGAAGAGCTTCAAAATAAATTCGATGAACTCCCTGCATTGAAAACTGCTTTTGAAGCATTGACTCCAGGACGGCAAAGAGCATACTTTCTTCATTTTTCTCAACCGAAGCAATCGAAAACCCGAGTTTCAAGGGTTGAAAAATGTACGCAGCAAATTCTTGATGGAAAAGGATTAAAGGATTAGTCCTTAGTGATTTTTATAAAAGGAAAAATCAGCATGCAAAAAATAGTGTACTCTTTGGCTTTTTGCTGAGTGGTACGCTTTTCTTAACTTTTATGAAAAAGAGAATATATTCCATCATTATCTTATAGTTAGGAGGCCTTGGATGAATACATTGGATGAGGTAGATTTACGGAGATATAAACCAGAATACCTGCCATGGTTAAAAGCATTTGAATTACCAAAAGAACAAGAAAAATTCACCGCATTACCAACCAAGATGCTGGAAATAACGAAAGAGCGACATCCGATAGTAATCTTACATAATAATGAACCAGTGGGTTTTTTCGTATTACATTCAAGTGATAGGGTAAAAGATTACACCAATAACCCGAAAGCCATGTTATTAACTGCCCTGTCCATAAATCACTCCAAACAAGGCAGAGGATTTGCCAATAAAGGGATGAGAAAAATACAGAGCTTTGTCGACCAACAATTTCCAGAGTGCAATGAAATCATTTTAGCTGTAAACCATAAAAATGTTCCTGCCCAGAAGTTATATGAAAAAGTTGGTTTTAAAGATACGGGAACAAGGAAGATAGGCAGGATCGGAGAGCAATACATATATACCTTCAGTATTAAATGAAGAAGGGAATTTCGTTACCTAAGGTTGCAGAAGCAGCCTTTTTTTGTGTCTAACACAAGGAATGTATAGTAACTTCCTTTTATTTTATAAGTATGTGGTATAGAAAAATAAACAAGTAATTTCAGTGTTGTTATGTTAAAATATGGGTGTTATTACAGGTGTTACTAGTTAATGAATGAGGAGGTTTAGTCATGAAAAGAAAAGCAACGTTCATTCTTGGTTTTGGAGGAGTGCTGGCCCTATCTTTTTTTATGAAAGATATGCAAAGTACATCTGTCCTTGAACAAGATGAACAACCAAAAGTTGAAAATTGGCAAACTAGCACGAATGGAAGAAATCTAAATATAGTTGTAACAAGTGAAGAGCAAAATAAGGTAGAAAATATGGTGAAACGGATGTCTGCGGAAGAAGTAGGGGTTTTGAATCAAGAGGGAGGAACAGCGGTCTTTTTTAAAAATGCGAAATAAGAGTAGAATTGTGCTCACGAAGTTGTTCTGTTTATAAATAGTAAGGAAACCACCTCATATTTAGGGGGAAAGAATTTGATTACTCATTTCTCGGATTTAGAATTAACAACAGTATCTTTAGAAGGGGTAAAACAATGCTACGCTAACAGACTGCAGCTCCCCATCATCTATGAATCCAATGATTTCATTCGGTTTCAGCTTACGCCATTGACGACTTTAAGTTTTAAAGAGGCCTATGAACCGGTTCCTCCAGCGCACTTTGCTTTTCAAGTCCCGTATTCAAAGTTTGATGAAGTGGCAGCTTTCGTTCGACAATCTGGATTATTGATTTTAAAACAAGAACTGGGCCAGTATATCGATGAAACAAATGGGAGGAAAAATCTTTATTTCCGTGATGGAGATGGTCACCTTCTTGAAATTATTGCACATGATTATATTAAAGAGGACGTAATAAACACTACTGGAAAGTTAAGAACACTTTATATAAGAGAGATAGGCTTTCCTGTTGATAACGTCCCAACTTTTCGCGATTGGCTGAAAAAGGATTTTGGCATGAAAACAGTAAAAGAATCAAATATATTCAATTTTGTAATCAGTGGAACGGCACATGCAATAGTTGTCTCAAAACAGAGACCTTGGATTCCCATTGCCATGAAGGCATTGCCGCCAAAGATGGTGGTGACATTTGGCACACCGGAACTAAAGTTTATTAAGAACCTCTCAAAAAACATGGACAACTCTTTTTTGAAAGAAAAGAAGCTACTTATAACGAAGGATGGTTATACTTTTTGGATTGAGCACACTCCTGATTTTACAGCTTCTTTGGCAGAAAGTTTAAATTTACCTAACGTTTCAGGTTAAGATTTTAACACCGTTCGGATCATTAGAACGGTGTTTACGAATTTTGCTGGATTATTTTTTTGAACAGTCTTTCACTAGTTCGATAAATTCTTGTGCCTTTTTCTCATCTTTTTTTAACAACTCGATGTTTGCTGGTACTAAAAGAACCTTTATAATCTTGTTGTTATGCCAAAAAACATGAGTGTAACGGGCATCTACATATAGCTCCCTGAACCATTCTTCAGAACTTAGATTTTCAATCGCCATCTTTAGCTTGGAAGAGGAGGTGGCTTTCAATAGAATTATCTCTGACATTATTTGAATGAAATCCACGCTAATTCACCAGCCTTTTTTTAATATGATTCTCAACTATATATACGCAGAAATGTTTGGATGCACTCCTTTGATTTTGATATGCGTTTGGAGCTAGGAAATTGTATGAAGACTCACTTGAGCAGCTTTTTGGATTGGTGGGGGATGAAGATGCTTAAACGAAAATATGGAAACCGATTAGAATGGAAACGTGTCTTGGAGAGAAAGTATGCACAAACGTTTCTTGATACTAAACAATATAAGGGCTATATTACATTATTGCATGCAATTAAAGTTGCTGAACCATTATCCGCCATGTACGAAGAAAAGAAAATTTGTATTGTAGATGATGGTTATATGTGGCTTCAACAATTTCCTTTGGAAAAAAACCATTCAGTGACAACAATGTATGATGATAAAGGAAAGATAGTGCAATGGTATATTGATGTTTGTCTGAGGAATGGAGTAGAGCATGATATTCCCTATTTGGATGATTTATTTTTAGATATCATTTTACTGCCTTCTGGAGAAGTCATTCAAAAGGATGCCGATGAGCTAGAAGCGGCATTATTAAGTGGAATGATTGATATATCTCTTTACGATGCTGCTTGGAATGAAGGGAAGCTCCTTACTCATTTAATAAATAACGGCGGCTTTGAATTGCTTGAGCTATCCCACTATCATAAGGGGTTATTAATTAATGAATTAAAGTGACTTTTTATAAATAAGTTAAATATTTCGACTTCATACCTTGTCAGGAATAGTTTAACAAGGCGTATCGGAAGAGCAATAGTTAGGGGGAAAAAGTTTATGGGAGAACAAGAGAAGCTAAGGATATTTGATGAAAACAAAAAACCGATCGGCGTTGCTTCTCGGAGTGATGTACATAGGAATGGATATTGGCATGAAGTGTTTCATTGTTGGTTTATCATCAATGAAGGTGGAATGGATTATATTTATTTACAGCTTCGCAGTGAAAATAAAAAAGACTATCCTAATCTTTTGGATATTACTGCTGCTGGACATTTATTAGTTGATGAAACAGTAAAGGATGGAGTAAGGGAAATAAAAGAAGAAATAGGAATCGATCTAGTTTTTGAGGATTTAGTTCAGTTAGGTGTTATTGAATATTGTGTTGTTAAAGACCATTTTATTGATAAAGAATTAGCAAACGTTTTTTTATATAAGAGTGGGAATACTTTGGATGATTTTACACTTCAACTAGAAGAAGTTTCAGGGATTGTAAAAGCACAATTTAGTGATTTTGCTCAACTTTGGTTTGATGAAAAAGATGAGATTGAAATTAAAGGTATTGAAGTAAATGAGGATGGAATAACGAATAAAATAAATAAATATGTAAATAGGAATGACTTTGTCCCACATGAAATGTCTTTTTATCAAGAAGTTATTCAAAAGATACACGAACAGATTAGGTGAAATAGTAAGCAAGGGTAAAGTATTTAAAGCATGTAAGTAAAGTGAGAAAAAAAATAAGGTGGAATGATCATGATTGGTTTGCTTAACCTTGGAAGTCTCGTGCTTGGACTACTTGCTTGGATCCTTCCGATTGTAAATCTCTTGCGATTTAAAAGAAAGGAGGGTAACAGCTGGGTTACACTTTCTTTGATAAGTATCAGTGCTTGTGCTACATCGTTATGTTTCCAGATTATATATCATTATCACCTAGTAAGGATTGAGGATTGGGGTGCCCTTATGGACACAATGTATGCGGTTGCATTCACAGCTACAGTTCTCCTCATCGTTACCACGATTTTAAATGTAATTACGTTAGTTTTATATCGTGATAGAACAGTAAAGTAGAGGTGTGGATTTATAGAAAGATGTACGCTGGAGTAAAGACGGTATAGACTTCATTATGTATTTATCCTTCTGACAGGTATGGTTCTAATTATTTTGGAAGCGTGCCTCATGTTTTGTTGAATTTGTAATTTTTCTGTTCATTTTTTGGTATCCTTTCTAACGATTTGGCAATCTGGATACGACGAAAATAGGTGAGTTGCCTCGGCAGTTCTTTATCTTATGAAAATTGCAGGGGAGAGGAAAGAAGACAGTATATTCATGCAGGGAACATTGGTCATGACTTGCATGTGAAAAGCAAAAAATGAGGGTGTTATTGTTTGTGTAAAATATTATTAACGTCTAATGGCTTTTTTACGGATAGAATTAAACAACAATTCCTGCAAAGTATTGATGGTCAAATTATGAACGCAAAAGCCGCTATCATTACTACAGGTTCTCAACAGAAGCAATACAATAAGTTTGCAATGAAGGCAAAAGAAGACTTAGTGAAAATGGGTTTTAAGCAAGTTGATTTTATGGATATAGAATTTGATTTTCCTGAACGACTTAAACCATATAACGTGATTTACATTAACGGCGGGAATCCGTTTCATTTGTTGTTTCATATGAAAAAAAGTGGTACTGACTTGATATTAAAGGGCTTATCAAAACTAAACACTGTATTTGTCGGGGTAAGTGCTGGAGCAATCATTCTAGGGCCGAACATCGAGGTTGTGAATTTTTTTACTCCGCAGATGAATACGGTACATTTGAAGGATTTAGCTGCATTGAGTTTAACCGATATAGCTGTTTTTCCTCATTATGATCGAGAAGATCTGTTTCCTAATAACGATGGCAAGTCAATAGAAGAGAGGTTGAAAGTGTTCGAACATATAAATGAATGTTCTCTTGTAAGACTCAAGGATGACGAATCCATCCTTTTACAGTGAAAATCGAAGAAAAAAAAGTCATGGCTAAAAACTTTTTTTGATTTGAAATATCTTGATGTAAGATTTTAATGGCTGCATTTTTTTGAAGGGATCTTTTGTATGCAAACAAGTTAGCTGTTAAAGATTTAGATAAAGCCATTCATTTTTACAAAGATAAACTTGGTCTTTCGCTTTTATTTAACACTGAAAATATGGCATTCTTTGAATGCAATGGACTGCGATTGCTTTTAAGCCTCCCGGGTATTTTAGTGAGTTCAATACCAGCTGATTTTGCTGTAACCATGATTCGGCAAGCCATTGCTAATGTCTCTATCCTCATGATTGCATCTGAATGATTGAGAATGGTTGCCCAATATTTTATGAACTATTGAATTTGAAAGTATAAAAGCCCTCTTGAATGATGTGTTACAGGCAACTGACCCAACACTTAAGCAAGGGGGCTTCTTTATGTTTTTCATCGTATGAGTGATCTGGGAATTTCCTTGACTTTCATTCCTCAACAGCTAGCGAGGCTGCCTGTCCCATTTTCATGATCAGAAATCCGCTCCAGGCAAAAAGGAGGGAAGCAAGGTAAAAAATGCTGCCGATCGTTAGGAAGTCGACTAAATATCCGGTGGCGATTACCGCCGCTGCCGCACCAATGGAGGTCCAGACATGGTAGTTGCCGATTTCCTTGCCAGCCGTCGCTTTCGTAACATATCGTGCAAGTACAGTTTTTTCCGTGTTTTTTTGAACGGCTCCAAGAATGCCCATGATGATTTGCAAAAGATACACATGCCATATTTCATAGGCAAGAGGAAAGGCCAGGAGGATCAGGGCCATTCCCCATGAATAAAAGAGGAGAAATGCTTTGTCACCGGCTTTGTCCGTGATTTTTCCTATCAGTGGATAACATAGTGCTGCAGTAAGCGAAAATATTCCATATGCCCAGCCGAATTGGGAATAGCTTGTCCCGACATTTTTGATAAGCAAAATATAAAAGGGGAATATCATGCTTGCAGCCATTCCTACAGTACCTTGGTAAACAATAAATCGATTATAATTCATGGATGATACTCCTTATAGAAAAGATTCAAAAAGCGATTATCTGGATCGTATTTCTTTTTTAAGTGAAAGAATTCCTCCGCATGAGGATAGGCTTCATATAATTGGGCTTTGGTCGGATACCCGTAATAAGGTAAATAATAGCTGCCACTATGGGCAAGCGCCACATCAATCATGTTGCGGACGACCCTTTCCGTGTTTCGTTTGCTTTCGTCATCAGTTCCTTGGTTGATGAGCATGACAAGGGCGAACATATCGTCTTTAGCATACGACATAAGTGAATCATCGTTTTTTTCAACATAACGAATGGTAACATTTAATAAATTAAAATCTTTTTCATTGGACAAAACGTTTCTTAAATCATCGATATAATCCGCAAACTGATCTACCGGCACGAAGTATTCCTGCAGTACTTCCGTTTTGGAGGGATTGCTATAATCCATGAAGGCCGAGTCGGAACGCATCGCATTATTCCTGGAAATCATGGTGCCATCCAGCTTGGTGGTGTAAGACTCCTGAATGTTCCAAAACTTCTCTTTTCCCCAATCATTGTAACGCGATAAGCCAAGGAAGAATTTTGGTAGCGCCACGATCGTTTCCCGTTTCAGGGCATCGTAGTCCGCAAGCCTCGTTTGATTTTTCGCCATATAATAGTCGGTTACATACATTTCGTCCAGATAGGAGCCAGGAGCGACGGATATCCTAGCTAGATGCATTTTCACCTCATCCTTTTGCAAAACCTCTTGTTTAAAATACGACGTATATTCATCATAATGCAGTGATTTTGTTTTGATTTGATATAGCTCATCATCAGTGAGATGAAGGGTCACATCCAGAATGATGCCAAACAAACCATATCCGCCGATGACCGCAGAAAACAAATCCGGATTTTCTTCACGGCTCACGGTGAGGATCTGTCCTTTCGCATCAAGCAATCGGAACGACTCAACAGTTTCAATCAATGCATGATGCCGGATATCGCGGCCGTGGACATTGACGCTCAAGGAACCGCCGATTGTGAATATATTTTGAGATTGGCTGACCTTTAATGATAGTCCGTAAGGGTTGATATACTCTTGCACATCGGCCCAAGTTGCGCCGCTCTGGACCGTGATACGCTTCCTCGATACATTCAAATCAAGGATTTCATCATAATTCTTCATATCGATCAGGATCCCATTCGGATATAAGGTCTGTCCCCCTTGGCTGTGCTGCATACCGGCAATGGATATTGGGTCATTGTCCTTCCTTGCTTTCGACACGATCTTTTGGAGTGCCCCTTCATCATCTTCTGCTTTAATTGCCTTCATTTTAACCGGCATCAGCCGGCTGATATCTTCGGCGATCGGGTGGTTTACCTTGAAATGAAAGGTGTGTAGGGAAAGACCGAATAATATAGAATATAAGATGGCAAAGATGAATCGTTTCATAATAAATCTCAAGTAGCTCCTCTTTTTAGTATTTAATTCTAATGTATTCATATATAACTGATTCAGGTTTGTTGATCATGTAGGAGGAAGTCCGCGTTCCAAATCTTTTCGGTGCTGTAACTCTATCATAACCTTAATCACGAAAAAGCCTATAAAAAATAGTGAAATGATTGGACGCTGGATTTTTTTCACTGGCCTTTCCATTAATCTTTTCCTCTAGTTATATCGTAAATAAAACCAGGATAGTTTAGGAGTGAGGAATTTGCCGCGATGACTTGTTCAAAGCATTCGCTTTCGAATAGAATGGAGGAAAGACAGTGCTTATATTCTATTAATGAATGCTTCTTGGAAATGAGGTGATTAGGTGGAAGTCCATTTGGTGGCAAAGGATGAGATAGAGGCTCAAGGAATTCGGTGGATCGTGGAGTCCCACCTTACCGGGATCCGATTGGTCCTCTGGGAAACGATTGAAGAATTCGAAAAAGACATGCGCAACCAGCAGCCGGAATTCGTTATTTTGGATATGGATATGTGGACAAATGATAGTGAAGCGATGGGCGTTTCATTAAAACGAAGGGGAATTCGATGGTTAGGCATTTCATCGGAGAGAATATTTCAAACGGCTTATCGGGCCTTGCAATTTCGTGCAGAAGATGTTCTATTCCGTCCCTTTTCTTCAGCGGACTTGGTGAAGCATATTCAACAATTGCGTTATCAATTAAGAAATGGACAAGGCATTCACGCGAGGAACACTTTGGGTGAAGAGCATTCATTGGATATCAATTATCCGGATTTCTTCCTGACAGAGCGGAGGCATGATCATCGAATTACGATGGCCGCATTTTTGACGCCGGATAATAAAACGCTTCCTCTCGTTTATGATGATCTTCAGCGGTATTCCTTTATCGGAAAAAACCAGATCTTCGCTTTATCGGATTTCATTTTATGCGTCCAGGAATCGAAGGGGGATGAGGTATTCAAGGAAGAATACCAAGCATTCCTCGCTCAATGGAAAGAAAAAATGGATGAGCCGCTTGCCATCATCATCAAAGCGGCAACGCCCGCCGATTCTTTAAAAAAGATTTATCAGCAAACGCGTGAATTGACGAGACAAATCTTTTTTGATGGATATGATATCATCTTGGCTGAAAGTCAACGAATGTCCCCGAAGGAGATGGATCCATTCCTTACTCCTCTTGAACAAAGACTGTGGATAGAAATGCTCGAAAGGCGGGATGCGAAAGCGATCAAGGAATGGACCGAACGCGAATTCCTCACTTTCCAACGGCCATATCCCGACCCGGAAATCGTTCGCATTCGCCTAACAAGCGTACTGGCGCAAATTCGCAGGCACATGAAATCATATAACCTGCAAAGCGCCTCTCTAGAAGCGATTTATTATGACGTCTTCCAGCAAATCGTACATAAACCGGTTATTCATCAAATCGTAAAAGCCTTGCACTCGTTCACCACCCATTTGCTTCAGCAGGATCATGAACAAGTACAAGAAGGAGCGAACACACTAAGCGAAAAAGCAAGGGAACTGATTGAGTCCAATTATTGGGATCCCCAGTGGAATTTAACGGCCTGTGCAGACATTTTGCGTATTAATAAAAGCACCCTCAGCCGTCGTTTTGCAGCTGAGTCCGGCACGTCATTCCGCAGTACGCTTCATCAAGTGCGGATAAGGGAGGCAAAACGACTCTTAAAGGAAACGGATTTATCATTGGAGGAAATTGCACAATTGGCGGGCTATTCCCACCAAACCTACTTCAATGCCAAATTCAAATTGTTTGAGGCTTGCACCCCTTCAGCTTATCGGTGGGGATTAAAGGGTTCTATGTAAAGGTCATAACCTTTTGAAAACGATATTTTTTCAACGGTTCAGTCGCTGCTGAACCGTATTTTTTTGTTGAAAATATTAAACAGATTGGAATCATTCATAATATTATAATTTTAACTGTAAAAATATGAAACTATTTATAAAATAATCATTATATTATAAGTAATATTCTGAATTTTTCCTATACAATGAAAATATACCGAAACAAGGAGGCAATACTATGAACACTACGACAAATAAGGTTATCCGTTATAGAGGGACAGATTTGCATACAAAAGGATGGCAGCAAGAGGCAGTGCTGAGGATGTTGATGAATAATCTGGATCCTGAAGTAGCCGAACGGCCCGAGGATCTCGTGGTTTATGGAGGGATTGGGAAAGCAGCTCGTAACTGGGAATGCTTTGATGCAATCGTCAAATCACTGAAAGAGCTTGAAGATGATGAGACTTTATTGGTCCAATCGGGTAAACCGGTGGCGATTTTTAAAACCCATACCGATGCGCCGCGCGTCCTGCTTGCCAATTCGAACATCGTCCCTGCATATGCGAATTGGGAAACATTCCATGAGCTCGATAAAAAAGGCTTGATGATGTATGGACAAATGACGGCAGGCAGCTGGATATATATCGGGTCACAAGGAATTGTGCAAGGTACATATGAAACATTTGCCGAGCTTGCCAAACAACATTTCAATTCTTCATTAAAAGGCACGATTACGTTAACGGCAGGTTTAGGCGGTATGGGTGGGGCACAGCCGCTAGCCGTTACGATGAACGGTGGAGTCTGTATTGGAATCGATGTGGATGAGACAAGGATCGACAGAAGGATCGAAACTCGTTACACCGATGTGAAAACGGATTCATTGGATGAAGCCATTCGTTTAGCGACGGAAGCCAAGCATGCAGGGAAAGCATTATCGATTGGTTTGATTGGGAATGCTTCCGATCTTCTTCCTGAAATGATCGCCCGGAACTTCATTCCGGATGTCCTGACGGATCAAACTTCAGCCCATGATCCGCTAAATGGATATACGCCTTCAGGTATGAATATGGTGGAGGCTGCAGAATTACGAAGTGCAAATCCAGATGAATATATTAAACTCTCAAAAGCTTCAATGGCCAAACATGTAAGTGCGATGCTAGAGATGATGGAAAAAGGGGCCATTACGTTCGATTATGGCAACAATATCCGTCAAGTTGCGAAAGATGAAGGGGTGGAGAATGCCTTTGACTTCCCTGGTTTCGTTCCAGCCTATATCAGGCCGCAATTTTGTGAAGGAAAAGGTCCGTTTCGCTGGGTGGCGTTATCTGGTGATCCTGAAGACATTTATAAAACGGATCAAGCGATTCTACGCGAATTTGCTGATAATGAACATTTATGCAACTGGATTAAAATGGCTCAAGAAAAAATCCAATTTCAAGGTTTGCCATCGCGCATTTGCTGGCTTGGTTATGGCGAGCGTGCCCGCTTCGGGAAAATCCTCAATGATATGGTCGCAAGCGGTGAATTGAAGGCGCCGATCGTAATTGGGCGAGATCATTTGGATTCAGGGTCTGTCGCTTCACCGAATCGTGAAACGGAAGCGATGAAGGATGGTTCGGATGTAGTGGCTGACTGGCCGATCTTGAATGCAATGGTCAATGCCGTGGGTGGAGCCACTTGGGTGTCCGTACATCATGGCGGCGGAGTGGGAATGGGATACTCCATGCATGCTGGAGTCGTCATTGTCGCTGACGGCACGAAAGAAGCAGGAACGAGAATTGAACGTGTCTTGACGACCGACCCGGGGATGGGTGTAGTTCGACATGTGGATGCAGGTTATGAGCTGGCAGAGAAAACGGCACGTGAAAAAGGGATTCAGATCCCAATGCTTAACAAAGGAAATGATGAGTCATGACAAAACCGATTTGGATAAAGCATGCCGCACAACTCGCTACACTTGCACAGCATGACGGGGCTCCTCGTTCCAAGGAAGCAATGTCTGAGCTGGGGTTGATTGAAGACGGAAGCATCTGGATGGAAGCTGGCCTGATTCAAGCGGTCGGCACTACCAAAGAATTGGAAGAACGCTATGCAGATAGGATTCATGAAGCTGAAGTATTCGATGCCGCTGGCCATTTGGTGACCCCAGGACTGGTTGACCCGCATACACACGTCGTATACGGCGGGAGTCGGGAGCGTGAATTCGAGATGCGTCTCGAAGGAGCAACATATATGGACATCATGAACTCTGGAGGCGGGATTCATGCCACCACCCGCATGACCCGTGAAGCAAGCGAACTAGAATTGATGGAGCAAACCGCACGACGCCTTGATTCGTTTCTCGCTCATGGTGTAACAACAGTAGAAGGTAAAAGCGGCTATGGAATGAATTTGGAAACGGAACTGAAACAGCTGAGGGTGATGAAAAAGCTGCAGGAAGAACATCCCATCGATCTCGTTCCCACTTTTATGGGAGCACATGCGGTACCCAACGATTATAAAGGCCGTGAAGATGAATTTGTCGATCATCTGATTAATGACATGCTTCCAATCGTGTCTGATGAAAAGCTGGCTGAATTCAATGATGTATTTTGTGAAAAGGGTGTCTATACTCCTGAGCAATCGGAGCGGATTTTAACGGCTGGAAAAAAGTATGGATTGATTCCTAAAATTCATGCCGATGAAATCGAGCCATATGGCGGAGCTGAATTAGCGGCCAAGGTAGGGGCGATTTCAGCGGAGCATCTATTGAAGGTTTCACAAGAGGGGATAAAGGCGATGGCAAAGTCAGGAACGATTGCCTGCTTGCTTCCTGCCACCGCTTTGTACTTACGGGAAGAAGCGGCCCCTGGCAGGAGGATGGTCGATGAAGGTGTAGCCGTTGCCATTTCCACCGATTGCAATCCAGGTTCCTCCCCGACAACTTCCATGCCGCTCGTCATGAACCTGGCATGCATTTCGATGCGTCTCACCCCTGCCGAAACACTGACGGCGGCGACATACAATGCCGCTTGTGCCATCAACAGGCAAGACAAGGTCGGCTCACTTGAGGTCGGAAAACAAGCGGATGTCGTTTTATGGAATGTTGAAAACTATCAGGAATTGCAATATTTATTCGGTGTCAACCATGTTAAGTCTGTATGGAAAAACGGAGTGCAAGTCGTGAAATGATGGCAGGATTCGGGCACTTCGTACGCACGTGATTTTTTGTTGCTCCAGGCGGCTCCAGCTCCTGCGCGGAGGGAGTATGCCTGGAGGCTAACCAATTCCTATCCATGATCCAAACTATCATCCTTTTCAATGCAACAAGGGGGAACTATATGTTGAAAAATAATTATCGTTATTTTATCATTTTCATGATCATTGTCATCACGATCATCAACTACATTGATAGGGGTGCCTTGTCGTATGCCCAGGCAGAAATCATCGATGAGTTTCATTTAAATCCGGCTAGCTGGGGAGCGATCTTAGGGTACTTTGGATATGGATATATATTCGGGGCATTGTTGGGTGGAGCACTGGCAGACAAAAAAGGACCGAAATTCATGTGGATCATCGCGGGGACCGCCTGGTCAATATTTGAAATCGGGACCATATTCGCGGGTCATATCGGGACGGCATTATTCGGCGGTTCAGCCTTAGCGGGATTTGCCGTGTTTCGTGTTTTATTCGGGTTCGCTGAAGGCCCTACACTATCAGTCATGAACAGGACGATGGCCAATTGGGTTTCCCCGAAAGAGAAGGGGTTCGCAGTGGCATTAGGATTGGTTGGAACCCCAATAGGTGCTTTGATTACTGCCCCTGTTGTCGTTGGCTTGCTTACCTATACAAATTGGAAAGCGACGTTTGTAATTCTTGGACTATTAGGGATCATTTGGGTCGTTATCTGGAATAAAGTCTTCACTAACTTACCTGAAGAACATCCAAGAGTTACTAAAGCCGAGCTGGAAGGCATTCGAAGTGCCGACCAATTGATTCAAGGAGAAACGACATTGGATCAGCAAATGCCTATACCATGGTACCATTTCTTCAAGAACCCTACCTTGGTTATGAATGCCATTGGATATTTCGCGTTTTTATATGTCAATATCCTTTTCGTAATGATAGCACCTATCCAAGGAATCATCCCGATATAGGAAAGCGATGACTGTTAGGCGGTAAAATCTCCGATCTGCTGCGGGTGAAAACAGGGAATTTACGGATAGCAAGATCTTGGTTCACGGTGGTGTCCCTATTTTGAACAGCTGTTTGTTTCCTGTTGATTCCAACCGTCGAGAGTGCAGCCGCCGTTCTTGCCTTGATGTGTCTCGGCAATGCGTTCAATTATTTACCCAATTCGATCTATTGGATCGTCGTCCTGGACACGGAACCGACAAAAGCAGGAACATTCGGCGGGGTAACGCATTTCATCGCCAATCTCGCCACAATCATTGCACCGACCCTGACAGGGAGTCTTGTCGCCATTTATGGATATAATGCCATGTTCATCGCGGCATCCATCGCCGTCACGATCGGCATGATCGCAATGGTTTTCGTGAAGCCGGGCAAGCAAGGGACTTCCCCGAAGGTCACCAATGAAATGGCTGATTTGAAAGCATAGCTCAATAAGAACCTACAGCTTGGCTGGAGCAATCGTCACAGCGATTGCTCTTTTTTTGGATGATGGCGCTTCGATGGTAACCGGGGACTTTCGAGTGCAAGGCAACGGTGGGACTGAAGCGGACTTATCAAAAAAAATTTTAATGGAAGAAAACTGAAAATTATAATAATTGGGGGCGTTTATTTTGAGTGAGCGAACATTTACAATTGATGATGCACCATTTAAAAAGTTCCACTTTAGAATTGCAGGACTTACTTTCGGGTCCAGCTTCTGTGACGGCTATTCCTTAGGAATCATCGCGATGGCTCTGACATTGCTCGGACCGCAATTAGAGCTGAATGCCATGTGGAGCGGCTTGATTGGCAGTTCGGCATTAATCGGTCTTTTTGCAGGTGCATTGGTCCTTGGAAAACTATCTGATCGTATTGGCAGGCAGAAAATCTTCCTTATCAATTTTTTGCTGATTACCGTTGTGACGGTTCTTCAATTTTTCGTTAATGGCCCGGCAGAGCTGTTTGTTTTGCGGTTGCTGATAGGTTTTGGGCTTGGAGGAGATTATGCAGTCGGCACAACATTACTTGCAGAATTTTCCCCGAAAAAGTATAGGGCCCCGCTCCTCGCATCTTTAAACGTCGTTTGGACGCTTGGTTATGTAGCATCTAACTTTGTCGGATATTATTTAGGACAAGCTGGACCAGGGTCATGGCGCTGGATGCTAGTCAGTGCGGCCATTCCTGCTGTAGTGGTTTTATTCTTGCGGATTGGAACGCCAGAATCTCCAAGGTGGCTCGTGAGCAAGGGACGTGCCGAAGAAGCGCGGCTTATCGTGAAGAAGCATTTAGGACAGAACGTGGAAATGGGCGAAACGTCGGCGCATGCAGTAAACCCATCCGACTTAGGATTCCGTGGCCTTTTCAGCAAAAAGCTTCGCAAGCGTACCGCTTTTGGCGGGATATTCAAATTGACTCTCGTCATTCCGTATTTCGCCATCTACACCTTCCTTCCGTCCATTTTGCATACAATGGGTTTTGAACAAAACTTTTTTGCCGATACGATGCTAAACATTTTCTTGCTGGTCGGTGCGATCGTCGGCCTTTGGTTCCTTGCAAGATTTTCCCGGAGAGGATTTACAATAGGTGCCTTTGTGATACTCACAGTTTCTTTATTTTCCCTCAGTCTCCTGCATAATGGCTCACAATATTTCATGTTGACATTCTTCCTGATTTTCACCTTTTTCATGTCGGCTGCTTCCAACCTAACGTTAGTTTACCCTGCAGAACTATTCCCAACGGAGATTCGTGGAACGGGAATCGGCATGGTCACGGCAATCAGCAGGATTGGATCTGCAATTGGAACTTTCCTTCTGCCGTTAAGTCTCAATTCCTTTGGTTTAAGCTCTTCAATGGTCGGCATGGCGGTCATCTTGCTAGTCGGTTTGATCGCATCCATAGCCTGGGCACCAGAGACAAAGGCACTCTCCCTGAATGAAGCAAGTGATCCCATGCTTGAAGGTGGGCAGCCTGGGTCAGGAAGTCATGCTTCATTGCGGCAAATCAGAGAAGAAATTAAATGATGCTATCCGATAGTTTATCAATAAATTATAGTGTTGAAGGAGTAGTGAACCGTGACAACGATAAATTGCAGACACGCAAAGGATATAAAAAAAGTCGTATTGGGTGATGGTCCCATCTCCATCAATGAGATAATTGCTGTTGCAAGATATGGGGCAGAGGTCTCCTTTTCAAGAGAGTATTGTAATAGGGTCGATGAATCAAGAAGTTTAATTGATAGGTTCCTATTGGAAAATAGGGTTATTTATGGTGTGACAACAGGGTTTGGCAGCAATGTGACAGAGATGATTTCCCCGCAAGATATAGAAACGCTTCAACGGAATATCATTCGTTCTCATGCAGTCTCCGTAGGGGAGCCTTTAGAAAGAGAAGTAGTGAGGGCCATTCAATTGATGATCCTGGTAAATTTGGGTCAAGGTTATTCTGGAGTCAGGTTAAAGGTTTTGGAGCTGATTGCTTCACTGCTGAATCACGATATTGTCCCATTTGCCCCGGGTGATGGTTCAGTGGGATACCTTTCACCTGAATCTCACATGGCCCTAGTGCTGATCGGAGAGGGGAAGGCATGGCAAGACGGCGAGTTCATCCCTGGAGCGGTAGCTTTGGCAAAAGCCGGATTGGCACCTGTCACATTAGGTCCTAAAGAAGGATTGGCCCTTATAAGTGGAACGACTTCCGCCACGGCGATGGCAGCCTTAGCGGTATACAATGGCATCCAGGCTGCGAAAACTGCGGATATTACGGGAGCTATGTCCTTGGAGGTGCTTAAGGGTACAATTCATGCTTTTGACCCTCGCACCCACAAATTAAAAAAGCATGGAGAACAGGCAAAGACAGCCAGAAATGTGTCAAGGATCCTAAAAGGAAGTCAAATCATGGACACATATAAGGAACATCGGTTACAAGATGCGCTTAGTTTACGATGCATTCCGCAAATTCACGGTGCCATAAAAAGAGCGTTGAAGGACGCGAAGGCCACTATTGAAAATGAAATGAACTCTGCAAGTGATAATCCTATCATCTATCCGGATGGTGCTGACGGGACGGCGCTTATGGGGGGGAACTTTGATGGATCATTCGTAGGGATTTATGCAGATATGATGTGCATAGCCCTGGCGAATCTGGCAAAGGTCACCGAAAGAAGGATCGATCGCCTAGTAAACCATCACCTTAGTGAGCTGCCGAATTTTTTGGTGGCAAACCCGGGTTTAAATAACGGCTACATGGTCCCGCAATATACTGCAGCAGGATTATTGAATGAAATCAGAGTACTTACACAGCCTGCAACAATTGATAATGTGCCGACATGTGCAAATCAGGAAGACGTGATAAGTTTTTCCTATTTTGCTTCGAAGAAAGCCTATCAGATTTCAAAGAAGCTGGAATATATTTTAGCGATTGAACTTATGACGGCAACGCAAGCTATGGATTTTCATCACCCATTGAAACCAGCCCCTATCACGGAGAAAGTGTACCGTTTAATACGCAGGAAAGTACCCATGGTTAAAGAAGACCGTTTCTTTCATCCTGACATTGAAGTGATTAAAGAGCAAATTCATGAAGGAGAACTAACCCAACTTGTCGAATTGGAAATGGGTGAAATGGAGTTTTAATGATGGTAGCAGGCAGTTTTTTAGTCAACGCCTGTTGCAAAGTTTCGTGACCCGCCTCACATACGAATAGGTGTCACCATCAAGAACGGAGGAATAACGTAAACATGCATTATGATGTAATTGTAATTGGAGCCGGATCGATGGGTATGTCGGCAGGTTATTACCTATCCAAGTCCGGGAAGAAGGTAGTATTATTGGACTCTTTCGTCCCGCCTCACAATAAAGGCAGTCATCATGGAGAAACAAGGATCATTAGACATGCGTATGGGGAAGGGGAAGAGTATGTATCACTGGTCCTGAAAGCGCAAGAACTATGGGAACACTTAGAGCAACTTACGGAAAGACAACTATTTCTTCGGACGGGCGTTCTGAATGCAGGCAGTCAGCAATCCCCCTTCATCAAGCAAGTGATCGCAAGTTCGAATAAATTTGGATTGCCTTTGGAAAAACTCGATGCTAATCAGGTTCATAAAAGATGGGCAGGCATCACTCTTCCTGAAGATTATATAGGTTGCTTTGAACCTGCTTCAGGAGTGCTAAAAAGTGAAGAGTGCATTCGGGCTTACCAGCAGCTTGCGGAATCACACGGTGCCGACATCAAAGTGAACAGCCCGGTAAGGAACCTGACTGTCCAAAGTGATGGGATCACGGTGAAAACCGATGATCAAAGCTATCATGCAGAGGCATTGGTCGTTGCAGCAGGAGCTTGGTCACCGAAGTTATTGGATATGTTAGGGTTGAATGTGCCACTGACACCTATCCGAAAAACCTTCGCCTGGTTCGATGCAGATGAAAAATTATATGGTCACAATGGCTTTCCTGCATTCACGTTCGATACACCTGAAGGTACATACTATGGCTTTCCAAGTATAAGTGGAGCTGGTTTGAAGCTTGGGAGACATGACGGGGGAAACCGGATAAATCCCGAAGAAACGATGGCCCGATTTGGTGAATATGCGGAGGATGCAGGGGATTTGGAGCGTTTCTTGAACCGATTCATGCCTTCCGGTCAAACATTGAGATATGGAAAAAACTGCATCTATACGATGACGCCGGATGAGGACTTTATCGTTGATCTACATCCTCATCATCCCCACATTGCCATTGCAGCGGGTTTCTCGGGACATGGATTTAAGTTCAGCAGTGTAATTGGTGAGAGTTTAAGTGACCTTATCCTTTCGGGAAAGACGGAGAATGATATTTCTCCATTTTCGCTAAACAGATTCCAATAGGTTCATCCCTTTAACAACATATAAAACGAATAGGCTAGCCGTCGATTCCTTTTCAAGGGAATCAACGGCTTTTTTATATTGTTCCCGTTCTCTTGATTTATAAGTTAACCACGCAATAAACATCAATGGGGTTATCTGCCAACTATTGTCTAAAAAAATAATGCATGGTAGAATAAGAATATTCCGAAATTTGAAACTTAAATTCCGAATTTCGGTATTTCATTACATACTTTTAAGGAAATCATAAACGGGAATTTTTCAAAAAGAAGGAGGAGGAACAATGAATGCCGTTGATTTGAATTGTGATTTAGGAGAGAGTTATGGCGCCTACCGGATGGGGAATGACAAGGAAATTTTAGATTATGTCACATCGGCCAATGTCGCTTGTGGTTTTCACGCCGGTGATCCGACCGTCATGCGAAAAACGGTTCAACTTGCCTTAGAAAAAGGTGTCAGGATCGGGGCTCATCCTGGTTTACCTGATTTAATGGGGTTTGGCAGACGCAATATGAATATTGCGCCGGAGGAGGCTTATGACATTGTCGTCTATCAAATTGGCGCATTGAATGGTTTCTTGCAGTCCGAGGGAGGAAGCATGCAGCATGTGAAACCGCATGGCGCTTTGTACAATATGGCCGCCCAAAACGAAGCATTAGCGATGGCGATTGCCGAGGCTATATATAAAGTGAACCCTGAGCTTATTCTCTTTGGTTTGTCGGGAAGTGAATCGATTCGCGCTGGTGAGGCAGTCGGCTTGAGAACGGCCAGTGAAGTATTTGCCGATCGCACCTATCAACAAGACGGTTCATTGACTTCACGAATGGAGAAACATGCTTTATTGGAAAATGATGAGGATGCTGCTGCGCAGGTGATTCGGATGGTAAAGGAAGGGAAGGTTTTGTCCCAACAAGGATCCGATGTTGCTTTGAGGGCAGATACGATTTGCATCCATGGGGACGGTGCACATGCATTGGCCTTTGCCCGACATGTGAAAAATTCTTTGGAATTATCTGAAATAACAGTCAAGTCATTTTCATAAACCTGCATAGGAGGTCAGTCCATTGGAGCCAAACAAATATACTGCAGCTCAGGAAAAGATTCCAGCTAAGCCGAAAACAAACCGCACTTTATTATTGGGTGCAGCCTTCTTAATGGCAACATCGGCCATAGGGCCAGGATTTTTAATGCAAACGACCGTTTATACCCAAAGTCTTGCGGCAAGTTTCGGTTTCGTCATCCTTATTTCGGTCATTCTTGATATTTTTGCCCAAACAAATGTATGGCGTATCATTGCTGTATCTGAAAAGAGGGGTCAAGAGATTGCGAATATGGTTTTGCCTGGTCTTGGTTATGTCCTGGCGGCACTCATCGTCATGGGAGGCCTCGCCTTCAATATTGGCAATATTGCAGGAGCAGGGCTTGGCCTCAATGCAATGACGGGGATATCGCCTACAGCGGGCGCCGCAATAAGTGCGGTCATCGCTGTCATGATATTTGTCGTCAAGGAAGCGGGAAAGGCCATGGACCGCTTTACGCAAATAGCGGGTTTCTTCATGATCTGTTTGATGATTTACGTTGCCTGGACAACCTCTCCTCCAGTAGGGGAAGCGGTAGTGAGGACATTTGCACCTGTTCAAATCGATATCATCGCCATCGTCACTTTAGTGGGAGGGTCGGTCGGCGGCTACATAACATTTGCAGGGGGCCATCGGCTATTGGATGCAGGCGTTAAAGGCGTTGGAGCATTACCTCAAGTAACTAAGAGTTCAATAGTGGGAATCTTGATCACCACCGTCATGCGCGTCGCGTTATTTCTGGCAGTGCTTGGTGTCGTATCGAAAGGTTTACAGATCAATCAGGATAATCCTGCAGCATCCGTTTTTCAACTGGCTGCCGGAGACGTCGGATACCGCATATTCGGGGTCGTGATGTGGGCAGCGGCAATCACTTCCGTCGTTGGAGCTGCATATACTTCCGTCTCGTTTATCAGGACATTCAGCGAAATGATCAATAAAAAGGCAAACTGGATAATCATTGGCTTTATCGTCTTGTCGACAGTTTGCTTTTTGTTAATTGGCCAGCCGGTTAAAGTACTGCTAATCGTAGGCGCCATCAATGGCTTGATTTTGCCAATTGCGCTTGGAACATTATTGATTGCCGCATATAAGCGAAACATTGTCGGCGATTATAAACACCCGCTATGGTTAACGATCTCCGGTGTCTTTGTCGTAATTGTCATGGCGCTGATGGGTGGATATACATTAATCAAGCAATTGCCGACACTATTTTAATACAATGACTGTGATGGGCAGGCCACTTCTAATCTGCCATTCTTGAATAGGAGATGTATAGGTATGATCGATCTTTCTCAAGCGAACCCTGCAGAGTTGCGTACAATGATTCGAAATGCCGAATTGATTAAACCGACCGCAGGAATGGCCAATGGGTATGCCCAGGCAAACTTGGCCATCTTAAAAAAGGAGCATGCTTTTGACTTCTTATTATTTTGTCAGCGCAACCCTAAATCATGTCCCTTGCTGGATGTAACGGAAATTGGTTCTGCCATTCCCGCATTTGCAGCTCCCGATGGGGATATACGCACGGATATTCCTAAATACAGGGTATACAAACGTGGGGAATTGATAGAAGAGGTAACAGATATATCAAAATACTGGGAAGAGGATATGGTTGGTTTTCTGATTGGGTGCAGCTTTACCTTCGAACATGCTCTGTTAAACAATGATATTCCGATTCGCCATATTGAAGAGGGCTGTAATGTACCCATGTATAAAACCAATATCCCTTGTATAGAGGCAGGGATTTTCCATGGCATGATGGTGGCTAGCATGAGACCGATCCCTCAAAAGGATGTGGTGAGGGCTGTTCAAGTGACCTCGCGTTTCCCGGCAGTTCATGGGGGACCGATCCACATCGGGGATCCTGAAGCAATCGGGGTGTGCGATATCGATCAACCGGACTTTGGTGATCCTGTAACGGTGCATCAAGGGGAAGTGCCAGTCTTTTGGGCATGTGGGGTAACGCCCCAATCCATCGCCATGGAAACAAAACTGGAAATCATAATCACACATGCGCCTGGACATATGTTCATCACAGACATCCGTGATGAAAAATTGGGTGTATTATAATGGACAGGTCGAAAAATCTTTTGAATGGAACTGCTTGTAACATGTCTCCCTTAAGCGATTCCGCAATCGTGATTACATTTGGGAATGGAATGGAATACAGCATTCACAAAAAGATAAAGTTGTTTATGGATTTGTTGGAAGAAGAACCTTTTGCCGGGTTTGTGGAATGTGTACCGGCTTTTACGAATTTGACGATTTTTTATGATCCTCTCGTAATCTATAACATTCATAAGCAAAGCAATGAAGCCACTTCTCCCTATGACGTGGTTCGGTCGATATTGGACAGGAAACTGCTTGACTTAATAGAAGACACAAAGGTGTCACATCGTACGGTTTCCATCCCTGTTTGTTATGGAGGGGAGTATGGACCGGACTTGGAATATGTAGCTCGTTATCATGATTTGACTACAGATGAAGTCATCCATATCCATTCTAACGGTGAGTACTTAGCTTATATGATAGGATTCGCCCCGGGCTTTCCGTTTCTGGGAGGACTTCCGAAAGACATCGCAACCCCAAGGCGATCTTCCCCGAGAATGACTATACCAGCAGGTGCAGTCGGGATTGCCGGTATGCAGACGGGGGTATATCCGATATCAACACCAGGGGGCTGGCAATTGATTGGACAAACGCCAATGGAATTATTTTTACCGAATGTAACCCCCCCAAGCTTATTACAAGCGGGAGACATGGTGAAGTTCCAGCCAATCTCTGAACAAGAATATAAAGAGATCAAGGGGGGATAAGATGAGCCTTCGTATAATCAAGCCCGGATTATTGACTAGTATTCAAGATTTAGGCAGAAAAGGGTTTCAGCAACATGGGGTGATCGTAAGCGGGGCGATGGACCGATATTCACTGCGGATTGCCAACATGTTGGTAGGTAATCATGAAGGGGAGGCAGCCTTGGAAATTACACTGATGGGGCCCACTATAAAAATGGAGAAAAATTGCCTGATATCGATAACGGGTGCGAATTTAACACCTACAATCGATAATCATGATGCCCCGATGTGGAAGCCCATTTATGTAAAGGAAGGATCCATCCTGCGCTTCGAAGGGTGTAAATCAGGCTGCCGGGCTTATTTAGCCGTCGGCGGGGGATATGCCATTCCAAAAGTGATGGGCAGCAAGAGCACCTATTTACGAGCTGGAATCGGAGGCTATATGGGAAGGGCTTTAGAGGCTGGCGATGTGCTTGCATGTAATGAACCTCAAACCATTATGGGCAGGAAGGAGTTGAAGGGCTCTTTTTCCTCTCCGAAGTGGTACGTCAATGAAAAGGAGTTCATCCCAGCTCGAAATCCACTCATCCGTTTCATTACTGGAAGCCAGTACGAGCAATTCATCCATTCAAGTAAACAACGTTTTGAAGAGCATTCATTTAAGGTTTCCAATCAATCTGACCGGATGGGATATAGAATATCAGGTCCGGCGCTTGAATGGCAAAATCAAGAGGAGCTGCTTTCCGAGGCGGTCACTAATGGCTCGATCCAGGTTCCGCCGGATGGAAATCCGATCATTCTCCTTGCGGATAGCCAAACGACGGGCGGATATCCTAAAATAGCTCAAGTAATAACCGCCGATTTATCAAAGATCGCCCAGGTTAAACCAGGGGAATCCATTCAATTTTCCCGCGTGAACTTAAGGGAGGCAGAACTCCTGTATATTCAAAAAGAACGCGAAATGAAAGAATTGCAGACTTCGATTTCATTGGCCTTGAATAAATGGCAGTTCATATGATTCCATCAGGAGGTTCCCGTGCCGGGCGCCTTCTTTCCTGTTTCAGTTTTTTTTCGTCTTTTGCTTACATCTTTTTTCCGTGTTTTATAATAGAATGAGAGAGGATAAGGAAGAAGAACACTGAGGAAAAACTTTGAAAGGAGACATGGCATGCAAGCACATAACAAAACCGTCGTGAAATCCATGCAGATCCTTACCCTTTTCATTGATCATCCGAAACTCACCTTTAATGAAATGATGGAACACTCCAACCTCCCCAAAACCTCATTGCACCGAATGGTGGGATCATTGGAAGAAATGGGTTTTTTAACACGGGATGATGATGGTCACTACTCACTTGGCCTAATATTCTTGCAGTTTGGTCAACTGGTGGGTGAGCGTTTGGATATCAGAGCAATCGCCTATCCCATTATGAAGCAACTTCGGGATGACGTAGAGGAGGCCGTGAATTTGATCGTGCGGGATAAGGACGAAGCCATGTATATTGAAAAGGTTGATACCTTGCAGCCCGTCCGGCTATATACTTCCATCGGCAGGCGTTCACCACTATATGCCGGCGACTCTCGGATCATACTCGCGTATTTGCCTGAAGAAGAACGTGAAATGTATATCGACGGCACCGATCTTCAACCAATAGCAATTGGAACGATAACCGATGAAAACACACTCCGGCATGCTTTGGAAGTAGCAAGGTTGAACGGCTACACGATAACTTCGTCAGAATTGGAGAATTATACAAAATCGGTCAGCGCACCGATCCTTAACGGGGAAAATCAAATTATCGCGGCCATTAGCGTTGCTGGGATTGAAGCAAGATTTCAGGAGGACCGTTTGCCTGAATTGATAGATAAGGTGACGAAAGCAGCCAAGGAGATTTCGATGAAACTAGGTTCGCAAACTCATTAAGATAAGGTTTATACATAAACGAACGGCCCCCTTGTGCAATAAGGGGGCATAATGGGTGAAGATCATCCGAATCTATTATTCCTTGTTTTTGAAAAAGCTTTCAATCTCATTAACCAAATTACTAACAGATGCCGGCAAATAACGATCCGCCAAGTAGGCCATATAAACAGTCCTATGCAAAAACATCGAATTTATTTCAAGGATCGCAGTATTCCTAGTTACAACGGATTTAATATAGCTTTCCGGTAAAATGGTGATGCCCAAGCCTTCGTCAACCAAACTGCAAGCTGTTTCCAGCCTTTCAATTTCGTAGAAGATGCTCGGGTTAACCTTTTCATTTTTGAATGCTTCCATAATATCATCTCTTGTTTGAAATCCAGATGTACTGACGATTAGTTCCTTCCCTGCAAGGTCATGTAAAGTGATGGAATCTTTTTCATTCAAGTCGTCATCTTTATGGACCAAAAGCATGAATTGTTCCTTATAAAGGGGAATGGATATGATCTCGGCATGGTTTATCGGCTGATTGGTGATCGTGAAATGAATTTGATACTGGTTCAGCGCCTCGATGACATGTTCTTCGCCCAAAATCTCCCGAATCTTTAAATGGATAGCAGGATGATCGTTTTTAAATGTCCTGATGATTTTTGGAAACCAAAATTTGAATGATTCAATCGATCCTATCGATATTGTCCCGCTTCCAACCTGTTTCATTTCCTCAAATTCCACTTTCATATTATTGAACCTCCGCAGCAGATCCTGAGATCTTGAATGAAAAATGGCTCCTGCCTCCGTAAGCTCGATTCCCCTTGTATTGCGTTCCAATAGTTGAAAATCAACTTCTTTCTCCAATTTCATGATTGCATTACTTAAGGACGGCTGTGATATATGCAATAATTTAGCTGCTTTTGAGTAGCTCATCTCTTGGACAATGGTGATGAAATAACGAAGTTGGCGAAAATCCATACTAGTCTCCTTTTATAGCTTTAA
The DNA here is from genome assembly GCF_002803435.1 of Bacillus sp. mrc49. Classification (NCBI taxonomy): domain Bacteria; kingdom Bacillati; phylum Bacillota; class Bacilli; order Caryophanales; family Bacillaceae; genus Bacillus; species Bacillus sp. mrc49. The sequence continues at coordinate 192,957 of NZ_PHNG01000709.1, read as the reverse complement.
ACTATAGATCTATTGAAAAATGGTATTAGTAATTATATATCATCTCCATTATACTGTAAAAAAAGATATTTCTGAATTTTTTAGTGAAAGGAGAAATTATGTATAATAAACCGTCATTAAACCATTGGAATGGCAGAGTGGATTCCGAAACGGATATGGATAGCTTCAGATACCACCAAAGAGTGAAAATGAGGCCGATTTCCGAATTGTTCATCACTGGCAAGGAATCAAAAACATATGGAATGATTGGCTTCAAATGTGATGAAGGTGTCAAAAGGAACAAAGGCAGGATCGGTGCGGGTGAAGCGCCTGATTATATTAGGCAGTCATTGGCCAAGCTACCTTGCCATTTAACACCGGAAACGGAGTTGGTGGATGCTGGCGATGTCGTATGTGAAGCTGGGGAAATGGAGGCCGCGCAAGACCAATTGGGTGCAGCAGTTGCCCGGATTCTGGAGAGTGACGTAATTCCCATCATTTTAGGCGGTGGACATGAAACCTTTTATGGTCATTATCTCGGCGCCAGGAAATTCCTCGGCCCGAAGGCTAGATTGGGAATGATTAATATCGATGCCCACTTTGATATGCGGCCTTATGAAAAAGAAAGTTCATCAGGAACGATGTTTAAACAAATCTTGGATAAGGATCAAAATTGCCGTTATTTATGTGTGGGAATTCAAAAGCAGGGCAATACAAAGGCCTTATTCAAAACGGCCGAAAAAAATAAAGTCGAATACATATTGGAAGAAGAATTGTCTTTGAATGATATGGAAGATACGAAACATCGGATCAACGAATTTGTCAAGGAAAACGACTTCATCATCCTCACGTTATGCACGGACGTCATCGATTCAGCTTATGCCCCTGGCGTAAGTGCACCATCGCCATTTGGGCTCGATCCGAAATTGGTACGTAGCCTGCTGCGGCATGTCGTAGCAAATGAAAAGATCCTTTCCTTTGATATCTCGGAAGTGAATCCAAGTTTGGACGAAAACAATAAAACCGTTACATTGGCGGCACACTTAGTCAATGAGGTTTTGCTGCATGTTATTTCATGAGCCAGTATCGCATCTCCTCCCTATTATCGATATCATCATATTTTAAAGTATGAATGGAATGAAGTAAGGACGAAACTGTCGTGTGATTCACGGCAGTCTTTTTGCTTAGGCGGGAGGAAGCGAGTGTTACATGGTGATACTAGGATGCTTATGGTTTATAATAGCTACCATCCAGGCATATGAGGGGGGATTTTATGAATGAATATCGTGTAACGGTCAAAAATGGCAGTACGATGATTTTGTCAGAAATCATCGTAGCTGAAGATGAAAGGGAAGTGCTGGGCACGCTGTTGATTACCAGTGAATTATTTAATCAACCATTCACGGACATCAGGATTTTAGAACGCTGATTTGTACCTGTCGGATTTTTTTGTTAAACTGTAATAAATTTACAGGACAGCAGGCGATAGTATGTGCGGACGGTTCACTCTTTTTACAAGTATGGAAGAAATAATGGAACGCTTCGATATTCAAGGGTCATTCGATGAAGATTATCAATTCAGTTATAATATAGCCCCTTCCCAATCCGTGCTATCCGTCATAAATGATGGGACCAGGAATCGACTTGGATACCTTCGTTGGGGACTCATTCCTTTCTGGGCTAAAGATGAAAAAGTGGGCTATAAAATGATCAATGCCAGGGCGGAAACCATTGCAGAGAAGGCAAGCTTCAAGAATGCTTATAAGAAGAAACGGTGCTTGATCATCGCTGATTCCTTTTATGAGTGGAAGAAGACACCGGAACGAAAAATACCGATGCGAATCAAACTGAAGGATGACGCTCCATTCGGTATGGCCGGTCTGTTTGAAACGTGGAAATCTCTAGATGGCACGAGCATCCATTCATGCTCGGTCATCACCACTGCCCCCAATGAGCTGATGACGGGCATCCATGATCGCATGCCCGTCATCCTTAAACGTGGAGATGAAAAAGCTTGGCTTGACCTTTCCATTCATGATACGGGATATCTTCAACAATACTTAAAGCCCTTCGATTCGGAGCAAATGGAAGCATTTGAGGTATCGACTGATGTGAATTCGCCTCAAAACAACTCGCCAAGTCTCATCCAACAAATGTGCCGATAGGTTGTTGAGATTTCTTTAACCAAGAGTGAACTGCCCCAAAGATGTTAGACACAAAACTAACAGGTACGGGGTGCTTTTTATGGATACATGCTAGTTTGACCTTTTCATTTCACTTAGTAGGCCCTCTTCTACCAAAAGGCCGTCCGGGACCTCCGGCGTCTTTATTACCATTTTAAGAATCGAAGTCGAATACTTTCAACTAATCCTTGCGAAAACATACAAAATACTGTACTCTTATATTTGCTTTTCGATGCGGCATTCGATGTCGTTGATATCATAATATACTATAAATCTTCTTATCAAGAGAGGCGGAGGGACTGGCCCGCAGATGTCTCGGCAGCAGACTTTTCAGGAGTGCTGTGCCAAATCCAGCAGGTTCATTTCGCCTGAAAGATAAGGAGGGTGTTTTTTATAAAATAAAAGACCTCTTCTTGTGGGTATTGGAAGAGGTCTTTTATATTTATTGGATTTAGATATAACAAGATGAAGCTAAAGTGCTTTGGTAAATAAATATACAAAAGGAGTTCATCATGAGTACACACAACAAAGGAAATCCGTGGGCACTGATCCCATTTGTCGTTTTTTTGATATTATTTATAGGCTCAGGAATCATTACAAAAGATTTTTATTCATTTCCAGTGTTAGTGGCGATTTCCATTGCATCGGCAGTGGCATTGTCCATGAATCGTAAAGAGTCTTTGAATCAAAAGGTTGACATTTTTTGTAAGGGATCTGGGGACTCCAATATTATGTTAATGGTTATCATTTTCCTCTTGGCCGGCGCTTTTTCAGAAGTGGCGAATGGCATGGGGGCAGTTGAATCAACGGTCAACCTTGCCTTAGCCATCTTTCCGCAAAATCTATTAATCGTTGGCATTTTCATTATCGCTTGCTTTATTTCTTTGTCCATGGGGACAAGCATGGGAACGATCGTAGCACTTGCACCGATAGGAGTAGGAATTAGTGAGCAAACGGATATAGCACTTGCGCTTTCTATGGCTGCGGTTATCGGTGGGGCCATGTTTGGCGATAACTTATCATTCATTTCCGATACGACGATTGCGTCAGTGCGGACGCAGGGGACGAAAATGAAGGATAAGTTTAAAGTGAATTTTTTCATCGTCCTGCCTGCGGCCATCATCACATGTGTCATTCTGGGAATATTAACGGTAGGTGAGCAAGCGGCCATTACGCAACATTCCTATAATTGGGTGAAAATTCTTCCGTATCTGTGTGTACTGATCACGGCATTGGCAGGTGTCAACGTGTTCCTTGTCTTATCCTTCGGCATTGTGTTTGCCGGTATTATCGGTTTAGCGGATGGAAGTTATAAGTTGCTGGATGTGATCCAAAAAACGGGAGATGGAATGGCTGGCATGTATGAAATCTCGTTTCTGGCGATTTTGATTGCCGGTATGGTAGCGGTCATCCAACATAATGGCGGCATCGATTATTTACTTCATGTCGTCACCCAAAAAAGCAAATCAAAAAAAGGAGCTGAATTCAGCATTGCCGGACTAGTTGGCTTAACAAACCTATCAACGGCAAATAATACGATTTCGATCATCATTGCCGGACCGTTAGCGAAAAACATTGCAGGAAGGTATGGAATCGATCTTCGTAAATCAGCGAGCCTGCTTGACATTTTTGCCTGTTGTGTCCAAGGATTGATTCCTTATGGTGCACAGTTGCTTGTTGCAGCTGGAGTGGCAAAAATTTCACCAATAAGCATCCTGCCATATTCATATTACCCGATACTAATTGGAATTTGTGGAGTCATAGCCATCTTGATTGGTTATCCACGATTTCAGAAAGAAGATACCGTTGTAAAGAAACAGGTATCTTAATCATGGAAAACATCCTGAGTTGATCAGGGTGTTTTTTTTGATCTGTCCGTACCTGTTTAATCCAAAGCGAGAGATAGTTCTCGCAATTTGCCCTGCTTTTTTTAAATAATTGTATAATGCAATGTTTTTTGCATAAAATACCCTTGTCTTTATGAACGACAATCAAGCAATGATGGGACAAGTTGAAAAATAGGAGTGAAAACAATGGATAACCAAAAATCAAAAGAGAAATCTTCAAATATTGCTGGAAAAGTGTATGATGTCAGTGATTACAAGCGTGATGACACGTTATCATCAGGTCTTGCCACCACCCACGAACAAGTTTCGGATGTGTATAACGCTGGCGGGATAACATCTGCCGATCGAAATGAAAAGGACAGTGAGAACGAAGAAAAAGAACGGTAAATCGAGTCCCTGCTTGTTGAAATTTCCCAACAAGCAGGGGCTTTGTTTTATTAAAGGATTTTAACGCAAACCTTCATCATGATAGACGATCCCAAAGCGATGTACCTTCTTCAGTCATGATATGACTAATCAAGTTCAGCTATTTCGATGCACATAATAAAAAGGAGGCGGCTATTCAGTCTCCAACACTGCAAATCTTCCCCAAATAACTTTCATTCGTACAGACAATATATCAGCTGTACACTTGCCGAAAAAACTGGTCAAAAATACAGCCAATTCATTTGTTTTGGATAATGCTTTAAGGATAGACAGACTACTAGAGATGGACGGAATCGTATGACGATGTTCCCAATGGTGAAAACGACGTCGTTTATCATCGTTGTGCTCCTATTCCAAACAATGTGAACGTCTATAGGCAAATGAATGGGTGATGCGCAATGAATTATTCTGATATATACTGGAAATAATAGATGGTCATTATCACTATAATGTAAAAAAAAGGCGAGACAGGCATTTATTGTTTAGGCTCTGAAAAGGTTCATATAAATAAGTTCCTGACTGAAGCTGTCTTGCCACTGGCGTATGATCATTGAAGACATCTGTAATGGTTCGGCATATGCAAGTGGCCATTACAGGTAAGAAGGCGTGACGGTGCTTACGGAGGTGGAAATGGGGTATCATCGGCATAGTCAAAAACTTGAGGTATAGGGGGAATGAAATGAAGGCACGATCGATCATGATACAGGGAACGGCATCTGATGTAGGGAAAAGCTTGATTTGTACGGCACTTTGCCGGATTTTTGCGAATAAAGGGTACCGTGTCGTTCCGTTCAAATCGCAAAACATGGCCTTGAATTCTTATGTAACCGTGGAAGGCGGTGAAATAGGACGGGCCCAAGGAGTGCAAGCCGAAGCGGCAAGGATCGTGGCAACCTCCGATATGAATCCCATTTTGCTGAAACCAAAGCAGGATATGGTTTCGGAGGTCATCGTCCACGGAAAACATTTTCTTGATATGAATGCCATGAACTATCGAAATCAGTTTGTTCAAGAGGCCATGCCGATCATTCGAAAGTCAGTCGAAAAACTGCAGCAGGAATACGACATCATCGTTCTTGAAGGAGCAGGCAGCCCTGCGGAAATTAACCTTAAAGACCGGGATATTGCCAATATGCGGATGGCCAAACTTGCGGATGCCGCTGTCATTTTAGTGGCCGATATCGATCGTGGCGGAGTATTTGCGTCCATCATCGGGACACTCGCCTTATTGGATGATGAGGAACGTGATCGTGTAAAGGGAATCATCATCAATAAATTTCGGGGCATACGTGAATTACTGGACGACGGCATAGAATGGCTGGAAAAGGAAACCGGGATCCCAGTCCTCGGGGTGTTGCCGTATTTAGACGTGAACATCGAAGCGGAGGATTCGCTGGCCCTATCATCCTTACGTTTCAAAAAGCCTGACAAGGGTGAATTCCCCATTGATGTAGCGGTTTTGAGATTCCCGCACATCTCCAATTTTACCGATCTGGACCCTTTTTTCGACGAACCGGGAGTGGGTGTCAGGCTTGTCGGAAATATCCATGAGTTGGGAAATCCAGACCTTCTTATCTTGCCCGGCACAAAAAATACGATCGAAGATTTAGAATGGATGAAGCGTGCGGGAATGGATGATGCCATTAAAGAGTTGCGTGAGCTTGGAACGGTCATTGTTGGAATATGCGGCGGTTTTCAAATGCTCGGGAAGAACCTGTTCGATCCCGACGCGGTCGAAGGTAACGGGGAAAACGCAGAAGGTCTTTCACTTCTGTCCGTGGAAACCATTTTCCAAGCGGAAAAGAAGACAGTGCAAATGGAAGGTGTCCTTGCTTCAGGGATTATGAAAGGCGAAATGAAGCTGGGCGGCTACGAGATTCATTTAGGTCAAACGGCTTTGGATCCACAAGTACAGCCCTTTCTTTTATTGAAGGATGGAAGAAAGGATGGGGCCATATCGGCGGACCAGAAGGTTTTCGGCACATATCTTCATGGCATATTCCATAATCGCCTATTTACAAGATTATTGGTTAACCAAATACGACGGAGCAAGGGGCTGGATGAAGTGATGGAAAACATTCAAAGCGACTCAGAGCATCGGGAGGAGGCTTATAATCTCTTGGCCTCCCACATGGAAGAAAACATCGATATGGATACCATCTATCAATGGCTGGAACTTGAATCAATGGAGGATCAAACTTTTAATTAGCCTTAATAAGTGACAGACACATAGAAGATATGTTATGTTGTCTTCTCTACATATTTTTTAAGAAAAAAAGGATGAGGTGTTCATATGAATAAAACAGAATTAGTAAGCAGTGTGGCAGCACAAGCTGAATTGACAAAAGACGATGCAAAAAAAGTGGTGGATGCATTATTTGAAACGATCACGTCTACACTTGCTAAAGAAGAGAAAATCCAATTAGTTGGTTTTGGTACATTTGAAGTGCGCGACCGTGCAGCTCGTACTGGAAGAAACCCGCAAACAGGTGAAGAAATCCAAATTGCAGCAAGCAAAGTACCCGCTTTTAAAGCAGGTAAAGAATTAAAAGAAGCTGTAAAATAATAGATGAACGCAGAAAAAACCTGGCGCTGTAAAGTCGTCAGGTTTTTTTTTGAAGTGCTTCAATGAATGAATAAAACTTATAGTACATATTAATGAGGTTTATACTGTGACTATGTTAGGCTAAATGAATAACAGGCTTTAAATCAATCCAAAAAAAGAGGTGAAAGATATGTTGAAGAAAATAATGAAAAAGATCAAACAAATTTCCCAAGGCAGCAGTGAGCGAAGACATGGCCATTACCGCAGGGGCAGCAGCAGCAGCAGCCGGGGGTATAAGCGATCTCCCTTGAGCGGCAGTGACCGCTACAAGAGAAGAGGACGCGGCAGCAGTAGCTAATTCAATGCCTTGGAATCCAATGCTGCCTTCAGGTCAATGGCAATTTCTTGGATATCCGAATAAGGCTCTTGGATGCTTAATAGCCTTTTTAGGATATGCACCGTTTCTTTTTCTAACGAAAGCTCTTCTGTCCAAGGAAGGGTTTTTTTATTTTTGGCGGTATATGTCGTATAAAGGACATATAGGAGTATTTCCCCCAAGTCATAAAAATCCTGCCGTTTCATTTCCAAAACAAGTTCATCCGTGATATCTGTCGAAACGAATCGTTTGGACAACCCAAAGTCTATTAAAATGGGCTGATGGTTCTGAAGCAATATATTTGGTATCCGTATATCTTGATGGACAATTTCATGGTCATGCAAATAAGCTACTAATCGCACCAACTCAGCAAGGAAATGAAGGGATTCCTTCTCAGTGAACGTTACATGATTGTAGAAAATATGGTCTTCCAAATTATCTCCTTCAATGAAATCCATCACAAAATAAACATTTTCGCGGTGCGTGAATTTCTCGTGAAATGTGGGAATGCTTTCATGGGCCAGGGCTTGTAATATGGAGATTTCATGTTCGAACTGTTCAAAATTTCTTTTGCTTCGGCGTTTACTTTTTCGCAGCTGTTTGATCACGAATTGTTCATTCGCTTGCCAATCCTTGCAAAGATAAACGATACCGTAGCTTCCTTTTCCAATGACAGTAGTGATTTCGTAGCGGTTATGTAAAACGACTCCATTTTTTAAGGGTTTATCCACAAAAAATTGATAGATTTTTCTAATGGTACGCAAAATTGAAACACCCCTCACTCCTTACATGCATTCTAATATTGACCATTTAAAAATGAATCATGGCTAGTGTACCACTGAATGATGAAAATGAGGTAATGTAAGAGATGAAATGGTTTAGAAATCCGTAACACAATGTTAATTACAAGCTTCCAAAAGCTCGCGAGTAAAGTGACTGAAACCGAGGGCAAACTACCAACTTTCACTAGTAAATGTCATCAATTCTCAAGAAATCTTCCAAATTGAAGAGTGATTGCCCAAGGTCAACAGTAAAACACTCAAACTAACGTGTTAACGTCCTATTACACGATAATTCATCATGTAAAAAGGTTTTAAAATTTTTTTCAAGATTTCATAATGTGAAATTTAACAATTTTTTAATTTTTTCACATTTAATATAATGAACTCATAATAAAAGCGTAGGAGGTGAAAAGATGAATGGGCGCGCGTTGAGAAATTGTCTGGACGAACTCCCAATCGGAGACACCATAGTGAGCTGCTTTGTGGGAAAGTCCAAAAGGGCATGACTGTAAATCCATTTACTTCGGTTTCCCTGTACCGCCGCTTGCTTTAGTATTCATTCATAAAGAAGCAAAAGCCTGCACTAGCATTAAAATAAATCTTTTACCATCAATAATTTGTCAGATGAACAAGAATCCCCATTGCAGAAAAATCTGCAGGAAGACCGCTTAAGATTGATTGGGGTAATAAGGGATTTCGCCATAAATAAATGGTAATGCTGCCTGGCTGGAATGCAAACATGGAGAGAGTATGATGCTGGTGATCATGTATTGTTCATCGGTGAGATCCAGGAGTTTAATTTCGGAAATTTGGAAGCGCTTACTTTTTATCGAGGGAAAATGGGGTCTGCTAAACAACTTGTAAAATAGGGGGGATTCTTATGGGGATTAAAACCGGTGAAGAATATATTAATAGAATTAAATCCAGAAAGCCAGAAGTCTGGCTTGGTGGAAGGGTAATTGAAGATATTTATAATGAGCCTATTTTTAAACAGCCGATACAAGAAATTGCAAAGCTTTATGACATTCAACATGATCCGGAATATCAAGATGAAATCACCCATATTTGCAATGAAACCGGAGAACGTGTTAACAATGCTTTTTTGTTCCCGAAGACAGCGGAGGATTTGCAGAAAAGAAGTAAATTATTTGAAGCGTACGCCAGGATGACATATGGACTAATGGGGAGAACGCCGGACTTTTTAAATGTTGTGGTCACTTCCATGGCACATAATTCTTGGTTTCTTGATAAATACAACAAGGACTGGTCTAAGAACATCCAGAATTATTATCGTTATATTCGTGACAATGATTTATTCTTAACGCATGCGATCATTAATCCTCAAAATGATCGAAGCAAGGCATCTCATGAACAAAAAGAAACATATACCCACTTAGGGACGGTTGAGGAAAAAGAAGAAGGAATAATGGTCCGAGGTGCAAAAATGTTAGCCACACTTGCACCCATTACAGATGAAGTGATTATCTATTCTTTTCCAGGATTCCTACCTGGGGATGAACGTCATGCGGTGGCCTTTGCACTGCCGATCGATACACCTGGACTTCGTATAATTTGCCGGGAACCAATGCAGGACGGAACACGCTCGATGTTTGATCATCCTCTGGCCTCCCGCTATGAGGAAATGGATGCTCTGCTAGTATTCAATGATGTCTTGGTTCCTTGGGATCGTGTCTTCTTATACAACAATGTGGAGGCTGCAAACCGCTTGTATCCAATGACGGGAATCGCCGAACAGCCTGCTCACCAATCTGGGGTGCGTGGATATATTAAATTGGCGTTTGCCGTAGAAGTTGCTTGTAAAGTGGCAGACTCCATCGGGGTTGATGGATTCCTGCATGTACAGCGTGATCTGGGTGAACTTGTGCAATCTGTCGAAGTCATCCGTTCACTGCTACGGGTAGCCGAATATGAGTATACGATTAATGAATACGGTGAGGCTCGCCCAAATCCGGATGCATTGGAAACGATTCGTGGTTTCCTTCCTGAGATGTATCCCCGTGCCATCGAGATTATCCAGACCATCGGAGCTGGCGGACTGTTGATGTCTCCGACTGAGGCCGACTTTAATAATCCAGAATTGCGAGTAGATATTGATAAATATTATGGAGGGCGAAGCGGAGTTACAGCGGAAGAGCGTGTTCGGGTGTTTAAACTCGCGTGGGATTTATGCGGCGAAGCATTTGGGCAGCGACTCCTCCAATACGAACGTTATTACACGGGTGACCCAGTTCGTAAAAGAGCCATTTATTATAATAAATATAAGAAAAACAAAAACTTTGGCATGGTCGATGAGGTTCTTAACAATCCGAAGCAAGTCGCCATCGATGTGGTTAACCAATAATACTAATAGTTGAATAGTGAGGGGGGGCAATCATGATTTCGTCCGTCGAGAAGCTGATAAAGATACTTGATTTATTCACGAATGAAGAACCTGCACTTGGGAATAAGGAAATAGCTGAAAAATTGAATATGAGCCCAAGTTCATCTCATCATCTAGTGAAAACGATGTGCAAGGACGGGATGCTGATCCAAGGCAAAGACCGAAAATACCGGCTCGGATGGAAGTTACTTGAGTGGAGCAGTAAAGTCATGTATCAGCAGGATATTCATCTTGAAGCTGGCCCGATTATCAGTAATCTTGTCCTGCAATTTAGAGGGAATTCTCACATCGGCATGTTTCACGAAGGCGAAGTCAGGTTTGTGATGAAAATGTCGTCCCCTCATGCCGAGCATATGACCACATATATAGGAGCAAGAAAACCAGCTCATTGTACGAGCAGCGGGAAAGTATTACTTGCCTTTAACCCATCTTTTATTCAGCCTACGCTTGCGAAAGGGCTATTGAAGCACTCAACTAATACGATCACTTGCATTAACCAATTGAATGAAGAGTTGAAGGAGATCCGCAAACGGGGATATGCGATCAGTGATGATGAAAATGATTTTGGGTTATATGGCGTTGCCGCACCTATAAAATCCTATAATGGCCAAGTAATTGCAGCTCTAAACCTTGTCGGGGATCGAAATTATATGATTGGAAAAGAAAAAACAAGGATTATTCAGTCGGTGATCCGTTCGGCTCAAATGATTTCAAAACAGGTTGGTTATATGTCGTTAACGTGAATTTACTGACTATTGTGTAAATTAAAATGGGAGGTAGTTTATTTATGAAAGGATATGTTCAATCTTCAAAATTACAGGAGAGGTCATTAAACCTATTGAAAGTTATTGAGGACAATAAAAATTTATTGAAGCCGCCTGTCAATAACAAAGTGCTTTGGGAAGATTCCGAATTCATCGTCATGCTTCTGGGTGGCCCGAATTATCGGCGGGACTTTCATGTCGATCCTTCTGACGAGTTGTTTTATCAGATAAAAGGCTCGTGCTATGTAGAATGCATCAATCAAAACGGTGAGCGTGAAGTAGTGGAGGTAAAAGAGGGGGAATTGTTCATGCTGCCAGCTGATGTACCACATTCCCCTCACCGTGTATCGGATACTTACGGCATTGTTGTAGAACGGAAGCGCGCGAAAGGTGAGCTTGAAGATTTTGTTTGGTTCTGCGGGGATTGTAATCATGAGATGCACAAGGTTACGGTCCAATTGACGAATATTGAAGTTCAGGTGAAGGAAGCCATTGAAGCTTTCAACGGTAGTGAGGAACTGCGCACTTGTAGTGAATGCGGTCATGTCATGTCAGAGAACGTTGAGGCTTGGAAATGCGAATAGATTTTCATACACATATTCTTCCGTTGGACCTGCCAGACTTAACAGGTGAATTTGGTCAGGGTCGCTGGCCGGTACTAGATCAGAAATGTTCTTGTGGAGCGGATATCATGGTAAGCGGAAAGCTGTTCAGAAAAGTGACTGACCAAGTATGGGACGCTGAAAAACGCATTCAGGATATGGATGCGGAAGGAGTCGATATGCAGGTGCTCTCACCGGTGCCAGTGACATTTTCATACTGGGCGCCTATCCACCAGGCGCTATACATGTCCAAGTTCCAGAATGATTTCATTGCTGGGGCTGTGAACAGGCATCCAGATAGGTTCATAGGTCTCGGTACTGTACCTCTTCAGGATATCAATGTGGCGATAGGCGAAATGGAACGCTGTAAATTTGATCTTGGCCTGGCGGGGATCGAAATCGGTACGAACGTAAACGGAGAGAACCTAGATTCACCTGTTTTATTGGAATTCTTCCAGATGGCTGAAAAATGGAATGTCCCACTGTTTATACACCCATGGGAGACAATGGCAAAAGACCGCACGGAACGTCATAACCTCATGTATACAATCGCGATGCCGAGTGAAACGGCATTGGCGGCAGCAAGTATTGCGTGGAGTGGCGTCATGGAAAAGTTTCCAAACCTGAAAATCTGTTTTGCACATGGAGGGGGCTCATTTCCTTATATTTTACCGCGGATCGATCAGGGGTGGGAAGTATGGCCTGAATTAAGGAAAACTTCCATGCCACCAAGTTATTATGCACAAAAGTTTTATTTCGATTCCCTGAACTATGATACCCGGAATATTGAGTATCTGATTAATAGGTTTGGATATCAGAAAGTGCTGATGGGTTCCGATTATCCATTTTTATTGAGAGAAAATCCCCCAGGTCAGGTGATAGATGACACTCTAAATCTTTCAGATGAAGTGAAAGCGAATCTTCTAGGGAAAAATGCATTGAGGTTTTTAAATTTGGAATCACGAGAGGAGAAGCATGGAAAAACAGATAAAAGCACCGGAACAAGTCCTTGAAGAACTTGGAATCAAGCTTGAGCCGCCGAGGAAAGCGGTCGGCAACTATGTCAGCCACGTCCGTGTTGGAACTTTAATTTTCACATCTGGACAAGGTGTGGATGATTATCATGGAAAGGTTGGCAAAGATCTGACGGAAGATGAAGGGTACCAGGCAGCGAGGCAGTCGATGGTAAACCTTCTGCGGGTGCTGAAGGAAGAACTTGGAGAATTATCCAAAGTGAAAAAGGTCATCAAAATTCTCGGAATGGTTAATTCAGCCGAGAATTTCACAGGCCAGCCCAAAGTATTGAATGGCGCGTCTGACCTGCTTGTGGCCGTATTCGGAGAGAGGGGTAGACATGCTCGGTCAGCAGTGGGAATGGCCCAACTTCCGAATAATACGGCAATTGAAATTGAAATGATCGTGGAAATACAAGATTGAGGCACTTGTCTAAGCCAATACCTCAATAAAGGGGGAGGGATTTTTCATGCAAGCAGCAAATGATAGTAGATATACAGCTAAATCTATAGATTGCCGGCACTTTATTAACGGTGAATTCCTGAATCCAAATCAATCCAAGACTTTTGATAATATCAATCCCGCAACGGAAGAAAAACTTGGCTGGGTTGCAGAAGGGGGGAAAGAGGAGGTGAATCTGGCTGTTTCTGCAGCAAGACATGCACTTAAAGGTCCTTGGAAATCTTTTACCGATAGTGAACGCTCTAAGGTTTTAAGGAAAATTGGCGATCTCATTTTGGAAAAGAAAGAAGAACTGACAATTTTGGAAACTCTTGATACAGGGAAACCATACAGCCTTGCACTGGAAATGGATATCAAGCGTTCAGCTCACAATTTCCACTTTTTTGCGGATTACATCACTACACTTGGCAATGAATCGTTCAATCAGGATAACATTGCCCTTCATTATTCGCTTAGGCGGCCTGTAGGTGTTGTTGGAATGATTAATCCGTGGAATTTACCTTTGTTATTGTTGACATGGAAATTGGCACCATGCCTTGCAGCTGGAAATACAGCGGTTCTGAAACCAGCTGAACTGACACCGATGACAGCGACTAAGTTAATGGAAATCTGCAAGGAAGCGGGAGTTCCCGATGGAGTTGTCAATCTTGTGCATGGATTTGGTGTAGATTCAGCCGGAGCTGCTCTGAGTGAACATCCGGACGTCGATGCGATAACTTTCACAGGGGAAACTAAAACGGGAACGGCGATTATGAAAGCTGCCGCGCCTACGTTGAAAAAAATCTCTTTTGAACTGGGCGGGAAAAATCCGAATATTGTGTTTGCAGACTCGAATCTTGATGAAGTAATCGAAACGACATTGAAATCAAGCTTCATGAACCAAGGTGAAGTTTGTTTATGTGGATCGCGTATCTATGTTCAGCAAGGTTTGTATGACGAATTCCTTGAAAAGATGGTCTTACGAACAAAAAAATTAAAAGTTGGCGATCCGTTTGATTCCGAAACGGAGGTAGGAGCTGTAATAGGAAAAGAACATTTTCAAAAAGTGATGAGTTACATTGATTTGGCGAAAGAAGAAGGCGCAAGAATAGTAACGGGTGGAAGAAGAGCTGGACAATTTGAAAAAGGCTTTTTCATTGAACCGACTATCATTGCCGGGGTTACGCGTGAATCCCGTTGTGTACGGGAAGAGATTTTTGGCCCTGTAGTAACGGTCATGCCTTTCGAAACGGAAGAAGAAGTACTGGATCATGCCAATGACACTCATTACGGTCTGGGGGCAACGATTTGGACCAATGATTTAAGGAGAGCGCATCGTGTCGCTTCTAAAATAGAAGCGGGCATTATCTGGGTGAATACATGGTATTTGCGTGATTTGCGTACACCTTTTGGTGGTATGAAGCACAGTGGCATCGGCCGTGAAGGCGGATCGCATAGTTTCGAATTTTACAGTGAATTGTCTAACGTCACGATTAAATTATAGGGATGGGGGAAAGCATCATGAACGCTAGTTTAACGGAATGGTCTGCCAGGTTTTTGAAAGCGGAAAAAACAAGAATCGGAATAGCGGCCCCCACCAGTGAAATTGAAGATTTGGACGTGGAGGATGCCTACCAAATTCAGCTTGAAACCATTCGAAGGAAAATCCAATCCGGTCTACAGGTATCAGGAAAGAAAATAGGCTTGACCTCAAAGGCTATGCAGGAAGTTCTGGGGGTCAATGAACCAGATTACGGACATTTACTGGATGGAATGAGGGTGGAGAATGGTGGCTGCATATCCAGTTCACGATTGATTCAACCGAAAGTGGAGGCAGAAGTAGCTTTTATTTTAAAGAAAGATCTACATGGTCCCGATATTACGGTTGATGATGTAATCGAAGCCACTGATTATGTGGTTGCCGCAATCGAAGTGGTTGATAGCAGGGTGATGGATTGGAAGATTAAACTTCCGGACACTGTCGCGGATAATGCCTCATCAGGCTTATATATTTTGGGAGATCGCAAAATCCAATTACGTGATATCGAACTCCCTTCCGTCCAAATGAGTTTATATAAAAATGGTGATTTCATGAACGAAGGAACAGGTGAGGCGGTACTGGGAAATCCAGCGACGTGCGTGGCCTGGTTAGCAAACAAACTGCATGCGTTTAATGGTACATTGAATGCGGGCGAAGTCATACTATCAGGTGCACTATCCGCCGCAATCGAAGCGAAACCGGGTGACCATTTTTCTGCTGACTTTGGAGAAAAACTTGGAATAGTCTCGATTAATTTTGAGTGAAAGGAGCTCAAGTGCCATGAAAAAGCTAAAAGTAGGCATTATCGGATCAGGGAATATCGGGACGGACTTAATGATGAAAATCCACCGGTCGGATGTTCTTGAAATGTCGGTAATGATTGGTATTGATAAGGAATCAGAGGGTTTATCGAGGGCTAGAGCGCACGGACATCATATCATTGCAAATGGCCTGGATGGATTTTTGGACAAGCCGGAGCTTGCAGACATTTTGTTTGATGCCACATCCGCGAAGGCTCACGTGATGATTCACTATGAAGCCCTGAAAAAGTTGAACAAGAGGGTCATAGACTTGACTCCGGCCGCAATCGCACCCTTTGTTGTTCCTTCTGTCAATTTGCAGAACAATATGGAAGAGATGGAAGTTAATATGATTACTTGTGGCGGTCAGGCGACAATCCCAATTGTTCATGCGATCAGTCAAGTGGCCCAGGTCGAATATGCTGAAATAATCGCGACCATTTCCAGCAAGAGTGCCGGTCCCGGAACTCGGGCTAATATCGATGAGTTCACCCAAACGACGGCAAGGGCACTGGAGCAGGTCGGTGGAGCGAAAAAGGGAAAGGCTATCATTCTGCTAAATCCGGCCGAACCGCCACTCATTATGAGGGATACGATACATTGTCTGCTTCAATCGGAGTCTTTTGATGTGAAAGCGATAAAATCGTCCATTAATAAGATGGTGGAAAAGGTATCTGAATATGTTCCTGGCTATCGTCTGAAGACAGAGCCGATAATTGACGGTAAACAAATAACCGTATTTCTGGAAGTGAAGGGGTTAGGAGATTTTCTCCCGGTTTATGCAGGTAATTTGGATATAATGACGGCTTCAGCTGTAAAAGTGGGGGAAGAGATCGCTAAAAGTCAATTGGAATATTATGTTTGAAAAAGAAATCAACTGTAAAGGTGGGGTTCATTTGCGTAAAGATGTATTGGTCACTGAAGTTGCATTGCGGGATGGGAGCCACGTAGTGGCACATCAATATACAATTGAACAAGTCAAGAACCTGACAGGAAAACTAAGTGCTGCAGGTGTCCCTTTTATTGAAGTGTCGCATGGAGATGGCCTAGGCGGATCGTCCTTGCAATATGGTTTCTCAAAGGTGAATGATATTGAATTAGTTGAAGCAGCTGTTGAAGTGGCTGGCGAATCCGCTATTTCAGTGTTATTAATTCCGGGTATAGGAACAATCGATCAATTAAAAGAAGCCGCTCACGTTGGTGCGAAAATGGCACGAATTGCAACCCACGTAACCGAAGCGGATGTATCAAAGCAACATCTGGAGGCTGCGAAACATCTCGGTATGGAAGCAATTGGATTTTTAATGATGTCTCACATGGCATCTCCCGAAAAACTTGTTGAACAAGCCCTTTTAATGGAATCCTATGGAGCGGATGCTGTGTATGTGGTTGATTCCGCAGGGGCTTTTTTGCCCCAAGAAGTGAAGACGCGAATCAATTTATTAAAAACAAACCTGAATATCGATATCGGTTTTCATGCTCACAATAACTTATCACTCGCTGTGGCAAATTCACTTGTAGCAATCGAAGAGGGGGCGAATCGAATTGATGGCAGCATCCGCTGTCTCGGTGCAGGTGCAGGGAATACCCAGACGGAGGTGCTTGTTGCCGTTCTGGATAGGCTGGGTATCCGTACGGATATCGACTTATATAAAATGCTTGATCTTTCGGAGGAAGTGGGAAATACAATCATGCAAAAGCCCCAGGAAATAACAGATTCGAGTTTAATAATGGGATATAGTGGCGTGTACTCCAGCTTTTTATTGCATGCGAATAAAGCGGCGAAAAAATATGGAGTCGACGCAAGGGATATTTTAATGGAGCTTGGCCGGCAAAAAGTTGTTGGCGGACAGGAAGATACGATCATTGAAGTGGCAAAGCAAATGGCGTTACAGAAAGAAGGGACTTTAAGATGAAACTTGTTCAACTAGCAAAACAAGTAGCAGAATCGCAAAGAAATGGCCATGAGATGGATAAACTTACATTATCCAATCCAGAACTCACAGTAAATCAAGCCTATGAAATTCAGAAGTTGAGCATTAATGAAACGCTCACCGGTGATAACAAATTCATCGGGTGGAAGATGGGCTTGACGAGCAAAGCCAAGCAACAGCAAGTAGGGGTAGAGGAAGCGATTTATGGCAGGCTGACATCTGCCATGGAACTTAATAATCCATATTTAAAAGTTGGGGAATTCATTCATCCGAGAGTGGAGCCCGAATTCGCTTTTTTGTTCAAGGGGGA
Source organism: Bacillus sp. mrc49 (assembly GCF_002803435.1). NCBI lineage: Bacteria > Bacillati > Bacillota > Bacilli > Caryophanales > Bacillaceae > Bacillus > Bacillus sp. mrc49. Next base: position 175,013 of record NZ_PHNG01000709.1, on the reverse strand, counting down.
ATTGAAAGGTGCAAATATAACGGCGAAAGACGTATGGCCGGCCGTAGAATGTGTATTTCTAGCATTGGAAGTCATTGACAGCCGTTATAAAAATTTTTCTTTTACACTTACAGATGTAGTGGCGGATAACGCATCCTCAGCCAAAATCCTGCTTAGCAATCAAGCTTTTTCTCCATATCACACGGACTGGGCACAAGCAGAAGTTATGCTTTATCAAAATGGTGAAATGCAAAAGAAGGGGCTTGGTGAGGCTGTACTCGATCATCCGATTCATTCGATCGTGGAACTTGTAAAAATGATAAGCCGGGAAGGACTGTCCATTCAAGCTGGTATGATCGTTTTGGTAGGCGGTATTACAGATGCCATTTCCATACAGGCAAACGATGAAATTATAGCGGATTACGGTAAGCTTGGGAAACTGACATTGCATGTCATAGCGTGAAAGAGGTGGGAATCAATTGCGTCAAGTCAATGCTTCGGAAGAGGTCGGCAATAGTAAATTTGGACATTTACATTAATGATTTTTATGTGGTGTTTGTTCGCCATTACCTTTGAACAATTTGATATAGCCATGTACGGAGTATATATCAAAAACCAACCCAAATTAGAGCGGAAAACAACAATTCGCGAGTAAAAGGTGCAAATTCGCGAATAAACCTCCTAAACTCGCGAGTAAACGCCTCAAATACAGAAGAATCCATTCAAATTCGGCACTAAACCGCGCAAATATATCAAAAACCAACCCGAATCAGAGTGGAAAACAGCAATTCGCGAGTAAATCTTCCAAACTCGCGAATAAACCGTCCAAACTCGCGAGTAAATCGCCCAAACTCGCGAGTAAACGTCTCAAATACAGATGAATCCACTCAAATTCGGCACTAAACCGTGCCCAAACTTGTGAGTAAACAACTAAAATTTGCGGGTAAATCGCAACAAGGGGGATCTTAGCAATTCCAACTCTTTGAGGATATGTGTTTTGAAAATTTTTTCTAATCTCTGTTTGACAATTGGATTTATCGTGTTAATATAAAGGCAAATGAATTTCATATACAATTTGTACCACTAGGGGTGCTTTATTGGTAAATCCGATTTTACCTGAGAAGCTGAGATTAAAGTATGACTTTAAGACCCTTGGAACCTGATCTGGTTTATACCAGCGTAGGGAAGTGGGGTCTGGGACGATACGGTTTTTTTGTATTATTTCAACTACAACCACTTTCTTGCGTTAAAGAAAGTGGTTTTTTGTTTGCCAAAAAAAGGAGTGGTGAAAGTTTAATTGTGTCATTGGTGAAAAATATTGATTTGGAGGAATGAGGATGAAGTTTTCAGAGGTAATTAGGCAAGAGGTGGATCATATTTGGGAAGCTAGTTTTAGGCACGAGTTTGTAACGGGAATAGGGGATGGCACGTTGCCCTTGGAGTGTTTTCGTTTTTATGTGATGCAGGATGCCTACTATTTATCTCACTTTGCGAGGGTTCAGGCCTTAGGTGCAGTCAAGGCTGAAGATTTACATACAACGAGCAGGCTTGCCGGGCATGCCCAAGGAACGTATGAAGCGGAGTTGAGGCTTCACGAAAATTTTTCTGAGAAATTGGGTATCACGGAAGAAGAGAAGGCAACCTTCACACCTGCCCCGACGGCTTATGCGTATACATCGCATATGTATCGGGCCGCTTATTCAGGACATTTAGGAGATGTGATTGCCGCGATCCTGCCATGCTACTGGCTTTATTATGAGATAGGTGAAAAGCTGCAAGGGTGCAATCCGGATGAGCCGATTTATCAAGAATGGATTGCGGCATATGGTGGAGAGTGGTTCCGTGCGCTGGTTGAAGAGCAAATTGCAAGGCTTGATGAAATTGCTGAAAAAGTAACGGATTCAGATAAAGAACGGATGAAAGAGCATTTTATCCTTAGCAGCCAATATGAATATTCATTTTGGGAAATGGCTTATCGTTTGGAAACATGGCCGGTACATAAGAAAACATTAGAAGTGTAAAAGGAGATTGTAACTATGAAACAAGGGTTGAAATTAACGGATATATTGGTCACGATCGTGATTGCTGTCGCCTTTGGTATCGTTTATATCCTGTGGGGCTCGATTTATTATTCCGTTAAACCATTTGGATTGCATTTAGATCAGCTAATTTATGGAATGTGGTTCATGGCAGGACCCGTTGCCTTTTTGGTTTTACGGAAGCCTGGCGTGGCACTGTTGGCAGAGATTGCGGCAGCATCGGGTGAGTTCTTTCTTGGCTCACCGTGGGGGTTGACCGTCCTTTTATATGGGGTGGTGCAAGGCTTATTCGCGGAACTGGTGTTCATGGCTTTCAAATATAAAAACTTCAATCTATCGGTAGCCGTTTTAGCAGGGATTGCTTCCTGCCTTGGATCGGTCGTGATGGACTTTGCCTACGGGGAGATCGGTGCCCTCTCTACTTGGAATTTACTATTGTTCATGATTGCTAGATTTATCGGATCGATCTTCTTTGCTGGGGTGTTTGCCTACTATCTAGTACGGGTGTTGGAAGCTACGGGAGTTACGAATCTTGTACGTCCAGTATCAAGCAAGGATTATGCCGAATTGGATCAAAAGTAGAGGTGGATGACGATGGAACGAATCGCTCATGTCGAAAAGTTAAGATTGAAGTTTCCTGGCGATGGTTCCTTGCTTTTCAAGGACTTATCCGTATCGATTGATAAAGGTGAAAAGGTTTTATTGTTAGGTCCGTCTGGAAGTGGGAAGTCGACCCTATTGCAAGTTTTGAGCGGGTTGATCCCACAATCCATCGAAATACCGATGAAGGCGGATCGATTGAAGTGTCCAGCTTCATGGGGGTTCGTTTTTCAAGATCCGGATTGTCAATTTTGCATGCCGTTTGCCGATGAGGAGATTGCCTTCGTTCTGGAAAATCTCGCCATACCAAAGGAAGAAATGAAGGAGAAAATCCAATATTATATCAGTCAGGTAGGATTGGAGCTGAATGATTTTCATACATGCATCGATACATTATCAGGCGGGATGAAGCAGCGGCTGGCTATTGCGTCCGTCTTGGCGCTGGAACCAGAAGTGATTTTTCTGGATGAGCCCACGGCCATGCTTGACCCGCAAGGAACAAAAGAAATGTGGGACATGCTGAAGGAAATCGGACAAGATAAGACGATAATCATCGTGGAGCATAAAATCGATCATGTCTTGGAATTCATTGAACGAATCGTTCTTTTCAATGATGATGGACAAATCATTGCAGATGGTCCGAAAGGCGACATTCTTTCAAGATATAAAAACGAAATGAAAGAATATGGAATTTGGTTCCCGGGAGTTTGGGATGAGTATATCCAAAATCATGAACTCGTTCGCAAACACCGGGATAGTGATGGCGGCCCCATTTTACAAGTTCAGGATTTTGGCGGTTTCCGGAAAAAAGAAGCGAAAATAAAGGTTGAGGAGCTGAAAGTCTATCCGGGGGAATGGATTGTGATCAACGGCGAAAATGGAGCGGGCAAGAGTACGCTTTTACATGCATTCATGCAATTCATATATACCACGGGAAAGTATGAATTAGCAGGGACACCGATCAAAAAGGTGAAAAACCTAACCGATTACATGACCTTCGTTTTTCAAAATCCTGAATTTCAATTCGTTGCGAATACTGTATACGAAGAAATCGCCTACAGTTTGCGGATCAACAAAAAACATCAGCAAGAAATAGGTGAAGTAGTCCGTGAACTCCTTGAAGTGTTCCAGTTGGAAGCACATCAAGCTAAACATCCGTTCCAATTATCAATGGGCCAAAAACGTCGCTTGAGTGTAGCGGCATCAATCGTGATCGATAAGCAAATCATTCTCTTGGATGAGCCTACCTTTGGCCAAGATTCGAAGAATACCTTTGCGTTGCTGGAATGGTTCGAGGAATATCGAAGCCGCGGGGGGACAGTGATCATGGTGACCCATGACGATCATATTTCCGATCACTTTGCAACAAGGGTCTGGAAGGTTAAAGATGGTAACGTAATAAGAGATGAAAAGGTCATCCAGCAGCCCCGATTACCGGAGCCTGAAGCTTTTATATATTAAAGGAGTGGCATGCGTGAATTTCTCAGGTGCAGAAACATGGCTACACAAGGTTAATCCAAGCCTGAAGCTATGCATATTGATTGCTATATGCTTGTTGGCATTATTCATCCATGATTCTAATTACATGATGAATGTGACCATTGGTGTTTTACTATTGTTCTTGTGTTTTTCAGGTCATTCGATAAAGCGTGTGTTACTTTTGTTCATCCCTTTTTGCTTCATATTCATATCCACTTCTTCGGCGATGATTTTCTTCGGCAAAGGTGAGACACTTTGGTTTGAGTGGGGTCTGATATCGATTACGGAAGAAAGCTTCATGAGGGGATTACTGGTAGGCTTTCGAGCTCTGCTTTTTGCGGCTTTGGGATTGACTTTTTCCTTGACGACGAGACCCGTGAACTTGTTTTATTCCTTGATGCAGCAAATCAAGCTTAAACCTAAATATGCCTATAGTTTCATGGCGGCATTAAGACTTATCCCGATTATGATGGAGGAGTTTCAAATGATACGGAACGCAATGAAAGTACGCGGGTTCGAACGGGGAACAGGAATCAAGGCGATTTATTTCAAGATGAAGGCTTATTCCATCCCGTTGTTATCTGGAAGCATTAGACGGGCTCACCGAATTGCGGTTGCTATGGAGGCGAAGCGATTTACGGATACGAGGGAGAGGACCTACTATTATGAGTATGGTTTTTCCAAAAAAGATCAAGGTTTCATTCTTTATTTCACCATCGTGCTGCTGGCAGGTTTATACTTAGCGGCTCAGTTCCCGATCTTGCCAAGATGAACCCATGAGATTACTTTGCTAGTTAAGGAGGCCTGAATATGAGTGCACAAGAATTGCATATTATTTCTACCGGGAAACAGCATATGGAACAGTTCGTGGAGATCGCGTCTGAAATACAGGATGATGTTGATTTCTTTCATTTAAGGGAAAAGCAGATGAATGCTTCAGAGCTTTACCGAGCCGTCACTCTATTACAAGACCAAAAGATTCCGTTATCGAAACTCATAATTAATGACCGTGCGGATGTAGCTTGGACAAAGAAGGCATGTGGCGTGCATTTAGCTTTTCACAGCTTGGATGCCGCCGTCGTAAGGAGGGCATTTCCAGGATTGGGTGTAGGCTGTTCGGTTCATTCCATGGAAGAAGCGGAAGTCGCTTGCCAACAGGGAGCCGATTATGCGATGTATGGACATATTTTTGAAACGTATTCCAAGCGTGGCCTCCCTCCTAAGGGCGTAGAGGAACTTCAGGCAATCACAAGCAATGTCAGTCTTCCGATCATTGCAATCGGAGGCATTACACCTTCGAATTGCCAGAGCGTGCTGGAGGCAGGTGTCCGAGGGATTGCGGTCATGTCAGGTATACTCGAGGCAAAAAACCCCATGGAGGCCGTTAAAGAATATTCGAAGTCTCTAGGAAAGGTGCGATAAGATGAATTCTTATGATGCAATCATTGTCGGCGGAGGAGTAATTGGCGGATCGATTGCGTTTCAATTAGCGAAACGAGGCAAAAAAGTCCTTTTACTGGAAAAAGATAGACTTGCAGGCAAAGCATCCAGTGCTGCAGCAGGAATGCTCGGGGCACAAGCTGAGTTGGAAGCCGATGACCCGTTATTTACATTGGCAGGAAGAAGCAGGGGGATGTTTCCTGCCTTGGCGAAAGAATTGAAGGAAGCTAGCGGTGTAGACATCGAATTGGTGAACAAGGGTATGTTCAAGGTGGCGCTAACGAATGAACAAGAAGCAGGATTGAAAAAAAAGATCAATTCCCAGCAAGCTGCCGGACTTGAGGCGGAATGGCTGTCACCAGCCGACTTAAGGAAAGTGGAGCCGCTTCTTTCGGATGAACTCAAGGGTGCCATGTATATTCCCGATGATGGACAAGTTTCAGCCGCGAAGCTGGCACTCGCCTTTACTAAATCTGCCGAGGCCTTGGGTGTGGAGATAAAGGAGTTTGTTGAAGTCAGTGATTTACGTATGGAAAATGGAGTAATATCAGGCGTTGTCACTACTATGGGTGAATTTTCAAGCAGGAATGTCATTGTTGCAGGCGGGGCGTGGAGTGCTTTCCTCCTTGAGAAATCAGGCATAAACCTGAATACCCATCCAGTAAAAGGTGAATGCTTTTCCGTTCTGACTAATCGGCCATTGATTGAAAAAACGATTTTTTCAGATGGCTGCTATCTTGTACCAAAAGTCGGCGGAAGAATCATCGTCGGTGCAACCGTCAAGCCAAATACGTTCAATCAACAGGTGAGCATGGAAGGAATAGCATCGTTAATCGAAAAGGCAACACGATTGCTTCCGGCCATGAAAGAGACGGAATGGGAAAAAACATGGGCAGGAATACGCCCCCAGACAGGTGACGGCTTGCCTTATTTCGGCGAACATCCCGCATGCAAAGGATTGTTCATTGCAACGGGCCATTTTAGGAATGGAATCTTGCTTTCTCCAATTACGGGGGTACTGATGGCTGACATTATGGAAGGAAAGCAGAATCAGGAATGGTCCGCTTTCCGATTGGATCGTTCGGTACAACCCATATTTTCTTAAATTGAGGTGATTGGATTGGAATTGATGATTAACGGGGAAAAAATCCAGGTTTCTGCTGCGGAGTTTACTGTTGCTGGATTGCTGCAACACTTCGATTTACAACATAAAGTGGTGATCGTGGAATTGAATGATGAAATAGTGGCAAAGGAAAACCAAAGTGAAACAATGTTGTCAAACGGAGACAAGATCGAGATCGTACATTTTGTAGGAGGTGGATGATATGTTGAAAATTGGTTCTTATGAATTTTCTTCAAGGTTATTATTAGGTACAGGAAAATATCCGGATTTTGATATTCAAAAGCAATCCGTGGAGGTTTCGGGGGCGGAAATATTAACGTTTGCCGTGCGGAGAATGAATATTTTCGAAGCCAGCCAGCCCAATTTTTTAGAAAAGCTTGATTTGAAAAAGTACACACTTCTTCCCAATACAGCAGGAGCGAAAACGGCCAAGGAAGCTGTGCGTATCGCCCACCTTGCCAAAGCCTCTGGGTTATGTGACATGATCAAGGTAGAGGTGATCGGATGTCAAAAAACGCTGTTGCCCGATCCGATCGAAACGTTAAAAGCTGCTGAGGAATTAGTGAAACTGGGATTCATCGTATTACCTTATACTTCGGACGATGTGCTGCTTGCGAAACGACTGGAGGAAATCGGTTGTCATGCAATCATGCCTGGTGCTTCGCCGATTGGATCTGGTCAAGGCATTCTCAATCCGCTTAACCTTAGGTTCATCATCGAGCAAGCCCAAGTTCCGGTAATTGTTGATGCCGGGATTGGCACGCCCTCCGATGCGGCGATTGCCATGGAATTGGGCGCGGACGGTGTTCTGCTTAACACGGCAGTTTCCGGTGCAAAAGATCCTGTCAGAATGGCGAAGGCGATGAAGCTTGCCATCGAGGCAGGACGCTTGGGGCATGAAGCAGGAAGAATAGGAAAAAATGAATACGCCATTGCCAGCAGTCCGGTTGAAGGAATGAGCATTGGATGAACGAGCGCTATTCACGTCAAGAGCTTTTTGGCCCAATAGGGAAAAGCGGGCAGCTGAAAATTCGCAAGAAGCACGTATTGGTAATCGGGGCGGGTGCTCTCGGTACGGGAAGTGCGGAAGGCCTTGTACGTGCAGGAGTCGGTAAACTGACGATCGTGGACAGGGATTATGTCGAATGGAGCAACCTTCAAAGGCAACAGCTATACTGTGAAGAGGATGCGGAGAATAGAACGCCGAAAGCAGTGGCGGCAAAGAAGCGTTTGAATGCCATAAACTCGAATGTGTCGGTGAATTCACTTGTATCGGATGTTTCGGTTGAGGAAATGGCGAAGCTCGTTTGCGATGTGGATTTAATCGTCGATGCAACCGATAATTTCGAAACGAGAATGATCATAAATGATAGTGCACAAAAATTTAAAATACCTTGGATTTACGGGGCGTGTGTCGGCAGCTATGGGATAAGCTTCACGGTGATTCCAGGTATGACCCCATGTTTGAATTGCTTGCTGGAAACGGTTCCTATCGGCGGACAGACTTGCGATACGGCGGGAATCATCAGCCCTGCCGTGCAAACGGTGGTCGCCCATCAATTGACGGAAGCTTTGAAAATACTTGTCGAGGATTACGCCTCCTTAAGAAACAAAGTGGTTTCATTCGATCTATGGACAAATGAACAGGCCGCCATTGCTGTGACAAAATTAAAAAAGGACAACTGCGCTTCTTGCGGGGAAAAACGGACATACCCCCATCTTTCTTATGCAAACCGAACAAAAACAGCCGTTTTATGCGGGAGGGACTCCGTTCAGATTCGGCCTACGAAAGAATATGTCGGCGATTTGACTCAGCTGGAAAAAAGTATACGCGCCCAAGGCAGCCATGTCGTAAGAAATCCTTATTTACTTTCATTTGCGGTCGGGAAACATCGATTGGTCGTATTTAATGATGGCCGGGCATTGATTCATGGAACAAAAGATATTGCAGAAGCCAAAACCTTATATCATCGTTATTTTGGTTAAAGAACTTTGCCGTAAGATGACCATGGAAAAAGGAGTGTAGCCAAAAAGGTGCACTCCTTTCTTTGATTTAGGCTGTTTTCGCATATTTTGTTGCTATTCACCTGTCCTGCTGCCCCCAGGAGTCTCGCAATCTGCGCCATCAACTTATCTCGTTTCGTTTTAAAACAACCATCTTTACGAAGAGAGCCTTGAGTTTTTTCGTGATTAACAGAAGAGATTATCGTAATATTGATATGTGAAGAAACTTTTCATAAACACCTCCAGATGGATGTATAGGAGGAAATCCGGCAAATGAATGAGATCCTTTTCCGCTGTAATCTAAGAAGCCTTTAGGTCAAATCCAAGCACAGAATATTCCCATCATCCTAATACAAAAGAAATCAAATGATGGGAAGGTACGCTAGGAATTGATTTATTATCCAGCAGCTACCCTTTACCTGTACAATGAAAAGCAATTCGAAATAATCAATTTTTAAAAATAGATATTATAAGAGGCAGGAACGACTATGAGAGAGCGGCAAATACATATTTTAGAAGAATTGAAACGCAGGGGGGATTGGGTTTTAACAGGGGATTTGGCCTTACGGGTTGGCTGTTCGGAGCGTACGGTCCGAACCGAATTGAAAACGCTCTCTTCAATGAAAGGTATATCGCTTGAGAGCGTCCGCGGAAAAGGGATCCGCCTGATCAAATGGAATCCCATCCGTATCACAACTGAAGAGTTTAGTCCTGATGAGCGGGTTCGCAGGATGGAGATAGAGTTGCTGCTTTCAAGACAGATGGAAGGTACGGAGTTAATGGATCGATACTTCATAAGTGAGTCGACACTAAGAAATGATTTAATCCAGATGGAACAGCATCTTTCTGGCTATCAGCAAATCCTAAGACGCCGGCCTTTACGCATCGAAGGGGAAGAGAGGCTGAGAAGGGGCGCCTTGTTGGATATATTGAGGGGTCATGCAGTTTCGGATTGGTTTTCTTATGAAGATATTTTGTTTGTGCGGCAAGTGATTGATGAGCTCCAACGGATGTTTGATCAGCCTTTCTCCGATGTATCCTTTGAAAGACTCAACTGGCAGTTATTATCTCAGATAAAAAGGCTCCACATGGGTGGGGTGATTCACCTTAGTGAACATGCGGAAGAAATAGCCAGTGGCACGGGCATTAACAGGGAACTGAAAAAAGTAGAAGCTCGCTATCTAAACCAGTTGGCTTTAAAACTTCCGTCATCAGAGAAAAATTACTTGATTTTATGTATAGCAGCGGCACGGGATAACTTAAGGAATCCAAGGGATAAACTGCTCGAACGCCTTAAAACGGCTGTTCATAAATTTGCCGTATCTGTGCTTTCTTCCATTTACGGAGGTGCACTGAGAAAGGATATGTATGAAGGTCTACTTATGCATATCCGTTCTTTTGCCTATCAGTCATTGTTAGCTCAGTTACCGGAAAATCCGCTGATAGATCAAATAAAGAGGCGCTATGCCCCGACCTATGCAGCTGTTTTGCTTCATGCTCCCTTATTAGAAGATATACTAGGCAGCCATTTACCGGAAAGTGAAGCAGCTTATTTAACGATACATTTTCAAACGGTCCTCGAACGTCGGGGCATTGGCAATCAGCCTAGAGTATTGATTGCCTGTTCTTATGGAGTTGGGATGAGCCAGTTGCTTGCGGCAAGAATTGAAAACCAATTTGGGCAGTCGATCAAAATCATTGGGACATGTAAAGTAAGGGAAATCAATGAGCGGTTTAAAAAGGACGCACCAGATGCTGTAATCTCTACCATCCCGATAGAAAACAGCGACATTTTGCACATTGCGATTTCTCCCTTTCTATCTGGGGAGGATGTAAAAGGAATCCGGGGAATGTTGGAAATGGAAAATGGTAAATCCTTTGAAATGCTTTCCGCTCTCATCCACTCGGTGCTTTTTTTAGACGAAGCGCTTTCTCGAGAACGGGCACTTGCGAGGCTGGTGGTTGCTGCTGAAGTAGATGAAGCATATGCCGAAACTGTTTATCAGCGTGAGCATGCAGGATCAACTTCCATCGGGGCGGGGATCGCCATTCCTCATGGTGACCCGGAAAAAGCAAAGGAAAATCGAATTAATGTCTTGGTTCTGAAAATTCCTTCTTTATGGGGTGCCGATGAAGTGCGGATTGTATTTTTGCTGCAATTCAGGAACCAGGATAATGTTTTGTTAAAAAAACTCTTTGAAGATATTGCGAAATTAAGTGAGGCTCCTGAAATTGTGCATCGATTGACTCAAAGTAAATCCGAAGCAGAATTTCGCTCAGTTTTGCTACATTCTTAACACTTTGCCGTTACTAACGGTAAAAATGTAGCAGAAAGCGATTTCAAACTGGGTTAATCTATTAATATAGCAACGGAAAACAATAATATTAATAGATTGAAGAGGAGGTACTTTCATGAAGATAGTGGCGATCACTGCATGTCCAACTGGTATTGCCCATACGTTTATGGCTGCTGAAAAACTTTCAAAGGTTGGGGGTGAAAACGGTCATGATGTGAAGGTTGAAACACATGGTTCCATCGGGGTAGAAAATACATTAACTCAAGCTGAGATAGAGGCTGCGGATGGGGTGATCATCGCTGCAGACAAAGATGTGGATAAATCGCGATTTGTGGGAAAGAAAGTCGTGATCGTCCCTGTAATTGAAGCCATTAAAGATCCATTAGGCTTGATTGAAAAAACACGAGATGCACCGGTATATGGTGCTGCGAAACGAATGGAAGAAAAAACGGTTCACCCGCAAAAACGTGAAAGAAGTCTGTTCTATCGTGCCTTGATGAATGGTGTAAGCCATATGATTCCCTTTGTTGTAGTCGGAGGCTTGTTAATTGCACTGGCTCTTGCCATCGGAGGCGAGCCGACCGCGGATGGTTTGGTTATACCTAAGGATTCGGTTTGGTTCAAAGTCAGCATGATAGGGAGTGCTGCATTCACCTTTATGGCACCTATCCTAGCTGGATATATCGCTTATGCCATTGCCGACCGCCCTGGATTAGCTCCAGGTATCATCGCAGGTTATATTGCTGCGAACGGAAGTTTTTATAACTCCGAAGCAGGGGCAGGGTTTATTGGGGCCATCATTGCAGGTTTCATCGCTGGTTATGTCGCAAAATGGATTAAGTCATGGAAAGTACCGCAAATGATGCAACCCATCATGCCGATTCTAATCATTCCGATCATCGCAACGATTATATCCGGAGGATTATTCGTTTATGTTTTAGGTGCACCAATAGCGGGCGTTATGGAAGGGTTAACAAGATTCTTGGAGGGGATGCAAGGATCTTCAAAAATACTGCTCGGCCTCATTTTAGGCGGGATGATTGCCTTTGATATGGGAGGACCCGTCAATAAGGTTGCTTTCTTATTCGGTTCTGCGATGATTACGGCAGGACAGCCGCATATCATGGGTGCGATTGCAGCAGCGATTTGTGTACCGCCGCTTGGAATGGGACTGGCAACACTTCTAAAGAAAAACCGTTTTGAGAAGGAAGAGCAAGAGGCAGGAAAAGCGGCTTTAATGATGGGGCTAGTTGGTATCACGGAGGGAGCAATCCCATTCGCAGCGGCTGATCCTCTCCGTGTCATCCCAGCCAATATGGTAGGTTCGATGGCCGCGGGGGCACTTGCTATGGTATGGAGAGTCACGGACAGCGTGCCGCATGGAGGGCCGGTGGTAGCGGTGCTGGGAGCAGTTGAACACGTATTCTTCTTTTTCCTAGCTATCATAATTGGTGTCGTTTTAACAGCGTTGACTGCTGTTTCCTTAAAAAAACCATTATCGATCGTTAAATCTAAATAATATTTTCCTGGAAAGGTGATTTTGATGAAATTAACAGATTATATGACAAAAGATATGATAATCTTAGATTTGAAAGCTAGCAGCCCGGAGATTGCGCTGCACCAATTAATTGACGTGCTGGAGAGTGAAGGAAGAATTACAAATAAAAGCGATTACTACAAAGCTCTGGTGAACCGCGAAGCGCAAAGCTCGACTGCCATCGGATTTGAAGTGGCCATCCCGCATGGAAAAACGGATGCTGTCATTTTGCCATCCGTCGTATTTGCCAAAGCTCCGGAAGGCATTGAATGGGAAAGTCTGGATGGAGATCCAGTTAAACTAGTCTTCATGATTGGTGTGCCAGAAGAAGCTGCAGGGAACGAACACTTACGAATCCTGGCCCTGCTAAGCCGTCGTTTGATTGACGACAGCTTTAGAGAAAGCTTAAAAGCCGCCATGACGGTTGATGAAATCCATGCTCAGCTTTCAACAGTCGAAGGCTAATCAGAGCAAAGAGGAAGAATTCACTTCTTCCTTTTTCTGTAATCACTAATCCGTTAGCAAAGGGGAAATGAATTCATGACAATCTTAAAACTCGAGCCAATTTTTCAAGAAAGAATATGGGGAGGAAGGAAGCTGGAAACGGATTTCCACTATCCGATTCCAGAAGGAACGATTGGTGAATGCTGGGGAATATCCGCTCATCACCACGGCGAAAGCGTGGTTGAAGAGGGCGAGTTTAAAGGAGAAGTCTTGTCTGCATTATGGCGAGATCATCGCAGCAAGCTATTTGGCGACTATCAAATGGAAGAATTTCCTTTGCTCATTAAAATCCTTGATGCGAATGATGATTTGTCCGTCCAGGTCCATCCTAATGATGAACAAGCCTCAGAACTGGAGGGGGAACCTTACGGAAAAACGGAATGCTGGTATGTCATTGATGCTGAACCTGGTTCAGAAATTATTCTGGGCCACAAGGCTCGAACTAAAAATGAAATGCAAGAGCTGACATCGGAAGAAAGATGGGATGACCTTCTGCAAAAACAGCCTGTAAAGCGCGGGGATTTCATATTTGTGAAAAGCGGGACTGTTCATGCGATCGGTAAGGGCATCGTCATTTTAGAAACCCAGCAGTCATCCGATACAACATACCGTGTATATGATTATGACAGAAGGGACTCGAAAGGCAATAAACGTGAGCTGCATCTCGAGAAAGCACTTCGTGTAACAACGGTCCCTGATTCTCAAACGATCCATGCTCCACAAAAAGAAACGGTTCCCGGAGGGGAAAAAACAATCCTCATCGAAGTTCCGGAATTCACTGTCATTCATCACAAGATCTCAGGAACAGGTTATCGATTAGAAGGAAGAGGCACCTTCCAATTAATCAGCATCATTGAAGGAAAAGGAAAGATCGAATCGGAAAGTGAAGTGATGGAAGTGAAAAAAGGAGATCACTTGATCATGACGCGGGAATTGCGGGAATTGATTGCATCTGGTGAAATGGAATGGATTACGAGTTTCATATAAGACGGTGAGTCCATCCAACTTGATTGAAGTTGTTCTTTCATGAAATATCCCAAGAAAACAGAACATTTCCCTTTTGGTTTACGGTCTTTGCGACGTTCTACATATTTTTCTTGCTATTTCGATTCAACACTCGGGTAAAAGTGGAATGGTGCCGATGGGTTCTTTAGCCATTTAGTGGACCAGCCCGACATTTTTTTTGCTTCTGGTCGTCCGCGTTTTAACGTGGCAAGATGTGTATAGCTCATGAATGACCTCCGTGTAAGGGGTGTGTCGAACCTTTATTTTAACACGAGGGATTCATGGGTTTTCTTTGTTTTTTTTGCTCTTTTCTTGGTTTCAAGGTTAATGGGAGGGGAATTCATCCACACCACGTTATTTGGTAATAAGCGTATGCAAAAACAGTTAATCAAACCACTTGAGCCAAAGCTCTAGTGGTTTTTTTCGGGCGAAACAGTCAGAAGGTAAATCCAGAAAAAAGCCTTTTTTTAAAAAAACTGAATAGTATTTTAATTAAATGTCTAGACATTTAGAATAAAATGATCATAATAATAAATGTAAGCGTTTTAGATGATTGTTAAAAAAATACAAAAGGGGCGGTAATAAGTATGAATCGAATTTTACTTGCATGTAGTTCTGGGATGTCCACGAGCTTATTAGTTACTAAAATGGAGCAGCACGCCAAATCGATAGACGAGGATGCAAAAATCTGGGCGGTTGGCCAGGAAAAAGCGAAGAAAGAAATGGCAGATGCGGATGTAGTGCTAATCGGACCGCAAATGAGTTTCCTTAAGGGGGAACTTCAAAAAGAGGCATCCATATACAATATCAAGGTAGATGTAATCGATATGATGGCTTATGGAATGGCAGATGGCAAAAAAGCGTATGATCAAGCTATTTCCTTGATAGGTAATAAATGATGGAGCAAATGAAGTTAGAAGACCTCACGAGCGAACAAATTAATTTTCAATTGATTTTATATAGTGGCAATGCCCGCAGCAAGGTGATTCAATCCTTACGTGAATATCGCGAAGGGAACGTGGAAGAATCGGAATTGTTGATTGCTCAAGCAGAGTAGGATTTGGCTGTTGCTCACGACGTTCACTTCCAATTGGTTCAAAAGGAAGCACAGGGTGAAAAGGTGGAAATTTCGATGCTATTCATGCATTCTGAAGACCATCTGATGTCAACTTTGACGATGAAGGAACTAGTAAAAGAGTTACTGGATATTTTCAAAGCGAAAAATATCTGATCATTCATCTATAATTGGGGGTCTACTATGTTTGACAAGCTGAGTCAGTTTCTCATTCCACTAGCGGGGAAGCTAAATAACAATCGCTATTTATCGGTTTTACGGGACGCATTTATGTTAGCGTTCCCACTTACGATATTCGGTTCGATATTTGTCGTTATAACTAATTTGCCCTTTTTAAACCAATTTTTAAGTGACCATTCCCTCATGACCCTGCAATCTTCATTCGCAATTGCTTCACAGGCCACGATGGGAATTCTGTCGGTGTTCGTTGTTTTCGGAATCGGATATTTCCTCTCAAAGAGCTATGATGTCGAAGCTGTGTTTGGTGGAGTTATCGCTCTTGCTTCCTTTCTAATCCTAACCCCGTTCGTGATTGAAGCGGAATCAGGAGAAACGGTCGCTAATGTCATCCCACTTGACCGGCTTGGTGCGAAAGGAATGTTTCTCGGAATGATCTCCGCTTTTATTGCCGGTGAAATTTACCGGAAAATCGTTCAAAGAGATATAACGATCAAGATGCCTGCAGGTGTACCTCCAGCTGTTGCAAAATCATTCGCTGCCCTGTTGCCTGCCTTAATCACGTTAACGGTTTTTTTGGCGGTAAATGTGATTGTTACACTAGTCTTCCATACCAATTTACATGATTTTATTTATGACGTGATTCAGGCGCCCCTTGTTGGTTTAGGTAGTGGAATCATCCCGACTTTGATCGCTGTATTCTTCATACAGGTTTTGTGGTTCTTTGGCTTACATGGTCAAATCATCATCAACTCTGTTATGGATCCCATCTGGGCAACTCTTGCACTCGAAAACCTCGAAGCTTTTAGAGGAAAGGAAGAGTTACCGAATATTGTTTCTAAACCGTTCATAGAAGTCTTTACTGTAGGGATGGGTGGTACTGGGATGACATTGGCCGTCGTCATCGCCATCTTATGGTTCATGAAGAGCAAGCAAATGAAACAAGTAGGAAAGCTTGGTGCAGGACCGGGGATTTTCAACGTAAATGAGCCGATTATTTTTGGGCTGCCGATCGTGATGAATCCAATCGTTGTCATCCCTTGGATTATTGCACCAATGGTGGTTACAGGTTTTACATATTTCACAATGGCAACTGGAATTGTCCCACCACCAACAGGTGTCACCGTTCCATGGACGGTGCCAATCGGAATAAGTGGTTACCTTGCGACCAATAGCTTCAGGGGCTCATTGTTGCAAATCGTTAATTTATTGATCGTATTCGTCATCTGGTTTCCATTCCTAAAAGCATTGGATAAGACAAATGTGAAAAAAGAAAGAGAAGCGGAAAATCAAAACAAGGCCTCATAAACACCAGGGCAGGAAGATACAAAAAAACGTAAACTAGATTCGGCATGCCATGACTGTTTCCGGTTTAAAAAGAATGGGGGAAATTAAGGTTGAAAATGAAAGAAGAAACGACTGAAAAATTACAATATCATTTTCCAGAAGGCTTTTGGTGGGGATCATCTGCTTCGGCCACTCAAACGGAAGGTGCAGCAGATATAGACGGAAAAGGCAAAAACATATGGGATCACTGGTATGAAATTGAGCCCAATCGTTTTTTCAACGGCGTCGGACCTCAGGACACTTCTCAATTTTACTATAAATATAAAGAAGATATAAAATTAATGAAGGAAATTGGTCATAACTCCTTCCGGTTATCTATTTCATGGTCACGTATGTTCCCGAAAGGAAAAGGGGAAGTGAACAAGAAAGCGGTGGATTTTTATAATTCGGTCATTGATGAAATGGTGGAAACGGGCATCGAACCATTTGTCAATTTATACCACTTTGATATGCCCATGGCCCTGCAGGACATCGGAGGATGGGAAAACAGGGACACCGTCGATGCGTTTGAAGGTTATGCTGCGACTTGCTTCCAATTGTTCGGAGATCGTGTAGCAAAGTGGTTCACCCATAATGAACCTATTGTCCCGGTAGAGGGTGGGTATTTATACAATTTTCATTATCCGAATATCGTCGATTTTAAAAAAGCGGTACAAGTTGGTTATCATACGATTTTATCCAGCGCAAAAGCGATCAAAAAGTATAGGGACATGAATATGGATGGCAAAATCGGGATTATATTGAATTTGACGCCATCGTACCCGCGAAGCCAGAATCCAGCCGATTTAAAAGCATCAAAGATTGCCGATGCCTTTTTCAACCGGTCTTTCCTGGATTCTTCCGTTAAAGGCGAATTCCCATCAGATCTGGTTGCCATCTTAAAGACAGAAGGGTTCATGCCTGCTATGGCAGCTGGCGATTTGGAGATAATCCAGCAAAATACCGTCGATCTTTTAGGGATCAACTATTATCAGCCTCGACGTGTAAAGGCAAAGGAACATGCCCGTAACCCTGATGCTCCATTCATGCCTGAACTGTATTTTGATCATTATGAAATGCCCGGAAGAAAAATGAACGTCCACCGCGGTTGGGAAATATACGAAAAGGGAATCTATGATATTTTAATGAATGTAAAAGAAAACTACGGGAATATCGAATGCTTCATTTCTGAAAATGGAATGGGAGTGGAAGGGGAAGAACGCTTCCGTGATGAAAATGGCATGATACAGGATGATTACCGAATCGAGTTCATAAGCGAACATTTGAAGTGGGTTCATAAAGCCATAAGCGAAGGGTCGAATGTATGGGGGTATCATTTATGGACTTTCATGGATAATTGGTCTTGGAGCAATGCTTACAAAAATCGATATGGTTTCGTTTCTGTCAATCTGGAAAAAGATGCTGAAAGAACAGTGAAAAAGAGCGGCCATTGGTTTAAAAAAGTGGCAAATAATAACGGGTTTTAAGAAATCGAGGTCTGATTACGCAATCTTTCCTTGATGCATGACGGACCTTGATTTGGCAGTATTTCCCTCCCTCTGCCTGCTTGTAAGGGAAGATGCGTTAACTTTCAGAAAAATCGATTCTTTACAGCGATAACCCTGTTTTCTATAATGGAAAAAGCGGATGACTTAAACTGTATTGTTTTTTGTAAGTAGGAGCGAATAAAAATGAATAAATATGAAAAAATTTCAATCGAAATGAGAAAAAGGATCAAGGAAGGGTATTATCGGGTAGATCATCCGATCCCTGACGAAATCACGCTTGCTAAAGAATTCGAATGCAGCCGGATGACAATGAAAAGAGGACTGGATATTCTGGTGGAGGAAGGACTGCTTTTCAGAAAAAGAGGGCATGGAACATTTATTGTCCAATCACCTGTAAGTGACGAGAAGGTGAATGTCATCAGTGAGGAAACCCTCGGTTTGTCTAATGTGCTTCCGAACAGAAATGTAACAAGCACGATCATTGCCTTTGATGTGCAATTTCCTGAAAAGGAAGTGGCCGAACAGCTTGCAATTAGCGAAGACGCACCAGTGTATCACATAATCAGACTTAGAAAAGTGGATGGTGAGCCATATGTCATCGAGAGGACATATATGCCGGTATCGATGATTCCAAGAATCACAGAAAAAGTGTTACAAGCATCCATCTATAATTATATTCATGAAGCACTTGAATTGAAAATTGGCGGTGCACATCGGAAAATTAGAGCAGATAAACCTAATGAACTGGATCAAATTCATATAGGATGTTTACCGGATGACCCGATATTGGAGGTTGAACAGGTTGGCTATTTAAACAATGGCTTGCCTTTTGAATATTCTTTTTCCAGGCACCGTTATGATAAATTCGTTTTTACGACAGTGACCATCCGCAAATAAAAACATGAGGTGAGTGGAGCCGTGAGGTTATATGGGGCGATTGAAGCAGGGGGAACGAAATTTGTTTGTGCCGTAGGTGATGAAAAAGGAAATGTGAGGAAGCGAATACAAATTCCGACGACTGTTCCTGAGGAAACCATACCAGAAGTTATCCGTTTTTTTTCCGAATACGAGCTAGTAGCGATTGGAATCGGTTCATTCGGTCCGGTCAACATTGACCCTGCCAGTCCGGCATACGGAAATATAACGACTACACCAAAGCCAGGGTGGAAGGACTTTCCCTTTTTACAAACGATTAAAAAGGAATGTAAAGTACCTGTCGGTTTTCATACGGATGTAAATGCAGCCGCATTGGGGGAAGCAAGATTTGGAGCAGCTGCTGGAATGGATAGTTGTTTATATATAACCGTAGGCACGGGAATTGGAGCCGGTGCAGTAGTTGGCGGTCGATTATTGGAAGGGCTTTCTCATCCGGAAATGGGTCATATCATGGTTCGAAAGCACCCAGAAGATTCATATAAAGGCAAATGTCCTTTTCATGGGGATTGTTTGGAAGGTCTTGCATCCGGCCCCTCTATTGAGGAAAGATGGGGAAAACCTGCTGGTCAATTAGCGGATAGGCATGAAGTATGGGAACTGGAAGCCTATTATTTAGCTCAGGCAATCGCCCAATACATATTAATCCTATCTCCAAAGAAAATTATCCTTGGGGGCGGAGTCGGTAAACAGGAGTCCATTTTCCAAATGATTAGAAATCATGTGAAGGAAGTACTGAAAGGGTATGTTTCACTTCCAGAACTTGAAACCGAAATATCCGATTATATTGTAAAGCCCGGCTTAGGGGACGACGCTGGAATTATTGGTTCACTTCTGCTCGCGGATCTTGCTTACCAAAAAGAAATGAAGCTGGGGCTGACTTGAACTACCGCCGCTTATCGACTTAACTGTCTGATTTAAGGGGATATGGGCTACCCCGTCATTCATACAATAATTTCTGGCTTCATTCATTAAAGGACTCTTCCGATCATTAGAGGGCAATGGGCCGTTCAGGTCAATTATTAACAATGAAGTTATCGATAAATTTTTATGAGAACTACTTGTTTGTTAGTTGGGTAGATTCCAAATGTATGAGCCTGGTTTACCACCATTGGTTTCACCTTTAATTATTCGTAACTAAGGAGCGTAAGTTTGTCGTGACCGCCATTTTTCTCAGGCTTTCCTCTGGGGTTCTGCCTCCGATCATCTAACTGTGGAGCGGGTCCCTTTTTCAACATATACAAAATATCAAATCAATTGAAGCAGGTAGTTGTTCGGATCAGGTGTTAGCGGCACCTGGTCTTTTTTAGATAGCCCCGATCCTTGCCTCTGGCCCTGCGTTTTATAAAAGGTACTAATGATTTTTTTGTATAAATGCGAAAATGGACGGGCGTCGAAAATGAGTCACACGTTTAAAGATGACGGAGGGATCATACAGGACGCTTATCGGATAGAATTCATCAAAGAGCATTTAAAATGGCTGCTTAAAGCGGTTGAAGAAGGTGCGAATTGCAAGGGATATATGCTCTGGGCATTCACTGATAATGTGTCACCCATGAATGCTTTCAAGAACTGGTATGGACTCGTCGAGATTAATTTGGACGACAATCGAAACCGGACTTTGAAAAAATCGGCGTACTGGTACAAAAAAGTAATCCGAAATCGGGTAATCGTAGTGAAAGACGATACGGTGTTTAAATAAGAAGGAGGAATATATAATGGCGAGGAGCCATTTTGTCGAAGCCATTCGTGAAGGCCGGTCCGGTAATTATCAGAAAGCAGACACATTGATTAAAGCGGGGGAAGAAGCGTACAACAAAATCCACCAGGTGCATTTTTCCTTAATTCAAAAAGAAGCGAACGGAGAGATATTCCCTTTTTCCCTGCTTTTCATTCATGCTGAAGATCAGATGCTGACAGCGGAAACGTTGAAGATAATGGCTGCCGAAATGATTGAATTATGTAAAACGGTAGTAAAGGGAAAAACTGGCTAACGTCCCGGTGCATGGAGAAACGATTGCCGCAGGCTTAAAAATGGTGTTACCTTAAACAGCTAATAACCCCCTTTGGACAGTATATCCATTGGGGGTATTCTATTGGCCGGAGGACTCTATCCGTAATCGACTACAGTCAGTTGCTTTTCATGAGAGATGCACCTTTACCGTAAATCGTATCTAGTCACTTCAGAAAACCAGGTTGCTAGAAATCCTTGCCTCTCATCTCTCTTGATTCTCCAAATAGTCTATCGCTCTTTTTAACCGATCGAGACCTTCCAATAGCTTTGATTTTGGACAACCCACATTCAATCTGATAAAACTTCGCCCTGATTCTCCAAATGTTTCGCCAGGCATGATCGCTACTTTCCCATGATGTACAAGGGCATCCTGTATTTGATTGCTGGAAAAGGGTAGTTGCGACACATTAATCCAAGCAAGATAGGTGGATTCGGGTATATGGAAAGAAAGCATCGGTAAGTGTGCCTTTAAAAAATCTTGAATGATCCGTAAGTTGTCGTGTACATACCCCGTTAAATCGTCTACCCAATATTCACATTCATTATAAGCAGTGATCATGGCTTCCATTCCAAATACGCTGGCACTGGATAGCCCATCTTTATTCTTCAAGGAAACAAGAAAGGCTTCACGAATACTACTATCTGGTATGAGACAGTATGAACCTCCTAACCCTGGAGTATTGAATGTTTTACTGGCTGAAGAACAGATGCACAATCTATTTGGATCAATAGCCGAATGAATGATTGGTGTATGGGCATTCCCTTCATGGATGATATCCATATGAATTTCGTCGGAAATAATGTATACATCATATCGATTGCAAAGGGCTACGATGTTATTCAGTTCATCGCGAGTCCAGACACGGCCTGTAGGGTTATGCGGACTGCATAGTAGTAGCACTTTTGCTTTTGGATGGGCTAGTTTTTCTTCTAGATCCGAAAAATTGATTGAGTATGTTCCTTCATGATAGATTAATTCATTACTTGATATCAGGCGTTTATTATCTTGGATCGTTTTAAAGAATGCATCATACGCCGGTGTTTGAATGACAACGTGATCGTCCTCGGCCGTCATGATCTCGATTATCTTGGAAACGGAGTAAATGACAGAGGGACTATAAGTAATCCAAGCTGCTTCAATGGGACACACAAATCTTTTTTTATACCAATTGGTGATTGCGTCTTTGAATGGTGAGTGGTTCCAGCGTGTATATCCAAAGATTCCATGTTGCAATCGTTGCTGAATGGCCTGCAAAATTTCAGGTGGACATCCGAAATCGGTATCTGAAATCGAGAAGGGGAGAAGGTCTTTCTCACCGAATCGATCTTCCACATAGTCCCATTGGGTACAAAATGTCCCCTTGCGGTCAATTGTTTCATTAAAGTCGTGTTGCATGATTTACAACTCCATTTTCATGAAATTTTTTCAATTTGTGATTTTAATAGGCCGACTTGCGGCCCGATGACGACTTGTAGATTATGCTCATCGAGAATCACAACTCCAAGAGCGCCACATTCTTCTTTCAAGATTTTTTCGTCTACTTTGTCCATTACATCCACGACGAGACGAAGGCGGGTTACACAATTATCCAATGATTGGATGTTTTCTTTACCACCCAGGGCAGATAATACTTTTTGGGCATTGTAGCTTGTTCCTTTCGTATTAGCAGACTCATGGGCAAGGTCATCACTCATCTTTTCCCGCCCTGGAGTTTTTAAATTGAATTTCACTATCGCATAGCGGAAAATCATATAATAGAGGCCGAACCAAATCGGTCCAATGACAAGAACGAGATACCATTTTGTAGCGAATCCCTGCATG
The DNA here is from genome assembly GCF_002803435.1 of Bacillus sp. mrc49. Taxonomy (NCBI): domain Bacteria; kingdom Bacillati; phylum Bacillota; class Bacilli; order Caryophanales; family Bacillaceae; genus Bacillus; species Bacillus sp. mrc49. The sequence goes on along the minus strand of NZ_PHNG01000709.1, from coordinate 152,151 downwards.
ATACCAAAAATTAAGAAATCGAGTATACCGCCGTCTGTATTCCCAATGGTCACGCCCAGTAAAGCCATAATCATAAATCCTAAACCAGTCATAATGGCGTGAATTAAGAACAAAGCGGGGGCAACAAACAAGAATAAAAATTCAATAGGTTCTGTAATACCTGTAACAGCAGTGGCAATCACTCCCGATATTAATAATCCCTTAATTTTCGTACGGTTTTCGATCCGAGCCGTATGATATATGGCTAATGCAACGGCTGGCAACCCGAACATGAAAGTGGGCATTTTACCTTGTGATAAAAAAGCCGTTGCAGCAGGGCTAATTGCACTTCCACTTTGTAATTGGGCATAGAATATATTCAATGCTCCCGAAATCGTTTTACCATTGACAATTTCTGTCCCGCCAGCTTCCGTGAATCGGATCATCGCGACCAGGATATGGTGCAAGCCAAAAGGAAGTAATAAACGTTCACCGGCACCGAATAAAAACGGGCCAAACATGCCTGATTTATTAATGATGGTACCGATGAAAGCGATGGCTGTGGCGAAAATGGGCCAAATCATTGGAAGAAGCAGACCCACAATCGACAATGTGAATGCGGTAACTATAGGGACAAACCGTGCTCCTCCGAAAAAGGCAAAAGCGTCCGGTAATTTAATTTCATAGAAACGATTATGTAATAAATACACAATAATCCCAGCAATGATGCCGCCAAGTACACCCATTTCTATGGTTTGGATACCCATTACCATCCCTTGGCCAGCTTGGCGCATTTGTTCTGGATTTGCTAAAGTTCCCGTTTCAGTTAAATAGAAATTGATGGCTAAGTTCATGATTACATATCCAGTAAAGCCTGAGAAAGCAGCTACACCTTTTTCATAGCGTACCAGACCCATTGGAATGGCCATTGCGAATAGTACAGGTAAATAAGTAAAGGCAAAGCCACCTATTGTCGCCAAGAAACTAAAGATGAACTGAAGGAAAGAATTATTCAAAAAGGGAAAGGCTTCGATGGTGGTCGGGCTAGTGAACGAGCTTCCAATTCCTAATATGAGCCCCATGAATGCCAATAAAGCAACCGGCAGCATGAAGGTTTTGCCTAGTCCTTGGAAAAACTCCCAAAGCTGTGATTTTAGACGTTTATTCTTTTTCATTATTCTGACTCCTTCCGGCGGATAAACATAGCTTTAATATACACTCACGATCAAAAGTATCAACCGTTGACAGACTAGATGTATGAGTGTACATTTTTTGTATATTCAAACAATTATGCCCGTTCAAGGGAAAAGACCCGAAAAATGCAGTGGCATTTTCTTCGGGTCTTTCAGGAATCTTTATATTTCTCCAGATAGGTTAAAATAATGAAATCCAAAATAATGCTCAAAGGGAAGCGCGAGCTCATATCCAATTCACCATAATAGCGATTCAGTACGTGTGCCTGGAAAGATAAATCCACCTCTTGCTGTAACCGATTATTATGTTGTCCTGTGATGGAAATGGTTTTAACGTTGCGCTTCTTTAACAGTGAGGCGTATTCCAATGTGTAAATCGTTTCCCCACTATACGAAACCAAGATCGCCAAATCATCTGCATGTAAACTATTGGCAACGCTTCTCAATTCATCCCAATCTTCACGGGCGCTGCTAATTTTCCCTGAGAACATTAATTTCCTTGCTGCATCGACACAAGGGGGCAGTGAATTCCCTACACCAAAGAACTCTACATGCTTACTTATATGTATATATTTTGCAGCTTCGATTATTTTTCCTTCATCAATATAATCAATCGTATTTTCAATTTCCTGCTTGAAACGATCAATATGGTTACTTAAGGATTCAGAACGAGAAGAGACAATATCATGAGTCTCTTTTGTCGTTTCTTTTATGAATGAGTATTTCAAATCTTGAAATCCGCGAAAACCTAACTGTTGGCATGTCCTGCTTATGGTTGCCGTGGATACAAAAAGCTTCTTCGCTAATTCATCTAAATTCATATGCACAATTATTTCATGATGATGCAAAATGTACTCTAACACGCCCATCTCTAACTGGCTCAATCGTTCCCGGTGCTGGGATAAACGCTTCAGAAAAACTTGCATGAACTCACCCTCTTTATAAGGAATTCAGACCTTATAGTCTATCATAATCGTAAAATAGAAAAGTAGGAAGTTGTAATTTTAATAAGAAGACGATTTAAATGAATGAAACACTTTAAGGGGTTAATGATAAAGCTTATGGTTGTCCGTTATTCAAATAAAGAGCGGTGCCTGGCAAATGGCAGGCACCGCTTCGTTATCGAATGAAAAGCAGCTTACATATCGTGGCCGCTATTATGCTTTTGACGGGAATGCTGTCTATTTTTCACCTTATGGGAACCGCTTAATGGAGCAGGTTGACCTGGGTTATTCCCTTTAGGTGCATTTTTTCGAATATCTTTGCCATCATTTTTGTTCATATGCTGATCCCTCCTATATCTTAAGATAAGCAGTTCAGGGATTTTTATTCACATACATATATTTGTAACCCTCGTACATCCTATGAGTGATACTAATTAAGGAGCTGAATTACATTGCAGGATAAACAAGATAAACGCAGGGCATTCCAGGAAGCACAGCAAAGTTACCACCAGGTGTATGATGCATATTCTTCGATCGAAAAGACGGCACCGGATTATGGAACGGAATTGAAGCATGTGAAGCAGGAAGTGAACGAGGCTTACCAGCAAATACAAACTGCCTTGGTTACCGCTTCTGAGCACCAACGGGGTCAATTGAAACAATTCGAGCAGGATATTTCTGCAATCGTCAATGAAGTGAATTCCGAGGACTGATTGGATGTCTGGTTTAGGGGGAAAAGGCTTTTTGAACATGTGATTTTCAAAAAGCCTTCCTATTAAAGCATTGATATTATTGGTTTTTCTTTCTTTTTTTGTTGTTTTGTCTTTGTTCTTCCGATAATGGCGGTTCATTTCCCAATTCATCATGGTATCCTGCCCCATTACCTTGTGCTTTTGCTGCATTCATCCCTGGTATGACATGATTTGCCTTTTGTTTTGACATTTCGACACCTCCACCAATAGAATGTGATAATGCGGAATGATTATGTATGTTTGCCTAATATGTTTTGTTGGAATAATTTATCAGCTTGTATATGTGGTTTTTTTCACCAATTGGAAGGCAGGTAAGGCTTTTAAACGTCACTTTCATATAAAAAGGAATTATTAACATAAGTGAAACTTATCAAAAACAATAACTTTCTTGTTATTTACTTATACTCATTTCTATATTAGTATTAAGTTGAAGGAAGAGTTAGGGTGGGAGAACAGAGAGAAAATTCGACAAACTAACCTTTTTGTTTATATTTATTGGTAAACATGGTTTCAGTGAACCAGGTTTTACTTTCATGTGCAGAATAAGTTGTTCTGACAGTTTAATAGGGGGTAATATTCATGACGAAAAATGACGTGTACCAATCGCGTAAATCCTTCGAAATTGAAGGGAAACGCTACAACTACTACAGCCTAGACGCTATCGAAAAAGCAGGGGACGGCAAAGTTTCACGCCTTCCATATTCCATTAAAGTATTACTTGAAGCAGTTCTGCGCCAAGTGGACGGAAGAGTTATCACAAAAGAACATGTTGCGAACCTTGCTAAATGGGGAACAAGCGAGCAACAAGATATAGATGTACCTTTCAAGCCTTCACGTGTCATCCTTCAAGATTTCACGGGTGTGCCGGTTGTTGTGGATTTAGCTTCTCTACGTAATGCCTTCGCGGCGCTTGGTGGAGATCCAGACAAAATCAACCCGGAAATTCCAGTTGACCTTGTAATCGACCACTCAGTCCAAGTTGATAAAGCAGGTACTATGGATTCACTTGATGCCAATATGGATCTTGAATTCGAACGTAATGCAGAGCGTTACCAGTTCCTAAGCTGGGCTCAAAAATCATTCAACAACTACCGTGCGGTTCCGCCAGCGACTGGTATCGTTCACCAAGTTAACCTTGAGTACCTTGCGAACGTAGTACACGCAGTTGAAACTCCAAACGGCGATTTCGAAGTATTCCCTGATTCTGTATTCGGTACGGATTCACATACGACTATGATCAACGGTATCGGTGTTCTTGGTTGGGGCGTCGGCGGTATCGAAGCTGAAGCAGGCATGCTTGGACAGCCATCATACTTCCCAGTGCCAAAAGTGGTCGGTGTTAAGCTAACTGGCCAACTTCCTAAAGGAACGACAGCTACTGACCTTGCTTTGAAAGTAACGCAAGTTCTTCGTGCACACGGCGTAGTTGGTAAATTCGTTGAGTTCTACGGCCCAGGAGTAGGCTACCTTCCGCTTGCTGACCGTGCAACAATCGCTAACATGGCTCCTGAATACGGTGCTACAGTTGGTTTCTTCCCAGTTGATGCAGAAGCGATCGATTACATGCGCTTAACAGGCCGTGATGAAAAACAAATCCAAGTGGTTGAATCTTACTGCAAAGAAAACGGCTTGTTCTATGCTCCTGAAAACGAAGATCCAGCATACAATGATGTAGTGGAAATCGATCTTTCAGCAATTGAACCAAACCTTTCAGGCCCTAAACGCCCGCAAGATTTGATTCCGCTTTCCCAAATGAAGAAATCTTTCCATGAAGCCATCAATGCACCAATGGGTAACCAAGGCTTCGGCATGGACAATTCCGAATTGGATAAAGAAGTGACTGTTAAATTCGCCGATGGCAAAGAATCGGTCATGAAAACTGGCGCGATCGCAATTGCTGCAATCACGAGCTGTACAAATACTTCAAATCCATACGTAATGCTTGGAGCAGGTCTGATCGCTAAAAAAGCGGTTGAAAAAGGCTTGACTGTTCCGGATTATGTAAAAACATCATTGGCACCAGGCTCTAAAGTTGTTACTGGTTACCTTCGTGATGCAGGTCTTCAACCATACCTTGATCAATTAGGATTCAACGTAGTCGGTTATGGCTGTACAACATGTATCGGTAACTCAGGTCCATTAGCGGACGAAATCGAAGCAGCTGTTGCTGAAGCGGATCTTCTGGTAACTTCAGTACTTTCAGGTAACCGTAACTTCGAAGGCCGTATTCATCCGCTTGTGAAAGCAAACTACCTTGCTTCTCCAACTTTAGTTGTGGCATATGCCCTTGCAGGTACTGTGGACTTCGATCTTAACAATGATTCACTTGGTAAAGATAAAGATGGCAACGATGTATACCTTGCTGACATCTGGCCATCACAAGAAGAAGTAAACGCTGCTGTTAAAGCAACGGTTACACCGGAATTATTCCGTAAAGAATACGAAACAGTATTCAACGATAACAAACGTTGGAATGAAATCCAAACAAGCAACGAAGCGATTTACGCTTTCGATTCAAAATCAACATACATTCAAAATCCTCCGTTCTTTGAAGGATTATCACCAGAACCAGGTTCAGTTAACCCGCTTTCTGGCTTGCGCGTTGTAGGTAAATTCGGTGATTCAGTAACTACTGACCACATTTCTCCTGCAGGTGCAATCGGTAAAGATACACCAGCTGGTATCTACCTTCGTGAAAACGGTGTGAAACCGCGTGACTTTAACTCTTACGGTTCTCGTCGCGGTAACCACGAAGCAATGATGCGCGGAACATTCGCAAACATCCGTATCCGTAACCAAGTGGCTCCAGGTACAGAAGGCGGATTCACGACTTACTGGCCGACAGGCGATGTAATGGCTATCTATGATGCTTGCATGAAATACAAAGCTGATGGAACAGGTCTTGCCGTCATCGCTGGTAAAGACTACGGTATGGGAAGCTCTCGTGACTGGGCTGCAAAAGGTACGAACCTTCTTGGCATCAAAACGGTCATCGCTGAAAGCTTTGAACGTATTCACCGTTCTAACCTTGCATTGATGGGTGTTCTTCCTCTTCAATTCAAAGAAGGCGAAAACGCTGAAACGCTTGGATTGACTGGTAAAGAAGCGATTGCTGTTAAAATCGACGAAACAGTTAAACCACGTGATATCGTAACGGTTACAGCTACTGATGAAGCTGGAAACGTAAAAGAATTTGATGTACTTGTTCGTTTCGACTCAGAAATCGAAATCGACTACTACCGTCACGGCGGTATCCTTCAAATGGTACTGCGCAATAAATTAAAAGGCTAATTCGGCCCTTTTGGAATCGGTAAACCTAGAACCTAGGTTTACCGATTCTTTTTTTGTGTCAAGATTATGTAAGCGGGCGAATAACATGAAACGAATAAAGGGGTTTCACTATTCCCAATGACTTTTTATTGTTAAAATGAAAAAGGGAAGTTGTTCTATTTCTGGAAATGGCTTAATAACTTTATTGTATTGGGACTAGGGGGACAAAAGTGTATGCTTAAAAAAATTATCGCCTCAGTGCTCTTACTGTCACTGATTGGAATTGCGATTGTACAAGCGATGGATAATGAACCAAACAACCATGGGAAAAAGGATTCATTGGGCGGTTTGAAAATAGGAGCTAAAGCGCCCAATTTCACCTTGGAGACCTTGGATGGAAAACAAGTTGAATTGGCTGATTATAAAGGGAAAAAGGTTATGCTGAATTTTTGGGCAACGTGGTGCCCGCCCTGCAAAAAAGAAATGCCGGATATGGAGCAATATACGAAGCAAGCAGGTGATGATGCCGTCGTTCTTGCAGTCAATATAGACCCTGAAAACGATGTACGGTCATTTGTGAAGGAAAATAAAATCACCTTCACCATACCTCTTGATAGCAACAGTGCAAAAAATCCAGTGAATGAGCAGTATAAAGTACTAAGCATTCCGACTACATATTTCATCGACAAGAAAGGCAAGATCAGTCACAAAGTGGTATCAGCCATGCAGCTTAAAGATATGGAACGATATATGAATAGCATGCAGTAGCGGGACCTTTAAAGGTCCCGTTTTTTTCGTTGAATGATTGCTTGTTAACAAAGTTGTCAAAAATTAAAAATAATATTGTTAAAATTCAAAATTTTTGGTTAATAAAGATAGGAAAAGGGTTAAAGTATAAAGAGAGGCAAAGTAAGGAATGATTGATGCTTTAAAAAGTCAGACAATTATGACAATTCATTGTTGTAAAACCATATAGTCATAATTTTACGTTAATTTGGCAATGCTGAATCATATACTAAAAAAAGTAGGTGAAAACATGAAAAAAAGAAAAAGAACATTTGAAGAATTGATCAAAGAAAACAAAAGGGAATTAATGATGGACCTTAAACAAATGGAAAGACTAGAGGAACGCCTTGAAAAAAAACATATGCAAAAAGCTGAGTAACCGAAAGGGTTTATTAAGCTAAATATGAGTCAGTACGTTGTCTTCAATCGTGCTGGCTTTTTATTTTGCGCTTTTCAAAATCTGGCACTCATGAATTGCTTCCTTTTCACCCATCATAATAAAAGGAGGCGATAAAATGAGTAATCCAAAAAAAGATTCCAAACACTTTAGACCAAGCCATCTTGGAACACAGCCAAGGGCAGCTGGAAGCAATAACGGTAAGCAAATGCAGGATAAATCCGGGAAGCATGCCCAGGTGATCCAGACAAAAGGCGAATGACGAAGGATTAGCGCGAATTGATAATATTATTATGTAAACCATTTTTTTGATTAGGGGTGAAAACCAATGGATTCATTCAAACATAATCAGGATAACCGTTTGGATAATGTAGAGAAACTTCAGGACGCGATTCACAATACGGAACAGAACATGACAGCAGCGAATGATGCGACATCCTTTTCATCAGCTGAGGACAAAATGACGATTACAGCCAAAAACGAGCGAAGAAAAGCGAGCATTGAAGCGATGAAGCAAGAAGTACAAGATGAGCAAGAAGCACGGGAGAGCGGCTACAGTACAGATAATATTTAGTTTATGGATGATGGGGAAGAAAGAAGCACGATTCTTTCTTCCCCATTTTTTCATGAGTGCTGAAGCCTGCTTAAATGAAAAGGGAACGGTTGTTATGGTAATATGTTTATATTGCAAAAATGAAAGTGGGGAAAAAAATGTTCATAGCTGAAAATGATATTGAAGTGAGGTATGCAGAGACAGACCAGATGGGTGTTGTTTACCATGCCAATTATTTAATATGGATGGAACTGGGCAGGACAAAATTAGTCGAAGATTTAGGATTTCGTTATGCCGATATGGAGGCGGTCGGGATCCTATCCCCTGTCATGGACATACAGGCCTCATACAAATCACCTGTACGATATGGTGATAAAGTTAAGGTGAGGACCTGGATTGATATGTATGACGGGTTACGGGTCGTGTATGGTTATGAAATCGTCAATGGTAAAGGGGAAGTGGCGGCTACTGGCCATTCTTCACATGTTTGCGTTAAAAAGGACAGCTTCCGTCCGATATCAATTAAACGCATGTTTCCTGATTGGCATGAGGCCTATGAAAAAAATAAAAAGCAGAATGAGCTGGTTTAATTAATCGAGGTGTTTGGACATGGCTTTCGGCATTAAACGGAAAGATGTAGTGGAGTGGAAACAGCGGATCGATCAAGGCGAAATCGCTTTTTTAACTCATTATTGGCTGGACGACCGTTTTCCTGGCTGCAAGACGGTTACAAAAGTCGGCAGTAAAGATTTAGGCCGTTTATCTGATTGGGGTAAGCAATACGGACTGAAAAAAGAGTGGATCCATCACCGCAAGGATGGTTATTCTCATTATGACCTTCTGGGCGACAAACAAAGGGATATCCTCAAAGCGGAAGGGATTTCTGTATTGCTGCTCGATGATTAGAAAAAAAGAGGCAACAGCAGTTTGCACCGCTGCTGCATGGTCATGCGCTCTTATCATAATGAAATTCAGGCTCAGTCAGCTTTTCGTTGAAGGTAATCCGCAGATCATGGCCATCGAAGTACCAAATATCTTTTTCTTCAACATAGAAATGAACATTATTCGTCGATGATACGGCTGCCGCATTTTCAGGAGCTTCTTGAATGATGCCCAATGAAAATCCGCTTTGGACGGAACTGTGTCCCCCATATCTTACATAAAAGCGCAAATGTGAGCCTTCTTGGAGCTCCAATTCATCCGCATACCACTTGGCTGCTTGATCGGAAATGGTCAGTTTCATAGTCATTCTCCTTCCTTGAGGTTCGTTATTTAAGTATAAAGTAATTATGAAGTAGATGCGAATAATGTGCGTTTAAGAAAGGAAATACAATGGAGATCATTTATACAATTTGTTTCATAACCCGTACAACGAACAATAAAGCTGAAGTGCTGATGTTATTCCGCAAGAAAGATCCCAATCGGGGAAAATGGAATGGCATTGGGGGGAAAATCGAAGAAGGTGAGACGGTCCGTGAATCGATGGAACGGGAAATATTTGAAGAAACTGGTTTGAAGGTCAAGCGATTGACCTATAGGGGAATCGTGACATGGAATGAGACGGGCGGAATGTATGTGTACCGCGCTGAAGATACCGGCGGAAGCCTTAGACCATGTGATGAAGGAGAACTGGCTTGGAAGCCTTATCAATGGATCATGGAGGCAGATGAAGTCGTATCCAACATCAAGCACTATCTTAGTGAGGTATTGGATGCCTCACCCCCGCAAGAATTTGCCTGCATCTATGAAAATGATCACTTCGTTTCCATGAAAAAGAAGGAGCTGCCGCAAAAGAATCGGTTTTAACCAATTGAAGACCGCCAATGGGCGGTTTTTTATTTGGTCTTTATAAACAAGGCTATTCAATGATAATAGGTAGTGAAGAATTCAGAATATTGTTATATTAAAAAGAAAGACAAAGAATATACGGTTTCGTGAGGGGTGAATGCGTCGCTATATATGAAGAATATATAGTATTCGACCTACCTATTTAAGTATCTTATTTAGAGGGGGCTGCTGAATTTGCGAAAAGCGGAGTTATTAAAAGGAAGTACGGAGATGGTATTGCTTTCATTGCTGTCTCAGAAGGATATGTACGGCTATGAAATGATCGAACAGCTCAAAAAGCTGAGTGATGGTTATTTGCAATATAAAGAAGGCATGCTTTACCCCGCATTAAAAAGGCTGGAAGAGAAAGAGTATTTAAAAAGCTATTGGAGGGATTCCTTGGAAGGACCGAAAAGGAAATACTATTATGCGACCAAATCGGGCCTCAGCCAATTTCAAGGGCAGTGGGAAGAATGGAACGCCTTTCAGCAGGTAATCCGGAAGGTGATCACGCACACATCTGAGCGCACACAAAAATAGCTGCAGGCTTCTGCAGCTATTTCGCCTTCTCGTTTTCGATTGCTTCAGCCTCGGCAAGCTTTTTCAGCAAGATGGGTGTGGGCATATGCATGATTTGCTCCAAGGGCAAATTGAGGGATTTGGATAATTTCAATGCAGTTTCCGGTGAAATTTGCAGTGGCTTCATGACGGATTCTCCTTATGGTAAGCGTAATTAGTTCCAGTTTAGCCTCTATGCAACAATTAATCAATCTTTACTTAGCTGTTTAGGCTTTTCAGAACAACACATCAAACCGAGTCCAGACCCCCATTCCAGGTCATTTTACCTTGAAAATGGAATGGGGAAATGGACAAAATGAATTCAGTAAGGTGGTCTTAATGAACTATTTCCTGAGGGTTATTTTATCTTTAAATAAGATGTTAGCTAAAAAGATCCATGTGATTGCAGGTTTAAATAGGATGGGCATTTTCATAATAGTGAAGCAGGAAAAAGCAAGTGATACTGTCGGAATATTGGATGCAGGATCAGATGGGACTTCAGGTCATGATTGCTGAAGATGGGCAGGAACGCAGGCAAATCTTGACGAAAAAAATACAGAACCTGATCATATGTCGAGGGAAAAACCAATCCTCCACAGCATCAAAGGGGCTGTAAAACGAGTGCAGGAGATAGCTACTATGAAGGAAGTGGCTGGATCTGTCCAAAGGGTCAGGGAGGTCGTTCCGGCAGGAGGCAACGAATCGGTTTTAACCGGAAAGTCTTTCAATGAAACCATTGGCGTGACCGAAGGAAATATTACCGATTTAAAGGAAATGGAAAGGACCATTCAAGGTTTGATATCGGTCATCCATGAAATGAGGGATTTTTCGGAAAAGGTATCCGGTCAAGCCGGTGTACTGAATAACACGGCACATGCATTGTAGAATGGACCTGGACCTGTGGAAACTGGCCCATTCCCATCCGGAAAATCGCTTATAACCATTTGACTTTTGGTTCAGTTTTATCAATAATTCGTTTAATGTTCGCCCGATGCCGATAGAAAATGAAAATCATAAAAACGCCGATCACTGTAATGAGGGCCCAATCACCTGCATGAAACACCAAACTATAGATAAACGCAAGAAGGGAGGCGATCATGGACGAAAGTGATACGTATTTGGAAATGTATAGGGATATAAAGAAAATGATGACGGCAATGAGAAAAAATAATGGTTCATAAGCAAGAATGACACCAGCTGAAGTCGCAACCGCTTTCCCGCCCCTAAAGTTTGCAAAAACGGGAAACATATGGCCGATGACGGCAATTACGCCGATAAGCATCTCATTTATATTTATATCAGCTCCAAGCAAAAACGGGAGTGAAGTTGCAAGGGTCCCTTTAAGGATATCCATGATGGTGACGGTAAGCCCTGCCTTGACACCCAATGTCCGGAAGGTATTTGTCCCGCCAAGATTTTTACTGCCATGCTCCCGAATGTCGATTTTGTAAAAGGTTTTGCCGATAATTAAACCGGATGGGATCGATCCAATCAAGTAGGCGGACAGTATAATGATAAATGTAAGCATTCTATGACCCTTTCTTTAAGAAAAATCTTCTTATTTTTTCATGTTTAAGAGGCTGATTGTCACAGTATTTGAAAGAAATAGCCAAAAACAGCGTTAAACTGCATGATAAGCATCTCTTATTGTAACATTTTCGTGACAAAATGGTACGGCTGTCCGAAAAAAATCTATTGAAAAATGAATTTTACTTGATGAATATGCACTTTTTAATATAGGTTTAAGTTGCAGCAAGGCAAAAGGTTTAGGATTTCTTATTTTCGTATATATAAAATGGAGCCTGTTTGTATAAAGCCTAACAATACGTGGCAGGCTGGATGAACATAAAGGGCGGCAAGGGAGCCATGCCTTTTCGCAACATATTTTTTCTTGTATAATTGTTTTTCTTAATAATGGGAAATAATCAGCTTGCCTTTGCAAAATATCCTTGTTAAGTATACTTTTTATGCAATATAACATTTTATAAATAGAGGGGATTGGTAAGAATGATAGAAAATCCAAGCAGAGCGGAAATGGGCCAAATGCTAAAAAAAGCGAAGCGGATCGCTGTAGTCGGTTTATCGAATAACCCCGAGCGGACGTCTTATATGGTATCCAAGGCGATGCAGGACAGCGGATATGAGATCATCCCGGTTAACCCTTCCGTATCCGAAGTGTTGGGAGTCAAGGCCGTGAAAGCCCTCAAAGATATTGAAGGACATGTCGATATCGTCAATGTGTTTCGCCGTTCGGAATTCCTCCCGGAGATTGCCAAAGAGTTTGCCGACATTGATGCTGATATCTTTTGGGCTCAGCTGGGTGTGGAAAACGAGGAAGCCTATAATTTCTTGAAGGAAAAGGGTTATACTGTCATCATGGATCGATGCATTAAAGTCGAACACGCCCTTACGAAGTAAAGTCAAAAGAGCGGGCATCCGCTCTTTTTTAAAAGCATCACTGGATGCTGCTTGAGGGTCTCGACCATGGCCAAAGCCGCGGGAATATCCAGGGGATTTAACAACATTTTGATCAAAATAGTAAAAGTATATTTGCCAAATGAAAAATTACCGCTACAATTAGAACGGTAGCTATGATACGTTTTCAAGCGACAAGTTCCAGGCAAATGGGCTAACGCTAATAAAAGGGACAAAAAAATAGAACACTTGTTCTTTTCTCATGAAAGTATTATACTTTTTATATGAATAGTAACGTATGTGAAAAATTGTCTAGTGAGTCATTTCATTGCAGTATGATTTGGCCCGGAAATTGTGTTTAGTAAGGAAAGGGGAATTTCTGTGGCAAAAAAGGTAAAAGCAATCGAGTACAATGATGATGCAATTCAGGTACTGGAAGGACTCGAAGCGGTCAGAAAACGTCCCGGTATGTATATCGGCAGTACTGATGCACGCGGACTTCATCATTTAGTGTACGAGATTGTAGATAACTCCGTAGATGAGGCTCTGGCTGGTTATGGAGACCAAATTAGTGTGAAAATACATAAAGATAACAGTGTAAGTGTAACTGATAGGGGCCGCGGGATGCCTACGGGTATGCATAAATTGGGTAAACCGACGCCTGAAGTCATTTTGACGATCCTCCATGCAGGGGGGAAATTCGGACAAGGTGGATATAAAACGAGCGGAGGCCTTCACGGTGTGGGTGCTTCTGTCGTTAATGCGCTGTCTGAATGGCTTGTCGTGACGATCAAAAGGGACGGGTTCATATACGAACAACGGTTTTTCAATGGAGGCAAGCCTGAAACGACCTTGGAGAAACTCGGTAAAACGAATCAAACGGGTACGAAGATTCACTTCAAGCCCGATCCAAAGATATTTTCGGTGACCACCTTTAATTACGATATCCTATGTGAACGTCTCCGTGAATCAGCTTTTCTATTAAAGGGCATGAAGATAGAATTGACGGATGAACGCAACGACCGAAATGAAACCTTCCATTATGAAAATGGAATCGAAGCATTTGTGGATTACTTAAATGAGGAAAAAGAAACCCTTCATGGTGTTGTTAGCTTGGAAGGGGAGCAGAATGGAATAGAAGTTGAACTTGCCTTTCAATTCAACGATGGCTATTCAGAGAATATATTAAGCTTCGTCAATAATGTTCGTACAAAGGACGGCGGCACCCATGAAATCGGCGCAAAAACGGCCATGACCAGGGCGTTTAATGATTATGCGAGAAAAATGGGGCTATTGAAGGAAAAAGATAAAAACCTCGAAGGTACCGATATACGTGAAGGCTTGTCATCGATTATCTCTGTCCGCATTCCGGAAGAACTGCTTCAATTCGAAGGGCAGACCAAGAGCAAGCTTGGCACCAGCGAGGCGCGCTCTGCAGTCGATTCCATCGTGTCAGAGCACTTAGCCTACTTTTTTGAAGAAGATCCGACCACGAGTACCTTGTTGGTTAAAAAATCGATAAAAGCATTCCAGGCCCGAGAAGCGGCCCGCAAAGCAAGGGAGGATGCAAGGAGCGGAAAGAAACGAAAAAAATCCGATGCCATCCTATCTGGTAAGCTGACGCCGGCTCAATCGAAAAATCCCGACCGTAATGAATTGTACCTTGTGGAAGGGGACTCTGCCGGAGGATCCGCAAAGCAAGGGCGGGATCGCCGTTTTCAGGCGGTTTTGCCTTTAAGGGGTAAAGTCATCAATACGGAAAAGGCCAAACTGGCTGATATTTTTAAGAACGAAGAAATCAATACGATCATCCACGCCATTGGCGGAGGGGTCGGGGCCGAGTTCAATACGCCGGACACCAATTACGATAAAGTGATCATCATGACCGATGCCGATACGGATGGGGCCCATATCCAAGTGCTTCTTCTGACTTTCTTTTACCGCTATATGAAACCATTGATAGAGTCAGGGAAGGTTTATATTGCCCTGCCGCCATTATATAAAGTGAGTAAAGGGACCGGGAAGAAAGAAGTGATTGAATATGCCTGGAGTGACGAGGAGCTTCAGGGAGCGATAGACAAAGTCGGGAAAGGCTATATGATTCAGCGTTATAAAGGGCTTGGAGAGATGAATGCCGATCAATTATGGGATACCACGATGAACCCGGAGACAAGGACGCTGATCCGTGTGAAAATCGATGATGGGGCCCGAGCGGAAAGACGAGTGACGACATTAATGGGAGACAAGGTTGAACCGCGCCGCAAATGGATTGAAGCAAATGTCGCTTTTGGTCTCGAGGAAGAATCGAATATTTTAGATAATGAAAATATGTCGATTGAAGAGGAGGTCAATAACGATGGTATTTGAAGAAACGTTTCGGGATTTGCCGCTTGAAGAGGTCATCGGAGATCGCTTCGGGCGCTATAGTAAATACATTATCCAGGATCGGGCCCTTCCCGATGCCAGGGACGGCTTAAAACCGGTACAGCGCAGGATCTTGTATGCGATGCATGTGGAAGGAAATACACAGGAAAAAGGATTCAGGAAATCTGCAAAAACAGTCGGTAATGTCATTGGTAATTATCATCCCCATGGTGATTCATCTGTATATGAGGCGATGGTAAGGATGAGCCAAGACTGGAAGCTGCGGAAAGTCATGGTCCAAATGCACGGAAACAACGGCAGCATCGATGGCGACCCCCCTGCTGCGATGCGGTATACGGAAGCCAGGCTTTCATCGATTGCTTCGGAGATGTTACGTGATATTGAAAAACGGACGGTCGACTTCGTGTCGAACTTTGATGATACTTCGGAAGAGCCGATCGTGTTGCCTGCGATGTTCCCGAATTTGCTCGTAAACGGTTCCACTGGGATCTCAGCCGGATATGCCACGGAAATTCCGCCGCATCAAATAGGAGAGGTCATCGATGCCGCCATCATGCGGATCGATAAGCCTGAAGCGACCGTCGCGGATTTAATGACGGTCATCAAGGGACCGGATTTCCCTACAGGCGGAATCATTCAAGGCATCGAAGGCATTCGCAAAGCCTATGAAACAGGCAAAGGAAAAATCATCATTCGCGGTCTGGCGGACGTGGAAACGATTCGTGGCGGCAAACAGCAAATCGTCATCACCGAAATCCCATATGAAGTCAATAAAGCGAACCTGGTCAAGAAGATGGATGAATTCCGTCTAGACCGGAAAGTGGAAGGCATCGCCGAAGTAAGGGATGAAACGGACCGGACCGGACTTCGCATCGTCATCGAACTGAAAAAAGATGCGGATGCAAACGGTGTCCTGCATTATTTATACAAAAATTCCGATCTTCAAATTGCCTATAACTTCAATATGGTCGCGATATATAAAAAGCGGCCGACTTTGATGAGCCTGCCAAAAATGCTCGATGCGTATATCGATCACCGTAAAGAGGTAATCGTGAACCGTTCCCGTTATGAGCTGCAAAAGGCGCATGACCGGGCGCATATCGTCGATGGCTTAGTGAAGGCCCTGTCGATATTGGATGAAGTCATTGCCGTCATCCGTGCTTCCAAAGACAAGCGCAATGCCAAAGATAACCTGATCGCCCAATTCGCGTTTACGGAAGCGCAAGCGGAAGCCATCGTATCTTTACAGTTATATAGACTGACAAATACGGATATTACGGCACTTGAGGCAGAGGCAGCGGAATTGAAAAACAGGATTGAAGAATTGACGAAGATCCTTGGCAGCGAAAAGGTGCTTCTTCAAGTCATAAAAAAAGAACTTCGGTTCATTAAAAAAGGCTATGATGACGGAAGACGTTCGAAAATCGAAAAGGAAATAGAGGAAATCAAAATTAATCTTGAAGTCTTGATCGCAAGTGAAGACGTAATGGTGACCGTGACGAAAGAAGGCTATGTGAAACGGACATCATTACGGTCATATGCGGCATCGGGCGGTCTTGATTTTGGCATGAAGGATTCGGATCGCTTGCTTCAGCGCCTGGAAATGAATACAACGGATGTCCTGTTGCTATTCACATCCAAAGGGAACTTTCTCTATTGTCCAGTTCATCAGCTTCCTGATATTCGCTGGAAGGAAACCGGCCAGCATATCGCGAACATCATTCCGATCGATAGGGAAGAGCAGATCATAAAAGCAATTCCAATCAAGGACTTTACCCTTCCTCAATTCCTGGTGTTCATCACGAAAAACGGGATGGTGAAAAAGACGGAACTTGCTGCTTATAAAGCCCAACGTCATTCTAAACCATTGGTCGGCATCAATTTAAAAGGCGATGATGAACTGGTCGACGTTCATCATACCGATGGCCAGGAAGATCTTTTCCTTGTCACCCATAACGGCTATAGTTTATGGTTCGATGAAGAAGAGGTGAGTATCGTCGGTGTGCGTGCGGCGGGAGTCAAAGGAATTAATTTGAAAGAAGATGATTATGTTATCGGCGGCAAGACATTAACCAAAGATAGCAAAGAATCGATCCTAGTCGTTACCCAGCGCGGCGCCATCAAGAAAATGAAATTAACCGAGTTTGAAAAAACGAGCCGGGCGAAACGCGGTGTCGTGGTATTAAGGGAATTGAAATCCAATCCCCACCGGGTCATCGGATTTACTACGGTCAATAAAACCGACAGTTTGTTCATTCTTTCTGAAAAGGGAACGGTTGAAACCGTTCATGCCGCCTCATTAAAAAATCACGATCGCTACACGAATGGATCTTTTGTTTTTGATGAAACGGTCAGTGGGAAGGCGAAAGAACTATGGAAAATATCATTGGAAGATGAAGCCTCCATGGAGGAGTGATTCATTTTTTCTGACGGGGTGCTGGTCAATCAGCATCCCGTTTTTTTGTTCCTTATAATTTTTTCTTCGATTAACACCCTCTAAACTTCTTGAGTCAAAAATGACTTCTTGAGTCAATTTTAAATTGGTTGTATTACCAGTCCATTAATCATAATTGACGACCGAATAATTCAATAATGGATTTTGCTGTTCATATATTCTTGATATCTTCACGTTCCATTTTTGGCACAGCTCTTGCATGTTAATAGTATGACTTCTTTGTTTTATCAAAAGAAGAAAGGGGAGGACAAATGGATAGACCTTGGAAAAAGCATATCCCGTCCGGAAATCCATTGGAAATCGAAATACCTGAAATGTCTGTGACAGACCTTTTTTATCAATCAGTCGAAAAATATGCGGATCATACCGCGATTACGTTTAAAGAGGATAGGTATACATATTCCCAGTTAGGACAGCTAGTGAAAAGGTTTGCCCGCTTACTTGCTGAGGCGGGGATTGAAAAAGGAGATCGTGTGGCGCTTATGCTCCCCAATTGTCCGCAATATCCGATCAGTTTTTACGGGACGCTTTTAAATGGGGCGATCGTTGTCCAAGTCAACCCGATGTATAAATCAAACGAATTGATACATGTCCTGAAAGACTCGGGTGCCAGGCACATCATCGTCCTGGATGACTTAATCCCTATAGTGGAAGCAGTCCTGGATAAAACCGAACTTGAAAAAATATGGCCCGTATCGAAGGAAAAGAATGAATGTGAATTGATGAAGGGCCTGCTGCCTATAGGGGAAACGGATTACTCGGTATCCATCGATCCCGGAGAAGATGTCGCCGTCCTCCAATATACGGGGGGGACAACCGGACGTTCAAAAGGAGCAATGCTGACCCATCGGAATATTGTGGCCAATACGCTGCAAAGTGCCGCCACTTCCAAAATCAAAATTCAAGAGGGCAAGGAAAGGGTGCTGGGCGTTTCACCATTATTTCATGTATATGGGATGACATCAGGCATGAATTTGACGTTTTATAATGGCGGTGAATTGATCATCGTTTCCCGGTTTGAGGTGGCAGAAATCGTTGAGATGATCAAAACGGTTAAACCGACCATTTTTCCCGGTGTGCCAACGATGTATATTGCATTATTACAATATTACCAGTCCCATCCGTTTGATTTGCGTTCCTTGAAATCCTGCGTTTCAGGATCGTCCCCATTGCCCTTGCATGTCTTATCAAGCTTTAACGAAGTGAGTGGCTCGAAGATTGCAGAGGGCTATGGACTTTCCGAAGCATCACCAGTTACGCATCGAAATCCCGTCAGTGGCCTGCAAAAGCCGGGGAGTATCGGAATTCCGATACAAAATACGGATGCCGCCATCATTGACAGCGTTACTGGTGAGCCAGCGCTCTTGTTTGATACCCCAGGTGAATTGGTCATCAAGGGACCTCAAGTGATGAAAGGGTATTGGGGGATGCCCGAAGAGACGAAGAAGACGATTCAAAACGGCTGGCTGTATACTGGCGATATCGCGAAGATGGATGAAGATGGCTTCTTTTACATTGTCGGTCGCAAGAAAGAAATGATCATCGCAGGCGGCTTCAATATTTATCCCATAGAAATTGAAGAGGTTCTCTACAGCCATCCAAAGGTTTTGGAAGCTGCCGTATTCGGTGTTCCCGATCAATATCGCGGTGAAACGGTACATGCAGCGGTCGTTCTAAAGCCGACTGAAACAATAACGGAAAAAGAATTGCAGGATTATTGCCGGAAACATCTGGCCGCCTTCAAGATACCCGAAATGATCACGTTTCAACTTGAATTCCCAAAGACGGCGGTGGGTAAAGTCTTGAAACGCAAGCTTCAAGAGGTTCATCGAGTCCATTCGGATAGAGCGTGAAAGCGTTGACAATCAAATTGCCTGAGAAAGGGGAATGCATGTGGACTTTCGCTTAGATGATGATATCGTCCTGTTAAAAGAAACCATTCGCCAGTTTATTGAAGAACAAATCGATCCTTTTTCCATGCAAATTGAGGATGAAGATCATATCCCGGATTCCATCATAAATTTATCGAAAGAAATCGGACTATTCGGACTGAGCATTCCGGAAAGGTATGGCGGTCTCGGGATAGGGATGATCGGGAAATGCGCTTTATATGAGGAAATCGGCAAAACACATAATGGCTATACTACTTTGATTGGTGCCCATACTGGCATCGGGACGGTAGGGATCGTCGAAATGGGCAATGAAATGCAAAAGGAAAAGTATTTGCCAGAAATGGCAAGCGGCAATAAAATCGGTGCATTTGCCCTTACGGAGCCTGCGGCGGGATCACATGCGACCAACCTGAAGATGACGGCAGTCAAAAACGGCGATGCCTATATCCTGAACGGGACGAAGCATTATATAACGAATGCGGATGTAGCCGATATTTTTACAGTCATGGCAGTAACGGATAAGGATAAAGGTGCAAAAGGAATCACCTCATTCATCGTGGAGAAAGGCTTTCCGGGTTTTAAAGTGGGAAGCTTGGAGCGGAAGATGGGCCTTCGAGGCTCGCATTCGGCTGAATTGATTTTTGAAGATTGCGAGGTTCCCGCTGAAAATGTCCTGGGAGATATAGGCCAGGGGTATGTGAATGCGTTGAAAATTCTTGCGAATGGACGGGCAGGGCTAGCGGCAAGGAATTTGGGGTCGTGTCAGTATTTGCTGGATCTCTCGACTAAATATGCGATGGAGCGGGAGCAGTTCGATGTGCCGATCATCGATCATCAGGCTGTATCTCATATGCTTGCTGAAATGGCAATGGAAATCGAAGCGCTTCGTTCATTCACATATCGGGTCGCATGGATGGTCGATCAAAAGGAAAAAATCATCAAGGAAGCGGCAATGCTGAAGCTGTATGGTTCGGAAGTGTATAATCGCGTCGCTGATAAGGCGGTCCAAATTCATGGCGGAATCGGATACATGAAGGACTACCCGGTGGAACGCTTTTTCAGAGATGCCAGAATCACTCGAATATATGAAGGTACGTCCGAAATCCAGAAAAATATCATAGCTGCGCAATTGAAGAAAAAATATCAACACTAGTCTAATAGGGAAAGTGGAGGGGTTCAAATGGATTTACGCTTATCGGAAGAACAAAAAATGGTCCAAAAAACAATCCGCAAGTTCGTGGAGAATGAATTGATTCCTTTGGAAAATGAAGTGCTGCGCAATGAAATGGCAGGAAAGCCTAGTTTGCCGGAGGGAACATTGAAAGAATTACAGGAAAAAGCTAAAAAAGCAGGCTTTTGGGGCATCAATACGCCGGAAGAATATGGCGGGGCGGAACTGGGGCAGCTTATGATGGCCATCGTCTTGATGGAAGTATCCAAGACGTTCGTCCCTTTTAGCTTTGGCGGATCGGCGGATAATATCCTTTATTATGGAAACGAGGAACAAAAAAAGAAATACCTCATTCCAACGATCAATGGGGAGAAAAAATCCTGTTTTGCGATGACGGAGCCGGGAGCTGGGTCAGATACAAGGAATATAAAAATGACGGCTGTGAAAGATGGCACCGACTGGGTGCTTAACGGTGAAAAAACGTTCATTACTGGTGGGAATGATGCTGATTTCGTCATGGTCATTGCGGTTACGGACAAAGAGCGTCATCAGGCGACCGGGACCGAGGGTGTAACCTGCTTCATCGTCGACCGCGACATGGGCTGGAGATCCGAATATATCCATACGATGGGAGAATGGGGACCAGCCGGGTTAGTTTTCGATAATGTAAGGGTACCCGAGGAAAACATCTTAGGGGAAATACATGGCGGTTATAAATTGGGATTGGAATGGATCGGGTTTGCCAGATGGATTGTGGGGGCGCGTGCTGTCGGTTCTGCGGAAAGATTGCTGCAAATGGCGATAGAGTATGCGAAAGAACGAGTCACCTTCGGTAAGCCGATCGCCGAGCGTCAGGCCATTCAATGGCAGATTGCAGATTCGGCAGTGGAGATCGAAGCGGCTCGGTGGCTTGTACTGAACGCTGCTTTCACGCTCGATAATGGCGAAGACAACCGACATTTGGCTTCAATGGCTAAGCTCTTTGGCGCAAATATGGGGAACCGGGTCGTTGACCGCGTATTGCAGATACATGGCGGCATGGGTTATACGAAAGAGCTTCCCATCGAACGGTGGTACCGGGAGGCAAGGCTGTGGCGGATTTATGATGGAACGGATGAAATACAGCGCATGATCATTTCCCGTAATTTAATCAAGGGGCATGTTAAATTAGGGCAATTCTTATAATAGATTAGGAGGAAAAGAGATGACAGGAAGATTTTCAGGAAAAACGGCGCTAGTAACAGGTGGAAGCAGAGGAATTGGCCGGGCGATCGTCGAGCTGTTTGCCAGTGAAGGGGCAAAGGTTGCCATCATCGATATCAACGAAGAGGTATTGACATCAGCGGGAAATGAATTGAGGGACAAGGGATACACCATTTTTACGAAGGTGGCAAATGTGGTCGATCCAGAAGAGGTCAAAGCTTCGGTTACCGAGATAGCGGACACATTCGGCTCGCTTGATATTCTTGTGAATAACGCAGGGGTCATCCGGGATAATCTCCTCTTTAAAATGACCGATTCAGATTGGCAAACCGTAATGGATGTACATTTAAAAGGCACTTTCAATGCAGTCCGTGCCGCCCAAAAGCATATGGTTGCGAATAAATACGGAAGAATCATCAATATATCCTCCACCTCCGCCCTTGGAAATCGCGGTCAGGCCAATTATTCAGCTGCTAAGGCCGGGCTTCAGGGGTTAACGAAAACGCTTGCTATCGAGCTTGGAAAGTATGGGATAACAGCCAATTCCGTCGCTCCTGGCTTTATCGAAACCGAAATGACGAAAGAAACAGCGAAGCGGGTAGGGGTAAGCTTTGATCA
The DNA here is from genome assembly GCF_002803435.1 of Bacillus sp. mrc49. Taxonomy (NCBI): domain Bacteria; kingdom Bacillati; phylum Bacillota; class Bacilli; order Caryophanales; family Bacillaceae; genus Bacillus; species Bacillus sp. mrc49. Next base: position 129,753 of record NZ_PHNG01000709.1, on the reverse strand, counting down.
ATTCATTCAGGATCGGGCAAACAGCATTCCTGTTGCGAGGAGCGGCCAGCCAAGTGATATTGCACATGCTGTGGCGTTCTTTGCCGATGAAGCATCCTCATTCATCAGCGGTCAGGTTTTATATGTTGCAGGCGGTCCAAAAAATTAAGGGAAAAGGCGGGATGATATGTTTAACGATAGCATTGGAAAGCGATCTAAACCCGTTAAAAACATCGTGGAACGGGGAGCCGTAAGAAAATTCGCATTCTCGATTGGTGATCCGCACCCGATTTTCATTGATGAAGAAGCGGGGAGGCAATCGAGATATGGAACGAATATAGCTCCGCCAACCTTCCCGCGGGTCTTTGATTATGGCACGATTGAATCGCTTAATCTTCCGGATAAAGGGCTGATTCATGGCGAACAGGTTTATCGCTACAATAGGCCGCTTTTGGTCGGCGAGGAAATCACCTGTTATTCGGAAGTGAAGGATTACTATGAGAAAAAAGGAAAACAGGGCGAAATGGGATTCCTGGCCTTGAAAAATTATGGATCGGACGCCGATGGTAAATTGGTATTTAGTGCCGAACAGCTTGTCATCATCAATGAAACGATCAGGAAGAAGGTGATGAGCAAGTGACGACATTGACCGAACTCCATATTGGTGACTCGCTGCATTCAATCGAGCTGAAACCTGTTACGCGTATGGACCTGATTAAGTACGCTGGAGCATCAGGCGACTTCAATCCCATTCATACGATTGACGAGGAAGCAAAAAATGCAGGTCTTCCCGGAATCATTGCCCATGGGATGTGGACGATGGGAAATCTGGCAAAGCTTTTCAGTAATCTGTATGAAATCGGCTTTATCGAAGAATACAAGATCCGATTTAAAGGGATGGTTTTCTTGAATGATGTAATCACCCTCTCTGCCGATTTAAAAGAAAAAAACGAAGATAGATATCATTTCAAAGTGGCAGCAACTGACCAGACAGGCAAAGAAGCGATCAGCGGTGAGGTTGTTTTTAAAGTCTATTAAACGAAAGTAGTGATGAAAATTATTTCATCACTATTTTTTTTGGGAAATGAAAATCGACAATTTTAAAGGAGATTCGAGATTTATCCAGAATTGTACGTATAAAGAATTCTTTTTGCGGTGGTGAATAGTTATGAATCAAGTGAAACAGGATTCTCCAATCAAATTGCTCAAGGAATACCCCTTGCCTGCACTTGTCCTGGATTCTGAAAACCGGATTAAGGAATGGGGCATGTACTTCGATCAGTTGATGGACCATGATGGGGATACGACATTAACCGAACAATTCGATGAGTGGCAATTTCTCGATAACAATAGACTTGCGGCAGCAAAACTGCGTGACAAGCGGTACTTATTTTTGCTAATGAAAGGATCGGATGATGACAATCGTCTTTATATAGGCAGTGAAACACAATTTTTGGATGATTTACTGGTAGATGCCCATGAGTCGGACAAACTGAACCGGGCCCTTGATGCCATAATCGAAAGTTCCTATGACGGGATTTATATCACCGATCAACAGGGGACGACGCTTTATACCAATTCAGCGATTGAGCGGATCACCGGCATCCCTAAAGAGTACTATATAGGCAAGTCGGTGGACCAGCTGATTAAGCGCGGCATCTTGAATGCATCTGTCACGCATAAGGTCGTCAAGCTGAGACGAACTGTATCAGTCGTTCAGGATAATTTTGCCGGAAAAGAAACATTGATTACCGGTAGCCCCGTTTTTAATGAAGCTGGGGAAATCGAGCAAGTCGTAACGAATATTAGGGATTTGTCAGATTTAAATGAACTGATGCACGAATTGACGAAGGCTAATGAATTGAATCATCAATATAAGCAGGAAATCGAAAAACTGCGAAAGATAACAAGTCAGGATGGAGTCGTTTTTGTCAGTGATAAGATGAAAACGATTTATGAGATCGCTGAAAGAATATCGGATATCGATGCGACCGTGCTCATCCTTGGAGAAACGGGAGTCGGGAAAGATGTCCTTGCCCGCAATATATATAATCGTAGCATCCGGTCCAAGAAAGGCGATTTCATCAAAATAAATTGCGGGGCCATTCCTGCCGATTTATTGGAATCCGAGCTATTTGGATATGAAGGCGGAGCATTTACCGGGGCAAATCAAAAGGGGAAACCAGGGATGTTCGAGATGGCAGAGAGCGGCATCTTATTTTTGGATGAAGTCGGTGAACTCCCCTTACAATTGCAGGTAAAGCTGCTGCGGGCACTTCAGGAAAGGGAGATTCAAAGAATCGGTGGTACGAAGCCGAAGAAAATCGATGTTCGGATAATCGCGGCCACGAACCGTAATTTATCGGAAATGGTCAAGTCTGGTGATTTTCGCGAAGACCTTTTTTATAGGCTGAATGTCATTCCCATCACGATTCCCCCATTACGCGAAAGAAGAGAAGATATCTTGGCTTTGACTGATTTGTTCTTAAAGAAATCGAACGAACAATATAAATTTTCGAAAGAAATAGATTCGAGGCTGAAAGAATATTTTTTTCAACATGATTGGCCGGGAAATGTCCGTGAGTTGATAAATATTGTCGAAAGGCTCGTCGTACTGACGGATCATTCGTTATTATCGATGAATGACCTGCCGGAAGAATATCAGCCGGAAAACCGGAACCAAGCAAATTATAATTCTTCGCTAACGTTAAAAGCGGCTGTGGAAAGAGCCGAAAAGGAGATCTTGACAAAAGCGGCACAAACGTACCAAACTACATATGAAATCGCAGCTGCCCTTGATTCAAGTCAGGCAACGATCGTAAGGAAACTAAAAAAATATCGACTGAAGGTCAGTGAAAAAACCTAAGCAAGCAAGGGGGATGCCTTAATCGGTATCCCTTCAATTATGCCCAAAGCTTTGAAGGATGCGGACTGACCGTCTCCATATCTGAAGGCACTCGCTTGTGAGCAACCGGTCCGGGAGCCTCATCCATGACGATTGTTATTTTGGATATGGCGTTAGGGGCAAATCATGCGTTTGTGGATTTCAGTGTCGGAAATTATTAATGAAAGACTATTTTCATTTAGGTCGTGTGCCCATCATCTCCTGCCTCATTGCCTCCGTGATCTTGAATAACACTCCATTTATTTTAATTCAATACTGATTTTTTTCAGTCAAAAGTGAATGATGAACATCCCCTTTGGAAGCCGCTCTTTTCAATTTTACAATTCATTAATGAATTCTGTTTTGCTGGGTAATAGCCGTTTGACGGTGATATTGCTTGTGGCACGGTACTTGCATCATTAAACCAGGAAAAATCCGCAACAGGAAAAAGATCTGCGGAATGATTCTGTAGAAAAGTGTAAAGGGAGGGGGGAGGAATCAGGCGATGGCCAAGTGAAGAAACGGTTAACCAGTGCAAATTGAAGCAATCGTCACACGAGGCCTGATCAATCAGAAAAATCAAAAAGGGCAATCAGAATTGTTATCTTCAGTAAAGAAAGCGGATGATAGCTTACGAGAAAATAGTGTCGATGGATGATCATCATTTATGAAAGCGCTAACAAAAAAACCATCTACTTACGTCTCATTCAAGAGCAGGAGGAAATTGAAGCAATACAACCCTTTACCTTACTCCACTGAATAATATCAGTCTTCGGCCTAAACGGATAATCGAGTTGAAACACATGACAGATGAACCTGTTACGGGCATCCACACCACTGTGTCATTCAAGACTCCTTCAGACATGAAAATTTTTAAACAAAGATTTAAAAGGCAGCTCCAGCTCTGTAACACAATCCATTCTACTTGCGTGAAATAACTTGCGAATCCCCCATCCCGCTCTTGAAGCGTCTAAGTCATAGTACAGGTAATTGCGGGAGGATGATAAGCAAGATGAAATTCAATAATTAGTCAGGGAGGAAGTAAATGGATATATTAATCCAACAGCTTTTTAATGGTTTGACGATAGGCAGCGTATATAGTCTAGTTGCCTTGGGATTGACGCTCGTTTATGGAATTTTGCATATCCCGAACTTTGCTCATGGTGCTCTCTATATGCTTGGTGGATATATCACATTGTCCATGATGACATTATATGGGGTCAATTACTGGCTGGCGATGTTTGTATCCATTATCGTCGTTGGCTTGCTTGGGGTGCTTTTGGAACGCTTCGTGTTCCGCCTGTTAAGAGAAGCGCCTCCCTTGCACGATAAAATCGCGGCAATCGGCATTCTTCTTTTTCTTGAAGCGTTTGCCCAATTTGTCTGGGGAGCAGACTTCCATACCATGAATTCCCCTTACGGCCAAGTTGTCCAGATCATGGGCTTGACATTTACACTTCAGCGATTATTGATCATCGTCGCTGCTATCGTGGTGATGGTTTTACTTTACTTATTCCTGAAGAAAACGTATACAGGTTCAACGATCATTGCGATGTCCCAAAATCGTGAAGGTGCATCATTGGTCGGAATCAATATCAACAAAGTCGCGATGCTGACCTTCATGATATCGGGAGGATTGGCAGCCATCGCTTCGTCCCTGGCTTCACCGATAAATCTAGTGTTTCCCGGAATGGGGCACCTGGTCATCCTTAAGGCCTTCGTCATCATCATCCTCGGCGGGATGGGAAGCATTCCGGGGGCCATTGTCGGCGGGTATATCCTCGGATTCAGTGAAAGCCTTGGCGCGACCTATCTATCCAATGACTATAAAGACATCATTGCTTTCATACTATTAGTCGTGATATTGACTGTAAAGCCAACAGGCCTCTTTGCCAAGGGGGAGAGATAACATGAAGATATTGACGAAACGAAATGGATTGATCACCCTGATCATCTTTGCTTTTTCATTTCCATATATCGCGCAAAACGACTATTACCTCCATATGCTGACTCTTTCATTCATATGGGCGATAGCCGTTTATGGGATCAATTTATTATCCGGGTATACCGGTTATCTCTCGCTTGCGCATGCTGGATTTTTTGCGATCGGAGCCTACTCGCTTGGACTCCTGACCGTGAAGGCGGGAATGAACTTTTGGATGGCACTTGCAGGAGCCTGTGTTATTACATGTGTGATCGGCCTTTTGATCGGATTGATCGCACTTAGGACAAAAGAGCATTTCTTCGCGATTTATACGCTATGCGTAGGGTATATCATTTACCTTGTCATTGATAAATGGGAGGGGCTTACGGAAGGAGTCAGGGGCCTTATCGGCATCCCGGCACCAGGCAGCATCGGTCCAATCACCTTTGATACGGCAGCATCACAATATTACCTCGTTCTCCTTTTCCTGATCGCCGTGATCGTCATCATGTATCGGATCATCCACTCGTTGACGGGGAGGACCTTGATCGCCATCAGGAACAGCGAGGATCTTGCCCGGACGATTGGCATCTCCACAATGAAGAATAAACTAACGGCTTTTGTCTTATCTACATTCTTTGCCGGGCTTGCGGGTGCCTTGTATGCTTCTTTCATTCGATTCATCGGACCTGATATCGGGTCAACGGCCATTATGTTCGATTTGTTGATGTATTTGCTGGTTGGAGGAATTGGAACACTATCGGGCCCATTGGTAGGGACATTATTGCTGGTGATCCTTTCTCAGAATCTGCAATTCCTGCAAGAATATCGAATGTTGATATTCGGTCCCTTGCTTACGTTGATCATCATCTTTTATCCACGGGGTATCGCCGGGGCCGCCTTTGAATGGCAAAGAAAGCGAAAGGATAAAAAATTGTCCATGGTTAGAGCCGATATGCACATAAAAGCGGAGGAGGGATGAATTTTGCTGATTGAAACTAAGAATTTAACAAAGCGCTTCGGCGGCTTGGCAGCGGTCAATCAAGTGGATTTCATCATTGAAAAAGGAAGGATCAATGCCATTATTGGACCGAATGGTGCTGGGAAATCCACTTTTTTTAACTTGATTAGTGGTTTTCACCGGCCCAGTTCCGGTACGGTATTTTTTAAAGGGATCGATATCACGAAGCTTCCACCGAATGAAATAGCGGCACTTGGTATTTCAAGAACCTTTCAATCGACAAGCCTTTTTGATCAATCGACCGTATTGGACAATGTCATCATCGGACATAGGCTTCGAACCAAATCCAATCTGGCGGATGCCATTTTTAGGACGAAACGGTTAAAGCGGGAGGAAGCGGCATGCAGGGAAAAGGCAATGGAGGCACTCGATGTTGTCGGGCTGACAAAATCTGCTGACAAAATCGTGGCCGGCATCTCTCAGGAAGAAAAGAAACGGACAGCGATTGCCCTGGCCCTTGCAACCGTACCGGAAATAATTTTTCTGGATGAACCGGCTGCGGGCATAAACCCTGATGAAACGGAAGGATTGACAGAACTGATTAAAAAATTAAATCGTTCGGGACTGACCGTATGTTTAATCGAGCACAAAATGCATATGATCATGAACTTGGCAGATCACATCATGGTCCTTAATTACGGGGAAAAAATTGCCGAAGGCACACCTAAGGAAATCCGCGGAAATGATGCGGTAATCAAAGCCTATTTGGGAGGTAGTGCGAGTGCTTAAGTTAACAGATGTAGCCGTAGCTTATGGCAGCTTCACTGCAATCAAACATGTGAATATCGAGGTTGCGCAAGGAGAAATCGTCGTCCTGTTGGGAGCTAACGGTGCCGGGAAGAGTACGACTTTCCGATCCATCAGCGGCATCAGTAAGCTTTCCCGCGGAGAAATCCACTTTCAAGGCATTCCAATAGGGGGGAGGGCACCTGATAGGAATGTGCGGGAGGGGATTGTCCAGTGTGCCGAAGGGCGTAAACTGTTCCCCCAGATGACCGTCCAGGAAAACCTGAAGATGGGAGCTTATGTGCATCGAAAGAAAAAGGATGATATCAAGCGCTCCTTGGAATACGTCTATCATTTATTCCCGATTTTACGGGAAAAGCACCAAGATGAAGCGGGAAGTCTTAGCGGCGGCCAGCAGCAAATGCTGGCAATAGGGAGGGCATTGATGTCGAAGCCAAAATTATTGATGCTCGATGAGCCTTCGATTGGACTTGCGCCACTTATCGTCGAGCAGATGTTTCAGGTCATCGAAGAAATAAACCGTGAAGGGATCACGATCCTGCTTGCTGAACAAAATGCGAATGCTGCCCTCGGCATCGCCAAAAAAGGATACGTGTTTGAAAATGGGGAAATTGTCGTTCAAGGCACAGCAAGTGAGTTATTGGCTAATGATGAAGTGAAGAAAGCATATATCGGGGCCTGAAAAAAGAAGGGGGATTTTTATGAAAAAGCTAACAGCATCATTCGTTCTACTGCTGCTAATCATGACTGTTTTGGCTGGATGCAATAAAGGGGATAGCCCAGCATCCAGCAACGGCAATAAAGGGAAAGGAGGCAACGTCGTGAACATTGGGTTCAGTGGTCCATTAAGCGGGGCCGCTGCGCTATATGGGAAGCGGACTCTAAATGGTGTTGAAATGGCCGTTAAAGAAATTAACGATGCAGGCGGATTTGAAGTGAAGGGTAAAAAATACACACTGAACCTAGTATCGCTCGATGATAAATACTTACCGAATGAAACAGGGGCGAATGCGAAACGATTGGTTCAGGAGTATGATACGCCCATCATCTTCACGCCGCACAGCGGAGGGGTGCTGGCACTGCAGGTCTTTAATGAACAAGAAAAATTCATCATTGGCGCTTATACGAGTGAACCATCGGTAACCGAAAGCGGTAATTCTTTGACCGTTCGGATACCTCCCAATTACGAAGGCTATATCGAACCTTTTTCATCCTATGCAATGGAACACTTCGGCAAGAAAATAGCCGCTTTGCCGACATCTTCGCAATATGGAAAAGACTGGACCGAAGCGATACTTCCATATTGGGAAAAGCAAGGGGGAAAGGTCGTATATAACTCTTCAATCGATTTCGCAAAAGAGACCGATTTCTTTACGATCGTTACGAACGCACTGAAGAAAGATCCTGATGTGCTGTTTATCGGTGGTGCGTCCGAGCCTACCGCAAAAGTGGCGAAGCAAGCTAGGGAGCTGGGGTTTAAAGGCGGTTTCATCATCATGGACCAGGCAAAGCTTGATCAAATGAAACCGATTGCCGGTTCATACGAAACATTGGAAGGCTCGATCGGCGTTTTGCCGCTGATAGATTCTGATGAAGAGGCAGTGCCTGCCTTCGTAAAGAACTATCAAAAGCAGTATAAGGAAGATCCAAGCTCGGAAGTAGGCTTGAATTATATCGCCATGCATGCGTTTGTCGAAGCGATGAAAGCAGCAGGCAGTGTGGATGATGCTCAGGCCATCCGTAAGCATATGCAAGATGGTCTTACAAATTTAGCTCCGGAACAAAAAATCTACGACATACCTTCCATTGATGAACACGGCGGATTTGCATCGACCATTGTCGTAGGTGCCGTGGAAGACGGAAAAGTCGTGCCCATTCGATAAGGATATCCACTTAACTTGATGGAACTTTTCAAAAGCGTGTGCTTGGCTCCTCTGATTGTTGTCAGGGGGGGCAGGCACACGTTTTTTGTTTTCTAATAGAAGGGAGGGAGTAATCGGATCCGGATAAGAGAAAGATTAGCAGAGAAATGATGTGCATGGAAAAAAACGAGGTTTGCCGCACGGAGAAAACTGTTTATTGAGAATTCACATTATTTCGTGATTATTCAAAAAAATATTGTCACCGGGTCATGAAAACGTTATCATTGAATATAATATAAAATATAATTTCAGGATTATCTACCAAAAGTTGAAATTATATTTAATCAACTAGTAATGGGAGGATCTAATTTGCCTATGGAAGAGCACTTGCATTCATTAACGACTGAAATGCGGAATGAAGGGACGATGAATATCGATCGCATGGATACGATGGATATCATTTCAGCAATCAATAAGGAAGATCTAAAAGTGGCTGTTGCCGTGCAGGAGGTGTTACCGGAGATTGAAACGGCGGTCGATTGGGCTTGCGAATCTTTAAAGAAAGGGGGAAGGCTCATATACATAGGAGCCGGAACGAGCGGAAGGCTCGGTGTCCTCGATGCTGTTGAATGTCCGCCGACATTCAGCACATCTCCTGAAACGGTACTAGGAATAATCGCGGGGGGAAACAAGGCATACGTTCATGCCATTGAAGGAGCAGAGGATAAAGAAGAGTTTGGAGAACGGGATTTAATCAAGGTGGCCCTTACAGCGGATGATACGGTGATCGGCATTGCAGCAAGCGGGCGTACCCCCTATGTGAGGGGGGCCTTGCATTACGCCAAAAGAATGGGCGCCAAAGCGGTTGCTTTATCAAGCAATAAAAACGCGAGCATAACAGGAGCTGCGGATTTGGGAATTGAGGTGGTCGTAGGTCCAGAGGTTTTAACGGGGTCCACGAGAATGAAAGCGGCAACCGCACATAAAATGGTGCTCAATATGATCTCAACGGCAACCATGATCCGGATGGGAAAAGTGTACGAAAATCTGATGGTGGATGTACATGTAAGCAATCAAAAACTGAAGGAGCGTGCCATCCGCATCATTGAAACGGTGACGGATGCAGACTATGATCACGCCATGGAAATGCTCGAAAAGGCAAATAATCAAGTTAAACCAGCGATTGTCATGATCAAAACTTCAAGTGATTATGTTCAGGCAATGGAGTTACTAGAAAAAGCTGATGGAGATGTCAGAAAGGCCATCTCGATCGGCGAAATATAAGGAGAGAAGCGAACAATGGCTACTGGAGGATTAGCGATCATACAGACGATGCTGAACAAGCTTCCGCAATCAGAACAAAAACTGGCAGAATATATTCTTCAGAATCCTCATGAAGTGGTGAACAGCACGGTACAGGAATTGAGCACTTCCGCCAATTCAAGTGGAGCTGCCGTTATCAGATTGTGTAAATCGCTTGGTATAAAGGGATTTCAAGATTTGAAAATCCGGATTGCCGGAGATTTGATGAAGAACGTTGAGCAAGGATACCGGGATATCGAGCCCTCTGAATCGCTGTATCGAATTGTCGAGAAAACGACGAGCAATTCGATACAAACCATTCGGGACACATCTGAGATCATCGATCACGACAATCTCAAACAAGCAATTGCCTTGATGCTAAATGCTAAAACCGTGCACTTTTGCGGTGTCGGTGCCTCCAATATCGTTGCTGCCGACGCTCAGCAAAAATTGCTCCGCATCAATAAAGGGGCAACCGCTTTTACAGACATGCATTTAGTTGCAACACTAATCGCCAATGCGGAGGAAAGTGACGTGGTTTTTGCCATCTCATTCTCCGGGGAGACGCCTGAAGTGATCAATATACTGAAGCTTGCAAAAGAACGGGGAGTGAAGACGATCGGGCTGACTCATTTTGGTCAAACGACAGTTTCTTCGTTATGCGATGCCTCACTATATACATCATTTTCGAATGAAGCGCCATTTAGAAGTGCTGCAACATCCTCACGATTGGCACAACTATATTTGATTGACATCTTGTTTTTAGGGATGGCTTCTGAGCAATATGAAGCGACCGTCCAATATATCGATAAGACTAGAGCTGCCATCAAATCGATGACGGATGGTTATAAATGAAACTTTCATAGTTTATACAAAGGGGGGACTTCGGTATGACCAAGAAAGATAGGTATGCCAGTTTAGCAGAAGAATTAATGGAGAAATTGGGCGGACGGGGGAATGTTGCCACAGCTGAACATTGCATGACCAGATTACGGGTGCTGCCAATCGATCGTTCCAAAGTGAACATGGTGGACATAAAGGATACGGAAGGCGTTCTTGGCGTCATTGAAGAGGAGACGATCCAAATTGTGCTCGGCCCAGGTGTGGTGAACAAGGTTCATGCCGAGTTTGAAAAACTTCTTGCGTCTGCAGGGGATTTAAACTTGAAAGAAATGGCTTCAAAGAACAAATCAGAGATTAATAGGAAAAACGCAAAACCGCTTAAGCTATTTTTACGCAGAATCGCAAGCATCTTCATTCCGCTAATTCCTGCATTGGTCGCGTCAGGTTTGATTACAGGAATTACGAAAGCGATCGTCCAAGCGGGCTGGCTGTCGGCAGAATCACAACTGGCGATTACATTGACCGTCATCGGATCGGGGTTATTTGCATATTTGGGGATTTTGGTCGGGACGAATGCGGCAAAGGAATACGGAGGATCCCCTGCACTTGGTGCAGTCGCGGGAATATTGGTCATCAATCCCGCAGTCGGCGATATTTCATTATTCGGTGAAAACCTGCTCCCGGGCCGTGGCGGTTTGATCGGCGTCCTTTTTGCTGCCATTTTCATAGCGTTAGTGGAAAAACAGGTCAGGAAATTCATTCCTCAATCTCTCGATATCATATTGACGCCAACCATTGCCCTGTTGATCACAGGCATTGTCACGTACGTCGTTTTTATGCCGGTCGGAGGATTTTTATCGGATGCCATTACCTCCGGATTACTGAATCTCTTGGATTTTGGCGGTGTCGTGGCAGGTTTCGTGCTTGGTGCTGCATTCCTGCCGCTTGTCATAACTGGTTTACATCAAGGGTTGACACCTGTTCACCTTGAATTGATCAATTCGATTGGAGATGATCCACTGCTCCCTATTTTAGCCATGGGCGGTGCAGGTCAAGTGGGGGCGGCATTTGCCATCTACATGAAAACGAAAAAAGCCAGCCTTAAAAGAGCAATTGGCGGAGGACTTCCTTCAGGGCTGCTAGGTATCGGCGAGCCCCTTATATTCGGGGTGACACTTCCACTTGGCAGGCCTTTCTTGACCGCCTGTTTAGGAGCAGGGGTGGGCGGGGCATTTCAAGCACATTTCGGGATTGCTACGTCGGCGATAGGCGTATCGGGACTGCCGCTTACGTTTTTAGTGCATGCAAACCAGATTCTCCTGTTCTTGGCTGGATTGTTCCTTTCCTATGCAGCTGGATTCATTTTCACCTATTTATTCGGATTCAAAGATGAAATGGCGGTTGAATTCAAATGATAGGGATTTCCTTTTATCTGCAAGATCCGGATGCAGCAAACCAAATCATCCAGGCTGCCAACCTAGGGGTGGGGCGAGCTTTTACCTCGCTTCATATTCCTGAAGAAAAAGGTGAGCTTGTCGGGAGGATGTGCGAGCTATTGAAGTTAGCACAGACTCTGGGGGTGGACATTCATGCAGATGTTTCTTTAAAGACGCTTGATCATTTGGGTATTGCTGAATTTACGGATTTAGCGCCATTGGGTGTGAAAGGGATTCGCCTTGATGATGGATTCGACATGGACACGATAACCGCTTTATCCAAGGTGTTTTCCCTTTCATTGAATGCTAGCACGCTGAATGAAGAGGAGTTGCTGGCCGTACTTGAAAGCGGGATGGAACCGCAAAGTCTTATTGCATGGCATAATTTTTATCCAAGACCTGAAACGGGCCTTGTGGAAGCATTCTTTCATGAACAAAATCGAATGTTCAAAAAACATGGGATACCGATCTATGCATTCATCCCTGGTTCAGGGAATAAGCGGGGCCCATTGCATGCTGGACTCCCGACACTTGAAAAACACAGGTTCATGAATCCTTACGCTGCCGGCGTTGACCTGCTCTCCCATGTAGATGCCGTGTTTGTTGGGGATCAAGGAACGGAGGGGAATTTGCTTCAGAATCTATCTACCTATGAAAGTCAGAATATTTTATCTGTAAGAATGGAATCCGAACGCTTGCCAAGCGGACGCTATAAATTGAGGCCGGATGTATCTCGAGATGTATTCAGGCTGCAAAATACCCGCGTGACTGCGTCTGTTGAGCCGAATCATACGGTAGGACGCAGTCTTGGAGCCATTACGATGGATAATGATGAATATGGACGATATCGGGGAGAAATTCAAATTTGCAAACGGGATTTGCAGGCTGATCACCGGGTCAATGTAATAGGGAGAGTCGTGGAAGAGGACCTCCCCTTGCTGGCCTTTCTAAAACCTTGTCATTCCTTAGTATTGGTAAATGAAGGACGAAAATAGTTCCAGAGAACAATGAACCTTGGGAAATTTTTGTTTTGGGGGCATGTTAAAGATAGGCGGCTGAGGGGATACCGGAAGCTGCCTACTTTCTTTTCAGGATCTTTATAAGATCTGAAAAAGATAAAGGGGGAAGCCTTGATGATCATTCGGAAAACGTTCACTGCTGGATTCGCCATTCTCTTGATTATTTCCCTTCTCGGAGGGCATGGCGCTGCTGAGGAATCAGTGAAAGGGAAGCCCGTAATGAACATAGATGAAATGATAGCGAGCATGTCGCTCGATGAAAAAATAGGTCAAATGCTCATGCCGGACTTTCGCAATTGGCAGAAACAAGGGGAAGGGAAAGCCACTGGGTTTATTGAAATGAACTCCGAGGTTGCAAGCATCATTGAAAAATACCATTTAGGCGGTGTAATCTTGTTTGCCGAAAATGTTGTCGACACCGAACAAACGGTTCGGCTCACGGATGGCCTGCAAAAGGCAAGCCCGGACCTTCCATTGTTCATCACGATCGATCAAGAGGGCGGAATCGTAACCAGGCTTCAGACGGGAACGAATCTTCCTGGGAACATGGCCCTTGGTGCAGCAAGGAAGGAGAATTATGCTTATCAGACCGGAGCAATCATTGGATCGGAACTGTTGTCTCTTGGCATAAATGTGAATTTCGGCCCCTCGGTCGATGTTAATAATAATCCAAGTAATCCGGTGATTGGCGTCCGTTCCTTCAGTTCGGATCCGTCACTCGTATCGAAGCTTGGCATCCAGACAATAAAAGGATTGCAAAGGCAGAACATGATAGCAACGACCAAACATTTCCCTGGTCATGGGGATACCGCTGTGGATAGCCATTATGGCCTTCCCCTTGTTGCTCATGATAAAGAGCGGTTGCGTACCATCGAGCTGGTCCCTTTTCAAAAAGCCATCGATGCCGGCGTGGATATGATGATGACGGCTCATGTTCAGTTTCCTGCGTTCGATGATACGATGTATACCAGTAAAAAAGATGGACAAAAAATCATGGTTCCCGCTACGCTTTCCGATAAGGTCATTACAGGTCTTCTTCGTGAAGAGATGGGATATGACGGCGTAGTGGTGACGGATGCCCTGAATATGTTGGCCATTGCAGACAATTTCGGCCAGGAGGAGGCCGTGGTGCTAGCCATTAAGTCAGGTGTCGATATTGCTTTGATGCCGGCACAGGTGAATTCGCTCGACATGGAGAAAAATTTAACCTCCGTTTTCAATGCGGTGAAGTCAGCCGTGGAAAACGGGGAAATCCCTTTGGAACAAGTGAATAACTCAGTAGCACGAATACTTGAGCTGAAAGTGAGAAGGGGGATACTGGATAAAAGCGCTACAGCTCCTCCGCTTGATAAAAAAATCAAAAGAGCACTACAAGTGGTTGGAAGTGTTGAACATTCGAAAAAGGAAAGGAAAATGGCGGAGGATGCTACGACCCTATTGAAAAATGAAGAAAGAACCCTCCCCTTCAAACCAAGGAAAAATGATAAGGTTTTAGTTCTTGCCCCCTTTGATGATCAAGTTGAATCCTTGACAAGAAGCATCCGAGAATTGGCTGATAAAAAGAAGATGAAGAGAGTTCAGGTGACAAGCATGAGCTATTCGGGAAAGACATTTACGGATGAAGCGGTCCGACTCATCAATGAAGCGGATTATGTCATAATTGGTTCCTATATTGTCAAAAACGATCCGGTTGTCAAGGATGGAGCGATCGATGACAGCATTCAAGATGCAAAAAGGTGGGCAACGGCTTTCCCAAGAGCAGTGATGAATGATGCAAACAAAAAAGGTAAGGAATTGGTTGTGATGAGTTTGAGGAACCCTTACGATGTCGCTAACTTCGAAGAAGCGAAAGCGGTGCTTGCCGTCTACGGTTATAAAGGGTACTCCAACGGGCGATATAGGCAGCCTAATATTCCGGCAGGCATATCGGCAATTTTTGGAGCCTCAAAGCCTCGGGGCACATTGCCGGTCGATATACCATCAGTGATCAATCCATCTGAAAAGCTTTATGAATTTGGATATGGATTAGACGTGAATTCTGGCAAACCACTAAAAATGAAGGGGGTTGCAAATTGAAAAAGACGATGATCGTATTGGCCGTTTTCTTGTTGGCATTTTGCCTCTCTTCCTCAAAAAGTGTTACCGCTGTAAAGGAGGAGAAAAAACAAAAGGTCAGTCCTGGGATAGAAGTTCTTTTAAAAGAAGAAAAGAAGCTTTTAAAAGGAAAGAAGGTGGGATTGATAACGAATCCAACGGGCATTGATTCTCATTTAACCAGTGTCGTCGATTTGCTTCATGACGATCCGGATATACAATTGACTACCTTATTTGGTCCCGAGCATGGAGTGCGCGGAGATGCGCAAGCAGGTGCAAGTGTGGACTTTTATGTAGATGAAAAAACGGGATTGCCCGTTTATAGCTTATATGGAAAAACGAAAAAGCCAACTTCTGAAATGTTAAAAGATGTTGAGGTGTTAGTATTTGATATCCAGGATGTAGGAACGCGCTATTACACCTATATTTATACGATGGCTTATGCGATGGAAGCGGCGAAAGAGAACGATATCCCTTTTATCGTGCTGGATCGTCCAAACCCGCTAGGCGGTGAGGCTGTTGATGGACCCGTGCTCGAGCAGGAATTTTCATCGTTCGTGGGAATGTATCCGATTCCACTCAAGCATGGCATGACATTAGGCGAACTTGCCACGTTATTCAATAAGGAATTCAAAATTGGTGCCAATCTCCAGGTCATCAAGATGAAAGGCTGGAAGCGGGACATGGATTATGACGCGACAGGGCTCCCATTTGTCCTGCCATCGCCAAACATGCCCACAGTATCGACTGCATTCGTATATCCAGCTACAGGATTGATCGAGGGAACGAATGTCTCGGAAGGCAGGGGAACGACCAAACCATTCGAATTGATTGGTGCTCCTTATATAAACGGAGATGTACTTGCCGGGAAATTGAATGCTTTGCGCTTACCTGGCGTTCAATTCAGAGGAGCTTCATTTACACCGATGTTTTCCAAGCATGCAGGTCAGCTTAGCCATGGAGTGGAAATCTATGTTACCGATCGAAAGAAATTCAAGGCAGTACCAACAGGACTTCATCTCATCAAGACCATTCATGATCTATATCCGGATGACTTTGAGTTCCTGCAAGCCAACAATTTTAATTTATTGATCGGAAATGGCTGGGTAAAGGGGAAAATTGACGAAGGCTCGTCTGTAAATGAAATCATGCAAGAGTATCAGGATGATTTAGATGCATTTAAAAAGGTTCGTAAAAATTACTTGCTTTATAGATAACAGAAAATCTCGTATAAACTTATCTCAAGCTGCAGGCAAACCCTTTAGTATTAAGGAGTTTACCTGCAGTTTTTTTTATGGTGTTATACCTTGACCGTTACATTCGAATTAAGATATAACCCTGATTGCCCGCAGCTCGAAGGATGTGCTTGTGATATTTCAATCTCCAGCAAGGGGTTTCTTTCGGCGGCGGTCCCGGAGCCACGCACTTTTACCATGCGTGAACCCATCATTCTGAAGGCTTTATTCATTTCATGCGTGAAGTATAAATGGCTATTGCATTAGTCTGGAGTAACATTAATTCATTAAATCAAGTTCTAAAATGGAAGGAACGGTTGTCTAATAGAATATGGGTTTTACCCTAAATCGATAATTGTCAGGAGGAGAGTCGATGAAACAATACCTTCAGAAAATTGGTCGGTCCTTGATGCTTCCGGTAGCCGTCTTGCCAGCAGCAGCGATTTTGATGGGAATAGGCTATTGGATTGACCCGACAGGATGGGGGGCGGGAAGTCCGTTAGCGGCTTTTTTGATCAAGGCCGGTTCCTCGGTCATAACTAATATGTCGATCTTATTTGCTGTCGGGATTGCCTTGGGGATGTCGAAGGAAAAGGATGGTTCAGCCGCTTTGAGCGGGCTTGTAGCCTTTCTGGTCGTAACGACATTGCTTTCACCGGAGTCGGTAGCGATGCTGCAGGGTCTCGATGCAAATGAAGTGAATCCCGCTTTTGGGAACATTAATAATCAATTCATCGGAATTCTCTCTGGGCTTGTGGCTGCATCCATGTTCAACCGTTTTAGTAAGGTCGAGCTCCCAGATGCGTTCGCTTTCTTCAGTGGCAAAAGACTGGTGCCCATCGTCACGGCGGTTGCGATGCTGCTCGTTTCGCTTATCTTATTTTTCGTATGGCCGCTTATCTACTCCTGGTTAGTTGCTTTCGGGGAGGGGATCAGTGAATTAGGTGCGGCTGGTGCAGGGCTCTACGGCTTCTTCAACCGGCTGTTGATTCCAACTGGACTGCATCATGCGTTAAACTCCGTATTTTGGTTTGATGTGATCGGACTTAACGATATCGGAAATTTCTGGGCGGGGACAGGGACAAAGGGGACGACAGGCATGTACCAAGCCGGCTTCTTTCCCGTCATGATGTTCGGCTTGCCCGCAGCGGCGCTTGCGATGTACCATTCGGCTAAATCAAAGAAAAAGAAACAAGTGGCTTCATTAATGCTTGCCGCAGGATTCGCATCGTTTTTTACTGGAGTTACAGAACCATTGGAATTTGCCTTCATGTTCGTTGCTCCTGCGCTATTTGTGGTGCACGCCTTATTAACCGGAATTTCATTGGCGATTGCCGCAACGTTCCACTGGACAGCAGGATTTGGATTTAGCGCAGGATTTATTGATTTCGTTTTAAGCTCAAGATTGCCACTGGCAAATGAACCTTATATGCTGCTCCTTCAAGGCCTTGCTTTTGCTGTCATCTACTATTTCTTATTTCGCTTTTTAATCGCCAAGTTCAATTTAATGACCCCTGGCAGAGAAGATGACCGAGATGAACGGGATGGAGAAGAAGAGGCCCAAGCGGACAGTGGGGCGATCGAGCACAACGAGAATGAAAGGAAATTTTTCAGGATCGCTTCAGCTATTTACGAGGGACTGGGTGGGGACGTCAATGTAGTTTCTGTCGATAACTGCGTTACCCGGCTACGAGTTGAAGTGGAGGATATGGAAGCGGTCGATCAAAGCAAAATCAAATCGACTGGAATTGCGGGAATCAATGTTGTCGGTCCCCAAAGCATACAAGTCATTGTCGGGCCTCAGGTGCAATTCATAGCTGAAGAAATCGAAAAGATCCGAAAGAGATAGCCCTTGGAGTTGCCTGATGAAATTGCATGGATGAAGCTGGTGGTTTTTGGATGGCGCTAGGGTGGTTATTCTACGATCAGAATGAAGTGTACACAGATTTTCTGATCGTAGAGGTTTTATGAGGAATATATGGGGAAGAGGCAATTTTCAATCGTGAGGAAACCTGATTTGGGCTTTTTAGAGATTAGAATAAAAATAATAAATGTTCTATAATAGAGTAAGGGTCTGAAAAAAAGGAATTGCATGTAAGGGAGGAGAATTAGTAAGGAAGGGGTTTTATCATTATCATAACTTGATGTATAGAACCGTTTCCATTCATTTGCCTTGCATAGCATTCTGTCTTAACTTTAGCAGCATACATAAAATGTAAACTCGATCCCGCCATAGTTTTGGATTTTAAGATTGTCAGTATAAGGGAGGTACCGATCTTGTATCAACCGAAAACAAAAGAAACGGATTCCAGTGTCATTGAGTTCATCGAGAATGTCGATAATCCGAAAAAGCGTGAAGACGCATACGAACTATTAAATGTTTTTACGGAAACGACAGGTCTTGAAGCCAAGATGTGGGGACCGAGCATCATAGGATTCGGAAGCTATCATTACAAATATGAATCCGGTCACGAAGGAGATGCCCCCCTTGTCGGCTTTTCACCTCGAAAAGCAAAGATCAGTTTATACTTTTCCCTGGAAGAGAACCAAAGGGAGGAACTGTTGCGTTCATTTGGAAAGCACACTGCTGGAAAAGGCTGTGTGTACATCAATAAAGTAGCAGATATCGAGCTTGATGTATTGAAAGAATTCATAAATCAGTCTGTAAAGTTTTTGAGAGAAACATATCCGAATGAAGAAGTGAAATAATTCCGGGTCTGGTTTAACTCTTTTTAAGGATAAAGAAAGTGAGTGGATAGGTAATGGGAAAAATTAAAGTGGGAATCGTTGGGTATGGATTGTCAGGTGCAACATTTCACGCACCTTTATTAAGTGTTTTAGAGCAATTTCATATAGCGAAAGTGGTCAGCTCCCAAAAGGAAAAGGTCCGACAAGACTTGAAGGACGTGGAAGTGGTCGGCAGCTTGGAGGACATTCTCGAAGATGAATCGATCGATTTGGTGGTTATCACGACACCGAGCGGATTGCATTATGAAATGGCCAAACAAAGTTTATTAGCTGGAAAGCATGTCATCTTGGAAAAACCGATGGTAGTGAAAACTTGGGAGGCAGCGGACCTCATCAAGATTGCCGAGGAAGAACATCTGCTTTTAAGTGTCTACCATAACCGGAGATGGGATAATGATTTTTTGACGGTCAAAAAATTATTGGATGATGGCGTGCTTGGTGATATCAATACATACCAGGTTCATTATGATCGATTCAGGCCGGCTGTCAGGGATAGATGGAGGGAGAAGCCAGGCCCCGGATCAGGAACGCTTTATGATTTAGGCTCACATCTCATAGATCAAGCCCTGCATTTGTTCGGATTGCCACAATTCGTTTCTGCAGATGTATTTGCCCAAAAGGAGAATGCGGAAACGGATGATTATTTTCATGTCCTATTGGGATATGAAAAGCTGAGGGTCATCCTGCATTCTGGTTCGATCGTTCCGGTTAATGGACCGAGGTTTCAGGTACATGGCAATAAAGGGTCATTCATCAAATATGGTATTGATGGCCAGGAGCAGGCCTTAAGCGAGGGTAAAAAACCGCTGGATAGCTCCTGGGGGGCCGATGTTCCTGAAAACTATGGCCAGCTGGTTACGATCGAAGGCGAAAACGTGAAACATGAAACGATCCAAACCATACATGGCTCTTATTTAAACTTTTACAAGGAAATTGCCGACAGTATCCTGATTGGGAAAAAAGCTCCCGTCACGGCTCAAGAGGGACTGGCGGTTATTCGAATCATTGATGCGGCCTTTGAAAGCAGTAAAAGCAAGAAAGTCGTATATATTAATTGAGACATTTCGTCCACAACCGAGGCAAAAGAAGCGGATGATGGCTGTTCGTGTTTCCTTTCAATTTAGGAGATGCGGCCACTTTTTCCGGCTTCACGTTCAAAAAAACCCCGAATGCAAATTCGGGGTTTTAGGCATGAATCTTCAAATCTACGATAATGCTTTCGCATGATGAGAGCGTTTGTTCCAAGACATGGTGATCAATAATGTAATGATCAAGAGGAAAAGTCCCAACATGAACGGATAGGTAATATGGATATCATACATTAATCCGGCAAGAGTGGGTCCAAGGACATTACCAATGCTCATATACGCATTATTCATTCCCATCGCAAAGCCCTGTTCGTTTCCAGCCATTTTCGAAATCAATGTATTGAGTACAGGACGCAAGATGGATGTGGATAGGAAGATGATAAGTGAGATTAAAAAGAAAGTCAGGTAACTTGAAGCGAAAAGGGATAGAAGGAAACCGATGGCCGCTACACTGATAAAAATATTCAGCACATTGACTTCCCCGAAACGGCGAACAATCCGGTCGACGACAAATAGCTGGACGATTACACTGACGATACCGGTCGCTGTAACCATGACGGCGATATCCTTTGGACTGGAATCGAATTGATTGTCAAGATAAAGACCAATTACGGATTCGTATGCCATTAAACCAAAACTCATTACAAGTGTAATGATAAGAGGAATGAAATAGGGCATTTTTACAGATAAGGCAATCTTGCGAACCATTGAGTCATTGCTCTCCGGAGCAGAGGCAATCTGTGCCGTTTCACTTTCTTTTAAAACGAAAATCGAAAATACCACGGCTGAAAGTGATACAAGAGCAGAAATTAAAAAGGGAAACTTCAAGCCAAAGTCCGCTAAAAACCCTCCGATTCCTGGACCGATGACAATGCCCAGGGACATGGCTGCAGAAACTAAGCTATTGCCCTTTGCGCGTTGATCGAATGTGGTGATGTCCGCCACATAAGCGAAAATTGCGGGAATAAGCAAGGCTGCTCCGATCCCGCCGATGACACGGGAAGCATATAATAACCAAATCGAATTGACGGCGAAAAAAATGAACATCGATAATGTCAATCCAACCAGTCCGTATATGATCATTTTCCTGCGGCCGTATAGGTCGGTCCATTTTCCTGCAATTGGGGAAAAAATAAGCTGTGCCCCCGCGAAAATGGCAATCATAAGACCAGCGGCGGTTCCCCCTTGATCAATGGAAGCAAGGTACGCTGGTAAAATAGGAATGATGATGCCGAAACTTCCTATTGCTATAAACATATTGATCATAAGGATTATGATCTTTTTTCTTTGTTCTGCTGACATGGACAGCCTCTCTCTCTCTCTTTAAAATCAGTAACCATTTTAATTCGCATGGTTAATTTTTCGATACGTTAATTATGTTATAGTTTAAGATAGATAGTTGTCAATAAGAAAGGATTGTCAAACATGAATCCAAGTGAATTGTATGATTTGCATATAGAAATCAAGGAGTTAAGCAGACTCTCCCAGGAATTGATCGAACCGTCATTGGTGAAATACGATTTAACATCCGTCCAGTATCGCGCATTGCAGCTAATTGTCTTAAATGAATCCTTGGCTGTAAAATACATATCGAATCATTTAAACATCAAGCCTGCAGCCGGGACGGCGCTGATTGACAGGCTTGAACGGAAGAATTTGATTGAAAGATGCCACAGTGAGGATGATCGGCGAGTCGTTTACATCCAAGCCACCGAAATCGGGAAAGAAACCTATCATTCCATAAACCGGTGTTTCACCAAAATTTTTAACGACTTTTATGGCGTTTTGAATGAAGAGGAAACGGTGAGGCTAAAACAAATTGTCGGAAAGCTGACCGACCATGTGTCATCTTGTATAGAGGAACAGTAAAGGTCTTCCAATAAAGACAGCAGTGCTATGAAAAGTGGGTGCTGCTTTACAATGTTAATAATCTGAATATTGAATGTATTTAAATTGAAATTCCTTACAGTTTTCGTGAATTCTCCCTCGATCTAAGGAGGATATGCCAATCCGAAATAGAATATGAATCAGAAGATTCCATGTTTTTTACGTGACTCATGATGCGGCGAATCGGTCAGTGATACTATCGGATGAAGGAGCTGGTTTTAATGATTTCACCATTGACCCCAATGGATTGGAAGCGCAGGGCCGTGAAATATTATCCTCATAAAGTGGCTGTCATAGATGGAAAGAAAGAGTTTACCTACATGGAATTCGGGCAGCGTGTCGATCGGCTTTCCCTGGCACTTCACGTTTCAGGAATTGAAAAAGGAGATCATATTGCCGTGATGCTGCCGAATACGCATCATATGCTGGAATGTTTTTATGGGATCTGTCAATTGGGTGCGGTAATGGTGCCCCTGAATTACAGGCTTTCTGCTGACGATTTGGAGTATATCATCAAGCATAGTGATGCAAAAATGTTAATAGTCGATGCAGAATTTGCAGCACCGATCGAGACAATCGTTACGAACCTATCAATGGAGACGATCATTATTGTTCCTGTAGATGGCCATGAAACAGATTTGGCCGGAATAGACTATGAGGATTTCTTAAAGCATGTAAATGACGGAAATCGCCTGCCCGTGGCAGATATTGATGAAAATCAGCTATTGACGATAAATTACACGAGTGGCACGACCTCAAAACCAAAGGGAGTCATGTTGACCCATCGCGGCAATTACCTGAATGCGGCCAATTTCATTTATCACCTAACATTGAAGCATGATGATGTGTACCTCCATACCCTACCGATGTTTCATGCCAACGGCTGGGGAGGCGTATGGGCGATTACGGCCACTGGGGGGACCCATGTATGTTTAAGAAAAGTGGATCCCCCAAAAATTCTTGAATTATTCTCAGAATGCAAAATTACATTATTATGCGGCGCACCGACAGTCGTCAATATGCTGGTGAATGAACCTGGGGCAAAGGAAACCGATATCAAGGTGCGTCCGCGCATGGCAACGGCGGGAGCCCCGCCATCAGCCGCCCTCATACATAAAGCAGAGGAGATCCTTGGCTTGAATATGATCCACGTATATGGACTGACAGAAACATCCCCTTTCATCCTATATAATGAATGGAAGGGTGAATATGACGCCAAATCAGCGGACGAACAAGCGATGATAAAAGCAAGACAAGGCATTGAATTGGTTTTTAATGGGGAGACGATGGTCGTCAATCAAGAAGGGGCAGAAGTTGCCTGGGATGGAACGGAGTTAGGGGAAATCATTACACGTGGCAATGTCGTGATGGAAGGATATTATAAAGATTCGGAGAAGACGGCAGAAGCGATCAGGGACGGCTGGTTTTATACAGGTGATCTGGCCGTGACCCATCCTGACGGATATATTGAAATTCAGGACAGGGCTAAGGATTTGATCATATCCGGTGGTGAAAATATTTCCTCAACTGAAATTGAAGGGATTTTATATAAGCATCCTGATGTATTGGAGGCAGCGGTCATTGCCGTTCCTCATGATAAATGGGGTGAAACGCCAAAGGCAGTGATAGTCCTGAAAGATAACGCCCTTGTGACGGAAAGCGAGATCATTACCTTTTGCCGCTCGCGAATGGCTCATTTTAAAGCGCCTACAACCGTTGAATTCGTTGAAGACCTTCCGAAAACCGCAACAGGCAAACTGCAAAAGTACCGTCTGAGGGAAATCCATTGGAAAGGAACAAAAAAGGTGAATTAATGTCTAAAGTAAAACCAAGCATGCTATGGAAGCAGCATGTTTGGTTTTTTTCTTGCATTCTATTTGGGAGGAATGCTTGTATCAGTTTCCACGACAAATTGGGGCTTCTAAAGGAAAGGTTGGGTTCAGTGTAATAAATAAAAGGTTTTTTGATAAATCTGGCTTTTTACCACTCGCATAGACCGTAAGCGCGTTTTCTGGAATGATATGCTGCTATTTAACTATTAGGACTGGCGGTTAGTGCCGATGTAAGTGCTACAGTTGGGCCATCTGCAAACACAAGAGTACTTACAATGCTTGACCAGGTTGTTCCCTTTTGGTGTGTCGCTATCATTTTTCCTGAATGGGCATTAGTAGCCATGATTGCTAATACTTACTTCTTTATGTCCATATTTTATCACCAGGATGTAAAGATAGCTGATCGAAACGTATTTTCCATCTACAACATAGACCATTTCATTTTATTTATAGCAATGATTGGAATGATTATAGTGTCGTAAATAAAGAAGAAAGGATAAAAAAAGATGGATTGTTAATGTTCAAAGAGCCATGAAAAATCACTTAATAAAAGCAAAACTTAAGAAAGGGCGATTAAACATTATAACGTTATATTGATTAGTTCGGGGAAATATGTTAATCTATTTTTGTAAGAGAATATCATGAATTCTCATATTCCATTGTAACCGTTTACGAATTTTACTTACAATCAATAGGACGTTCTTAAAAAGGATGAGGGAAATGACAAGTAGGTTAATACTGAAAAATGTAAGGATGTTAGATGGTAACGGAGCAGATATCATCTTGGAAAATGGGGTGATTAAGGAAATCATTCTGCCAGGGACTGCAAGAGCAACTGGAGCTGAAATGATTGATTACGAGAATAAGGTTTTTGTTTCCAGCGGTTGGATTGATATGCATGTACATGCCTTTCCTGAATTAGACCCTTATGGTGATAATGTTGATGAGATTGGTTGTAAAACAGGTGTAACAACGATCGTTGATGCAGGAAGTACTGGGGCAGATAGGATATCTGATTTGGTTAACAGTTGTGAAAAATCCAAAACGAATGTTTTCGCCTTTCTGAATATTTCGCGGATTGGCTTGAAAAGGATCGATGAGTTATCGAATACTTCATGGCTTGATGAAACGGAATTAAAAAAGGCCATTTCACAGTATGGTAATTTTATCGTCGGACTTAAAGCGAGAATAAGTAAAAGCGTGGTCGGTCCCAATGGTATCGAACCATTAAAAATCGCTCGGAAATTCTCTGCTGATACTGGATTGCCTTTAATGGTCCATATCGGTTCAGGGCCGCCTGATATTAGAGAGGTCCTTAATTTACTAGAGCAAGAAGATATTATTACGCACTATTTAAATGGTAAAGCCAATAATTTATTTGATGAAAAAGGAGAGCCCCTACCTGAATTTAATAAAGCGATTGAACGGGGGGTTCATCTGGATGTTGGTCATGGAACAGCAAGTTTTTCTTTTCCAACTGCAGAAATGGCGAAAAAGAGCGATATTCGCTTCAATACGATCAGTACAGATATATATCGGGGAAATCGTTTAAATGGACCTGTGTATAGTATGGCAAATGTGCTTACTAAATTCTTGTATCTTGGATACCCCTTAAAAGAGGTAATAGATGCAGTTACGGTCAATGCAGCAGTGTGGCTGCATAAGCCAGAGCTAGGAAGGATTTCAGTTGGGGATATAGGGAATCTGACTCTATTTTCAATTGAGGATGAGTCTACCCTACTGCAGGATTCCGAAGGCGAAAAAAGGATGGCGCAAAAAAGAGTGGTCGTAAAAGGAGTGGTTATTAATGGAGAGTTCAATGAATGCTAAATATGGTTTGAAAAGAGTCATTAATGCTAGCGGAAGAATGAGTATACTTGGTGTATCTGCTCCAACTGACACAGTGATGGATGCGATGAAAACAGGTGGACAAAATTATGTTGAAATCTCTGAATTAGTCGATAAGTCAGGACAGCATATAGCGAATTTACTTCAATCTGAAGCAGCGGTCGTCGTAAACTCAGCTTCCAGCGGAATCGCCCTTTCAGTGGCGGCAATCGTCACTGAAGGAGACAGAAGGAAAAGTGAAAGACTTCATCAAGACCACATTCAAAAGAATGAAGTCATCATGCTGAAAGGACATAATGTTCAGTATGGAGCGCCGGTCGAAACGATGATATACCTTGGTGGCGGAAAATTGGTTGAAGTGGGATATGCAAACGAAGGCAAGGCAGAGCATATTGCCGACGCCATTAATGAAAATACGTCCGCGATCTTATACGTGAAATCCCATCATGCCGTTCAGAAGAATATGATTTCGATAGAAGAAGCATGGGAAGTGGCGAAAACTTACAATATTCCTTTGATTGTCGATGCTGCGGCGGAGGAAGACTTGAAGAAATATGTACAAGTCTCCGATTTAGCCATTTACAGTGGTTCAAAGGCGATTGAAGGGCCAACATCGGGTATTGTTGCTGGGAAACAAAAATATATCGAGTGGCTGAAGGTACAATTGCACTGTAGCGGCCGGAGTATGAAAGTTGGTAAAGAAACAACCTTTGGGTTGCTTCAGGCATTGGATGAGTATTTTCTCAAAGCGGACAATAGCGGACAAGAAAAAGCTAGTTTACAAGTTCTTGCATCACTAGAATCCATTGATGGCGTAAAAGTAACGATTGTTCAAGATGAGGCAGGTAGAGCCATCTTTAGAGCTCGTATCTCCATAGATCCTTTGATTACGGAAACAACGGCAAAGGAAGTGAACGAGCAGCTGAAAAATGGAAATATTGCCATTTACACGCGTGATTATGGTGTACGTCAAGGCTTTTTCGATATCGATCCGCGTCCATTGCAAGGTGATGACATTCATGTCATTGAAGCGCAGTTAAGAACCATTTTAGGAGGGAATCAAGGATGACTAACATAAACGCACGCTTTTTGAATGATCGAGTGGCGCTTAATGTACTTGCCGATAGTGTAGAAAATGCAGTGGAGGTATTCAACGCAGCGGAAGGCCATGTCTTGGTGGGGGTGCTTTCCAAGGATTATCCAACCGTTGAAGCGGGAGTGGCTGCAATGCAGGAGTATGGCGATGCCATAGATGGGGCCGTTTCAATCGGCCTTGGCGCTGGTGATAATAGGCAGGCGGCAGTTGTTGCAGAAATTGCAAAATTTTATCCTGGCAGCCATATTAATCAGGTTTTCCCGAGTGTAGGAGCGACAAGGGCGAATTTGGGCGAAAAGGATAGTTGGATAAATTCGTTGGTTTCTCCAACTGGCAAAGTAGGCTATGTGAATATTTCCACCGGCCCTGTTAGTGCAGGTGCAAGTGAAACTGCCATTGTACCGATCAAAGCGGCCATTGCCTTGGTCCGGGATATGGGAGGTAATGCATTGAAATACTTCCCGATGAAGGGCCTGAAGCATGAAGAGGAGTACCGTGCAGTTGCCAAAGCTTGCGGTGAAGAGGGCTTTGCTTTAGAACCGACTGGTGGAATCGACTTGGAGAATTTCGAAACCATTCTGGAAATAGCTTTGGAAGCGAAAGTGCCTAAAATCATTCCCCATGTTTATTCTTCCATCATTGATCAAGAAACCGGCAAAACGAATGAGGAGGATGTAAGGAAATTATTGGCCATGACAAAAAAATTGGTTGAAAAACATGCGTAAACGGATCGTGGCATTCGGGGAAGTGATGATGCGCTTGCAGGTACCGGGACATGCCCTATTATCACAAGCCAACACGCTGCAATACTCCTTTTCAGGCACTGGGGTAAACGTTGCTTCTGCGATGACCAAACTTGGGCATGATGGGTTTCTAGTGACAAAATTACCGGATAATCCCCTTGGGGATTCTGCGGTGGTTTCCTTGCAGCACTTAGGCATTGAACGGGACTTCATTTCCAGAGGCGGTAAGTATTTGGGGATGTACTTTCTGGAAAACGGCTTTGGGCAACGTGCAAGCCGGGTCACCTACTCAAATCGCCTCGAAAGCAGTTTCAATACTGCTTCGCTATCCGATTATGATTTGGGACTGATTGCAGAAAAGGCAGATATCATTCATTTTTGCGGGATCACACTTGCCATGGCGGATAATGTACGGGAAAGCATGAAGGTGCTGGCGAGAAAAGTAAAAGAAAAAGGCGGTACGGTCTGTTTCGATTGCAATTACCGCCCTTCCTTATGGGAGGGAGGGTATGCAGTGGCCAAGCCTCATTATGAAGAAATGCTTTCTTTGGCGGATATTGTCATGATGAATGAAAAAGACGCCATGTATATTTTAGGGATGAAGTCCAAATCCCCACATCGGGATGGACAGCTTAGGGAGTTGGTGCCTGAAGTGGCCAAAAAATACAATATCCAGTCAATAGCGGGGACACATCGTTCAATCAATAGTGATAATACCCATACTTTACGTGGATACCTGTACAAGGAGCAAACATTTCACTTTTCAGATAACCTATCATTTTCGGTTTATGATAGAATAGGTTCAGGCGATGCATATACGAGCGGAATCCTCCATGGAGAATTGACAGGCTTTTCCCCGGAAAAGACAGTTCTGTTTGCAGCTGTTTCAGGAATGCTGGCGTGTACGGTCGTTGGTGATACTCCTTTGGCAACTGAAATGGAGATCCTATCAGCCATGGAAGGTAAAATGGAAGATATAATGAGATAAAAGGCAGGAGATGCGGGATGAGAGTGAACAGGAAAAATGGACCTATGTATTTACAAATTAAAGAAATATTGAAGGATCGTATTTTACATGGTGTTTATGCCATTGACACGAACATCCCCTCCGAGCCTCTGCTGGAAGAAGAATTTAAGGTAAGTAAGGTTACTGTCCGCAATGCGATTAAAGAACTTGTGCAAGAGGGATATGTCGAAAAGAAAAGCGGAAAGGGCACTAGAGTCATAGCGAATGGTTCGATTGTGAAGCTTTCCAAAGGTAAGCGTTTCACGGAATTATTGGTGGAGGAAGGGCATTTCATTTTCAAAAAAATGTTGAACATCAGTCATGTTGAACTTCCTTCTGATTCTAACCTGCATTCTTTATTCGGCGATCATTGCATAAACATTGAACGAATCTATTTGTTGGACAATGAGCCTTATATTTACTTTACGCATTACGTTTCCCTGGATTTGGACCAAGATGAGTTGGACGAGGTCCAAATCAATTCCTTGTACCGTTTTTTAGAGGATCATAACGTCCAACTTGAAACTTTCAGGGACGAATTTGGTGTTACCATCCCACCGGACCATATATGTGAAGCACTGAAAATCGAACCCAATAGTGCTGTTCTAAAAAGGATTCGGATTTCAAGTGACGGGGACGGAAAGGTCATGGAATATAGTGAAGGATTTTACAACACGGCGAAACAGAATTATATCGTTACATATAATGAGCCGGTACAATAATTCGTTTTTTGATTTATTGTATCGCTTTGAATGTAAGCGATTTCTTAAGGGCGGGTAGAGCATATGGAGCTATATTTATTAGGAATTACGCTGATAGCGATCGTCATTGTTATTTTGGGGGTATCATGGTGGAAATGGCATGCATTCATAAGTTTGACTGTAGCCAGTTTATTTTTAGCTGTTTTTTCCGGTCTTCCTATGGACAAGATTGTAGGCGCTTACGAAACGGGCGTCGGTGCAGTCCTGGGACATCTTATAGGCATTTTGGCTTTAGGGACGATTCTAGGGAAGATGATGTCCGACTCAGGAGCTGGCATGCAGGTAGCCGACTTCTTCATACATAAATTTGGTGTGAAGAATTTGCCATGGGCGATGCTGTTGTCAGGCTTCATCATCGGGATACCGGTATTTTTCGAAGTGGGCTTGGTCATATTGCTCCCTTTGGTCATTTCCATACGGAAATCGACTAAAGTGAATATACTATTAATCGGAATTCCAGTCCTTGCTGGTTTATCGATCGTACATGGGCTTGTACCCCCGCATCCGGGTGCCATGACGGCAATCGGGATTTATAATGCTAATATGGGGCACGTACTTCTTTACTCATTGATCATAGCATTCCCGACAGCTGTACTTGCCGGCCCTTTGTTTGCGAAATGGATTCAAAAACGGGTAGTTCCAGTTGGGGAACCGGAATTGATCCGGGTGGAAACGAAGGCAAATGCCTTGCCTGGCACAGGAGTTTCGTTCTTTATCATCCTCTTGCCTGTATTGCTTATGGTCTTGACGGTGTTGGCTCCTTATCTGCCAATACCGGCTTCCATTGAAAAATTCTTGTTGTTTATCGGAAGTCCGGTCATTGCCCTATTAATCTCTTGTTTTGCAGCTTACTATTTCTTGGGCTTTAGGCAGGGAATGGATAAATCGCTCATAAAAAAATTAACGGAAGAATGCCTATTGCCTTTGGCTTCCATTATTTTAATAATTGGAGCGGGGGGCGGCTTCAAGCAGATCTTAATCGATAGTGGCGTGGGAACCGCCATTGCATCCATGTCTGAACAAATATCATTATCACCAATCGTGCTTGCATTTCTAGTGGCTGGATTGATCCGGATTGCCACAGGCTCTGCAACGGTCGCTTTGACCACAGCAGCAGGAATCGTTTCACCAGTCGTTGCCAATATGACGGGTGTCAATTTGGAATTACTCGTCATTGCCACGGGCGCAGGTTCACTTATGTTTTCCCATGTCAATGATGCAGGCTTCTGGTTGGTCAAGGAATATATGGGGTTAACCGTAAAAGAAACGTTCAAAACATGGACAGTCATGGAAACCTTACTTTCCTTTGTGGCTTTCGGTCTTGTATTGATCTTGGATCTATTTGTTTAGGTAACATGAGGGGCAAATGTAGTGGATAGATAACAATTCTTTACCCCCCGTGATGTGTCAAGGGGTGACATATCACCGGGGGTTTTCATTTTGTATTAAGGATCCAAAGGCTAAGTGAAGGAAACGAATGAATATCGCCGGCTAGGATGACATAGGAGATTGGAATAAAATTCTTTCCGAACTTTCTTCGTTTCACCCAGAGGTTGTTGGGTTTGCTCCTCTAAGGTATAAATCCTGACAGAGACTTCGATATTGTAAGATAGACAGCTTACCGTTGACATATTCATTTTGAATATAGTCTAACAATTCATTGGCATGATTGGGCTTCCGGCGTTTTTCCTGAATGTAATGGAGAATTAAAACTTCTATAGTCACACACTCACCTTACTTGACAAGTATTTTTTTCATTAACAATATAACACGGTAATTCAAGTAATTATCATTTTTTGAATATTTTAACTATCGACATTTTTATACAAACATAAGAGCGGTTAAATTCGAACTTTGCCGATAGAAGCCATGGCAGTTGAAAAATAAGCATTTACCAGTAGTTATTAAGGATTTGCACTGAGATTGCTTCTTCCTCCTCTCCAAGTTATTGACCGTTTCATTTCACTGCAGTCACCCGCCGATTAGGGGCAGTCCGCCCTCGGATCCCGGCGCTTCTTTTTGAATCCACTTTGTAATAGGTTGATGGGAAATGATTTTGCATATGTAAGAGTGAGAGGATGAGGGAATTGGAGTCCTTTATCGTTCGTAAGGAAACATTGCCTTGAAGAAGAAATACATAAGGAAGGATATAAAGGTTTCGGAATGAGATCATCCCGAAACCTTTTTGTTTATGAACGGCAATCATTGAGATGTAAGGGGTAATAACTAAATGAACTTCATGCCTGGACTTTTTGAACGGAAAATGGCGCTCCCTGAAGTTCGGCTGCCTCTCTCTTAATGGAGAATATATAAGCGGCCAGGCCTAAGAGGGCTGCAAAAATCAGCATGGCAATCGATGTACTGAAGTCCCCGCCGGAAAGATCGCGCAGCCAGCCCATGATATAACTGGAGAAGCCGCCCATGATATTGGTGAATCCAAGCAAGCCAGCGGCACGCCCGGCCGTTTCTGGCGTTGAATATTTAACCATGAGCATATTGCTCAGATGGAACACTCCGCCTTGGGCACCCATTGCCAGTCCCATGCATAGCCCTGCCAGAATTGGATTTCCAATGAAGACGGCCACTGTCAAAAAGATAGCCGTCATCGCAAATAGAAGCGAGGCCATCAAGCTGGGACGCCGCGTCTTGTCTGCAAGAAATCCGCATGCCAGGACAAAACCAAGCGCAAATAACCAGGAAAGGGAAGTGATGCTCGACATTCCTTCCTTTTCGAAGCCTTTTGCTTCTATAAGATAAGTAGGAAGCCAAATGCTTATTCCGAAAAACAGGAATGAACAGACAAGCATGCCGAACCAGACGATCCAGAAGCGATGATCTTTAGCAAAATTTTTGGCCTCGGATCGTTCGCCGTTCTTGTCTTCCTCATCCGGCTGGCGAATGAAAGCCAATTCTTCCTTACTTAACCGGGGGTGCTCCTCCGGGGTATTTCTCGTCATGAAGATGAACATCGGGATATTGATGAATAAGTTGAATGCTGCGAGCATGAAGAAAGCAGCTTGCCAGTGAAGTAAAGAAATAACAAGCACCAATAAAATTGCCCCTATCGCTGGCCCTAAATAGTTGCCAGTAAGCCAGGAGGACTGGGCCCTTCCTAATTCACGTTTATGGAACCAGTTGGAAATGAATTTCCCCGATACGGGAATCATCATGCCTTCCCCGAATCCGAGTATGATCCTGCTAATCAGGAACACTTCATACGAATTGGCAAGGCCTGACGTGATCATGGTAAGTGTCCATATGAATAAACCGGCAATGGCGGTTTTTCGGGCCCCCAGTTTATCGATGATGAATCCCCAAAAAAGGTTTGAAACTCCATAGGCAATCGTGAATACGAAAGAAAGAAGACCGATTTTTGCATTTTTATCATCACCTGTCATACCGAGTGCATTCAAGAATTCTGGATCTGTTTGAATGATGGAAATGCCAACCTTATCTATTTGTCCGAAAAACCAAAAGAAGAAAATTGGAACGGCAATGTACAACCATCTTTTTTTCCCATTTAACACAACACCATCTCCTTGTCGATTTTAGCATGACTTAAAACACTTACCATCAATAATAAGTGAATGTCGGATCTTGGTTTGGATTGTCCCCCTTATCCGCCGCATCCCGCCTTTCTTTAATGAAACTAAAGGTGACTTTCCTGGGTGATGTTTCGTAAGCAAAACAACGTTTCACTTTCTTAACGATAAAATAAATAGAATTGATTGTCAATTTAATATTTTGATAATTTTATATTTTTAGAAAATTAATTCCAACCTGTCAGTGAGAATGACAGTAAAAAACATCTAATCAAGCCGGGAAAAAGAGGGATAAGCAAAATGATTGGGAAAATGCAATTGGCAATGCTGAAGATTTTGGCTCTCACTTACTTAAGAGGTTTCCGCTTTTAGAAACCCGCTTCTCTAACGAATTATGAAATTTTACGTTTGTTTTTATTTTTAAAGTTAGATATATTTGGAAGGTGATAAATCTTGAGCAAGCAAGGCTTTGGTCATTGCAAAATGCCGAAGGGGCTGAATCACCCAAATAGTTTTATATCCGTAAATATGCTTTAATTAACAAATAAGCAATTAATCTATTCATTCGTGATAATAAAAGGATGGGGAGGTTTAAGGATGTCTATCATGCACTTGGAAAAACACTCGATTCACTATCTGGAATCGGGAGATGGAAAGGCGCTCGTCATTTTGCATGGTTTAGGAAACAATTCACAGTCATGGAAGCAACAGCTCGGTCAGTTGAAGGAAGATTTCAGGGTAATTGCCTGGGATGCGCCAGGTTACGGTGAAAGTTCTGATCCAGAGGAAGAATTTCAGGATTTTTCGCAGTTTGCGGATGTGTTGAAGGAATTTCTTGAGAGTCTTGGTTTGCCATCGGTATACCTGCTCGGCCATTCGATGGGATCGGCCATTGCGCTCGATTTTACAAGCAGGTTTCCGAAGATGGTTGAGGCGCTGATTATAGCGGATGCGACGCGGGGAGCGGCGGGGGTAAGCCCTGAAGAAAATAAACGGAAACTTCAGAATAGATTATATTCGATTAATACGTTAAGGCCGGAAGAACTTGCGAGGAAAAGAGTGAAGGCGCTCTTATCGCCAAATGCTTCTTCCGGGGTAGTGAAGGAAGCGGAACGGATCATGTCGCAAGTACGCCCAGCTGGATACCGGTCCGTATCGTACGCTTTATCGAATGTAAACCAAATGGAATTGCTTTCATCCATATCCGTTCCGACCTTGGTCATTTGTGGTGAATTGGATCTGGTTACGCCTGTTAGTGAATCAAAGGTTTTTCATGAGTTGATTCCCGATTCCGAATTGGCCATCGTCCCGAATACCGGCCATTTATGCTATCAGGAAGATCCGGTAACCTTTAATGCAATTGTTACCGATTTTTTGAAGCGGCACTAGGCAGACCATACATAATAAATGACTTGCAGATTGTGGTTTTATTGGGAAAACGAGAAATGAGATGAATATACAACTGGAGGAATACGCGAATGGTAAGCGAAGAAAAAGAAAAAGAGAAATATAGTGCTAATTCATTGGTTAGAGGGCTGGAGATCATAAAGCTATTCAATGAATCACAGCCGAATTTGTCTCTTTCGGAAATTGCAAAACAACTGGGTGTGAGCAGAACGGTTCCATACCGGTTATTATTTACGTTACAAAATATTGGCTACCTATCACAGGACGAACATACAAAACGGTATAGTTTAACTCCAAAAGTGCTGGAATTGGGATTCAGTTATTTGAATAGCCTTAAATTCCAGGAAATCGTCCAACCATATATGGAGGCACTACGTGATGAAATAGGAGCCTCCTGCCATCTTTCCATTTTGGATGGACAGGAAGTCGTTTATGTTGGCAGTGCTCCGATCAGAGGCGTTTCCGCTGTCAATGTGAACATCGGCTTGCGGCTGCCTGCACATGCGGTGGCGAATGGGAAATTACTTTTGGCTTATCAACCGAAAGAAATGCTTATGCAAATGATCAAAATATCGAACCTCACACCTTATACGGACAAAACACTTACTACTCCTGGGGAATTCATGAAGCAACTGGAGTCGATTCGCCAAAATGGTTACTCGATGACAAGCGGGGAATTCCACCCCGGCATCCGTTCTGTAGCTGCACCTATTTTTGATAGGAATGGTAAGGTACTGGCTGCCTTGAATGTCGTGGCGACAGAATCGGCTTATCAGGCAGACTTCATCGATAAAATCGCCCTGCCGAAACTGCTGGAAATTTCCCGGCAGTTATCCGTGTACATGGGATATAGTGGAGCAAAGCCATTTCAACATGAAGATGTCTGAAGAGATGTATACGATCAAAAATGTATCAACCATTATAAAAATGTGGATTCCTAAAACTTGGGTGTCCACATTTTTTTTGTGTGGAAAAAAGACAGATTATGTCCTAGTAAGCAAAAAAAATGCCAATCGCGCAGGGAATATAAATGTTTTAAATATTCTAAAAATTAATTGACAATGAATGGGATTCGTTTTAGTATTAATTTATAAATGAAACATTGTTTTGCTAATGAAACACAAACGCATAAAAGGAGGATTTTAAAATGACAAAAGAGATTTTTTCAGTGAAGGATTTCGAAAAAAAATATGTTGCAAGGCTGAAGGACCGGACGCTAGATTGGAACGTCCTGAAGTTCCAGGAAGAAATCGATCCAGCATATAAGCGTGCACAGATGAGATATATCGGACGTGGTGCCACTGCGAATAATGACACAAATGTCATTGCAGGTGAACACTTCACTCTCAGTACGATGGTGCTTCCACCGGGTTGCATCGGGCCTTTGCACCTTCACGATGATGTTGAAGAAGTATTCTTCATCCTTGAGGGGGAAGTTACGGCCTTGATCCAGGAAGATAGTTACAGTGAAGTGCATGAGATTAAGTTAAATGCCAGAGATTGCATAAGCAGTCCTCCAGGAGTTTATCGGGGAATCAGGAATGACGGGGATGTTGAGGCTCGGATGCTTGTCATGCTTGGGGCGGTGAAGCCTAACCTGCCGACATACCCTGAGGGAAGCGAGCTTGAGGAACTTCGGAAACAACGCTCGAAAGAAAGAGAGGCCATCATTAAAGACTGATCATTTACACGAAAAGGGCACCTGCATTATGTAAATTAATCGGGCGCCCTTTTCGATTATCTTGTTATGTGTGGTCCATGCATTCTGTTAAAAAAGCAATCTATTTTTATGGGAGGGAGAAAAAGATGCTTGGAATTACTCATTTACGCCATATTGGCATGATCACGCCGAACTTTGATGAACAAGCAGCGTTTTATGAAAAGGTTTGGGGCTTGGACAGGGTGCCGGCCCCTGAAGAGAAAACCGTTTATTTCCGTGGTGCTGGCCCAGAACATCATATTTTAAGTCTTCATAAGGGAGAAAAGCGTGGCCTGCACCACATTTCATTCGGGATGGTTGATAAAAATGCCGTGGATCGGGCAGCGGAAATTTTACAATCGAAGGGTGTTCGAATCATCGATCAACCGGGATATTTGGATGAAGCGGGTGCAGGTTATGGCTTACGCTTCGTTGATCCGGAAAACCGGGTGATCGAGCTTTCAGCTTGGGTCGAGGTTCAAACCTCGATTTGGAACAAGAAGAATGTGGATCCAGTGAAACTGAATCATGTTGTCATGAACACGAGGGATTTGGATATGATTGTAAAGTTTTATACGGAAATCCTAGGTTTTAAAGTTACCGATTGGAGCGAGCATCAAATGTCTTTTCTAAGGTGCAACAGGAAGCATCATTCCATTGCTTTCAATCAAGAAGGCCATGCTTCCGTAAATCATATTGCCTATGAGGTTGATTCCGTGGATGAGCTGATGCGTGGAATTAGCAATGTTCGGAAAGCCGGACTTTCCGAGCTTTGGGGGCCTGGCCGTCACGGACCCGGTGACAATATTTTCTGTTACTTTCAGGACCCGGGCGGTTTTGTCATGGAGTATACATGCTACCTGGAAACGATTGAGGATGAGGCGGAATGGCGAGCTCGAGTTTGGAAACGTGTCCCGCATTTAATGGATCAATGGGGCATTGCAGGTCCGCCGAAACCTGAAGCGCGCAAGGCGATGGGCGGAGAACCTGATTTGGGCTGGGTGGATGCTTCCACAAGTGAATCAATCATGTCGGAAAAATGAGAGGGATTTTTAATATCCTCCCGTATCCTTAAGGCACAAGACGATTAGGGCAGGGCAATATCTAAAGAAGAGGGTTTCGAAAAGGAGTGACAAGATGGATTTGGGCTTGCAAGGAAAAGTGGCTGTCATCATGGGCGGCACATCGGGCGTTGGTTTGAAAACAGCAGAAATGTTTTTAGCTGAAGGCGCGAAGGTGGCTATATGCGGCAGAAGCAAGGAGCGTATGGATGATGCTCAACGTCATTTGTGCTCACTAGCTGATGAAGAAGATATTTTTGCATCAATTTGTGATGTCACCTCAAGAGCGGAAGTGGATTCCTTCATTGATGGAACGGCAAAAAGGTTCGGCGGGATCGATATATTGGTGAATGCCGCCGGTCAAAGCGTGATGGGTCATTTTTTTGACATAACGGATGAACAGTGGGATGAACAGATTCAATTAAAGTTTTTTGCAATCATATATGCCGTTCGCGCCTCGCACCCGCACCTTGTCAAAAGAGGTGGAGGACGGATCATCAATATTAATGCAACGCTAGCCAAAGAACCGGAGCGTCACATGGTGGCGACTGCAGCGGCAAGGGCTGGTCTCTTGAATTTAAGCAAAACGCTGTCCCAGGAACTGGCCTTTGACAATATATTGGTGAATTCTGTAAGCCTCGGATTGATTCGGACCGATCAGTGGGAGCGGAGAAGAATGAAAAATGCACCGCATATGGGTGCGGACGAGTATTACAAAGATCTTGCGAATAAGAGGAATATTCCGCTCGGACGTGTAGGTGAAGCGGAGGAAGTCGCCAGTGTCATCGTTTTCCTTGCTTCGGAAAAAGCAAGTTATGTGGCGGGTTCAACGATTGAAACGGCAGGAGCGATTGGAAAGGCACTTTAAATATGACTGAAAAGGTAGGATAACGAGATGAATATAATAGAAGAACTGGAGTTTACGACATCCGATTCCATCGTAAAGGAGCTGGTTCATGCAGGTGTTGAGGTAGCCTTTGGTATCGTCAGCATTCACAATATGCCGATTTATGATGCGATTCTTAGAGATGGAACGATTAAGCTCATTTGTTCACGCGGAGAGAGCGGAGCGGTCAACATGGCCGATGGATATGCTCGTGCCACGGGGAAATTGGGCGTCGTGATTACCAGTACAGGTACAGGAGCTGGAAATGCCGCGGGTTCATTGGTGGAGGCATGGGCGGCTGGGGTACCGCTTCTTCACCTTACGGGCGAGGTCGCTTCCGCCTATCTTGGAACAGGCAAAGGATACATACATGAGTGCAAGGACCAGCTAGCCATGATGGGCGGTGCCTGCAAAAATGCAGTAAGGCTTAGGAACCCCTCCCAAGCTGCAGCAGTCGTAAGGCAGGCAATAACCGAAGCATTGACGGCTCCAGCCGGACCGGTTACATTGGAAATCCCCATCGATTACCAATCGGCCATCATCGATGATCTTTCAGCCGATAAGCTTCAGGCTTCAGAGTTAGAAACGAAAACGGCAGCCATTATTCCTGAACGGGTTGTGGAACAAATCGCAAAAGCACGGCGGCCGGTGATATGGGCCGGAGGCGGGGTCATAAGCGCCAACGCTTCGCAAGAACTGCAAAAATTAGCCGAGCTTTTGGGCGCAGCAGTCATAACCAGTCAATCGGGAAAAGGTTCGATCCCTGAAAACCATGAACAGTGCATAGGGCATTTTGCTGCCTATGAACAAACGAAAGAGTTTTTGAGGAATGCCGATCTATTGATCAGCGTAGGCGTAAGATTCAGGGGAAATGAAACCTCCAACTGGAAGGTGCCGGTCCCCAAAGCGCATATAGCGATTGATGCAGATTGGCAGGCAATCAACCGAAACTATAAAGCTACGCTAGGTTTGGTTGGTGATGCAAAAGATATGCTGGCAGCAATCATTCCTAGGCTTGAGGAGAAATCAATGCACCCGGCTCCTTCTTATTTACAAGAAGTCCGTTCTCTTCGTGATGAAGTGCGCGCTCAGCTCCGTCTCACCCTTGGCCCTTATGAGCAATTTGTCGTCGGGATGAGGGAAATATTGCCTCAAGACACCATTTTGGTCCGTGATGTAACGGTTCAGGCAAACGTGTGGGGCAGCCGGCTGTTTGAAATCCATGAACCGAGGACATCCATTCATGCATCAGGGGGCGGAATCGGTCAAGGGCTTCCAACGGCGATTGGGGCACAAATGGGCTGTCAAGATAAAACCGTCGTTCTCATGGCAGGAGACGGGGGGATCATGGTCAATATCGGGGAAATGGTTACGGCAGCGGAAGAAAATTTGCCAATCATCATCGTATTGTTTGATGACTCTGGTTATGGAGTACTTCGCAATATTCAATCTGCTGCTTATGGTAGACAGGTAGCTGTGGATTTATTGAGCCCTGATTTTGTGCAACTGGCTGAAGCGATGCATTTTGCTGCGGTTCGAATCGGCTCAGGAGATGAATTCGTATCCGAATTGAAAAAAGCGAAAGAAAGACGCAAGCCGTCCATGATCGTCGTTGATATGGAAGCCGTGGGGCCAATGGCCAAGCCTTTTGGCGGTCCTCCTGGAGCTGCCGAAGCCTTTAAACCAAAAAAATTATGATGGGGGACCTAAGAATGATTTCGACATACCCATTTGTATCAGGTAAATGCCTAATTGCTGGAGAATGGATAGAACAGGGGGAAAAAGTGGGGGTATTCAATCCTGCAAACACTTCTGAAGTTGTAGGGCAAGTGGCAAAATGCTCTGGGGAAACCGTGAATGAAGCAATTGAAGTGGCAGAAAAGGCCTTTGATACATGGTCACGCTCGGATGTGAGCGACCGGGCTGACCGGATGAATGCTGCTGCAATTGAATTGGAAAAAATTATCGAGGAAAATGTTACAATGTTTGTACGGGAAAATGGCAAAACACTTGTTGAAGCTAAAAAAGACTTGGTGCGGTGTGTGGAAGTCATGAGGGGCTGTGCAGCAGAGCTGCTGGATTGGTGGAAGCCAGCAGAGCTTGCAGGTAAACAAAAAGTCCAAATCAGAAGAAGAGCGAGAGGGGTCACGGCCATTATCACGCCGTGGAATTCCCCGATGATATTAACCTTCAAACGGGTGATACCTGCTGTTTTGGCAGGCAATGCCGTTATCGTGAAACCTGCCACGAATTGCCCGCTGACGATCATGTCCTGCTTAAAGGTCGTGGCTGAACATTTTCCCCCGGGAGTCATCAATATAGTGACGGGTTCTGGAAAAGTGATTGGGGATTTGGTTTGTTCCGATTCCCGTGTCCGGACAGTGGCATTCGTAGGGAGTACAGAAACCGGAAAGGAAATCATGAAGAAATCGGCGGGGAAGCTGCAGAACGTATATATGGAACTCGGAGGCAATGATCCGGCTTTAATCATGGAAGATGCCAATTTGGATGAAGCGGCGATCCAACGTTTGAGAATGGGGATTTTACGGGCTTCCGGCCAAGTATGTTCTGCGGTTAAGCGAGTGTATGTCCATTCATCACGACATGATGAGGTTGTTGAAAAGCTAACCAAAGAGTTTAGCAGGATGGTGGTCGGTGATGGCATTCAGCCTGACGTAACGATGGGACCGTTGAATAACAAGGCACAATTCGATTTCGTGCAAGGCTTGATCGAGCGTACGGCCAATGCAGGCGGAAACATCATCACGACTGGCATTCAACTCAACCCGGAAACGTGGGATGCTGGCTACTATATGCTCCCGTCGCTGGTAACAGGCGTCAATCAGCAGAGCGAATTGGTACGGGTCGAGCAATTCGGACCGATCATCCCCATCATCCCCTTCCATGAAGAGGAAGAAGCCATAAGGCTTGCGAATGACAGTGAGTTTGGCCTGCGTGCATCCGTTTGGACTGAGAACGTGGAAGTAGCCATTAAATTGGCAGATCGCCTGGAAGCTGGAGCGGTCTTTCATAACAATCATACCGTTTTCAGTGATTTGGCCCTTGATTTCCCTGGCTTAAAAGAAAGCGGTGTCTCCCGGGAAACAAAACATTGCGGACTTGAATTCTTTGCAGACTCTTACGGGTTTGCTGATTGAGGAAGGATGAAATGACATGAGATTGGGTTTAATTGGATGTGGTAATATCGGGAAATTTCTGCTTCAAGCAATTAATGCAAACGGACTTCTTCCCGGCAGCAAAATCGTGGCAATCTATGCACGCCGTGAAGAAATCGCTGCCCAACTATCTGATGAATTCAAGGCAAAGGCGTGTGGGGATGTCGATGCGATCCTGAAATCGGATGTCGATTTAATCATTGAAGCAGCGACGGTTGAAGCTGCGAAGGAATACGGATTGAATGTGCTGAAAAGCGGCAAGGATCTTTTGCTAAGCAGTATAGGGGCGATGGCTGATCCTGATTTTGCCGAAAACGCGAACAAGCTTTGCCAAATGAATAACGTTCAGCTTTACCTTCCGTCAGGTGCGATCGGAGGTCTTGATATCCTTAAATCGGCAAATGCCATGAATGGACTTGAAACCGTCTCCATCACCACGAGAAAACCGCCAAGCGCGTTGCCGGCATGTTCATCATTGGCAAACGAAACAGTGTTATTTGTTGGGTCTGCAGCAGAGGCCATCAAGCAGT
Organism: Bacillus sp. mrc49; assembly: GCF_002803435.1. NCBI lineage: Bacteria > Bacillati > Bacillota > Bacilli > Caryophanales > Bacillaceae > Bacillus > Bacillus sp. mrc49. The sequence goes on along the minus strand of NZ_PHNG01000709.1, from coordinate 88,097 downwards.
TTCCGAGAAATATCAATGTTGCGATCGTTTTGTCTTTGGCCGGACTTGGATCAGAGCATACGAAAGTGAAAATCATTGCCGATCCCACTGTGGTGAAAAACATTCATTTGATTGAAGCGACCGGCTCGTTCGGGAAACTGAAGCTTGAAGTGGAAAACGAACCGTTGCCCAATAATCCGAAAACGAGTTATCTTGCGGCACTAAGTGTATTGGCAACGCTGCAAAACAACGGAAAATGCGTTCAAATCGGATAATGCAAAATGGACTGAAAGCCTATCGAAGGGAGAGAAAAAGGATGATTAAAACGGATAAACCATTGGAAGAAATGTCCAAGAGGCAAGTAGTAGACCATCTATACGATACGGTCAAACCAGAGGAAGGAGTTATACCTGCCTATCTCCTTGGCGATCCAAAGGTGTATGAAATCGAACACGAAAAAGTGTTTTTGAAAACCTGGGTTTTTGTCGGCCATGAATCTGAAGTTCCTAACAAAGGAGACTTCATGACCCGTGAACTTGCTGGTTACTCACTGATCATCACTCGTGATGGTGAAGGGGAAATACGGGCATTTTATAATATGTGCACGCACCGTGGAATGAAGCTTTGCCGTGCTGATAAAGGGAACAAGTCGATGTTCACATGTCCTTATCATGGATTTAATTTCAAGAACACAGGTGAGCTTGTGGGGGTTCCGCTGCAAAAGGACATTTACGGCGGGACGCTTGACCGCACAACGATGGGTCTGCACAAAGTCAAACTTGAATCCTACAAGGGCCTTTTGTTCGGGACCTGGAATGAGGATGCTGAGCCGCTTGAAGATTTTCTCGGGGATATCAGATGGTATTTGGATATCCTTGTCGGCCGGGCAGAAATGGAAGTGATCGGAGTCCCTCAACGATTTGTCGTGAGTTCCAATTGGAAGGTGGGTTCCGATAATTTCGTTGGTGATTCCTATCATACGATGGTTACACACGGTTCAATAGCAAAACTGGGGATGGTGCCGAGTGCAACTTATTCGAAGCGCGGTTTCCAAATCCATACCGAAAATGGACATGGCCTTAACTTGGGAACGCCCAATCCGGAATTTGCATTCCCTGAAGAATTGAAGGCAGAATTTAAAAGTAATTTGTCTGTAGAACAATACGGAGTATTATCGAACTTGAAAAACATGATTGGAAACGTTTTCCCGAACCTGTCTTTTTTAATTTCCCATACAAAAATCAAAGACCAGTTCATCTCAAACACCTCTGTCCGAATGTGGCGGCCGATCGGTCACAATAAGATGGAAGTGATCGCTTGGATGCTCGTTGAAAAAAACGCCTCACAAGATTGGAAGGACCGTTCAAGGGATTCCTTTATCCTGACGTTCAGCCCCTCCGGTATTTTTGAACAAGATGATACGGAGGTGTTTACGGATATTACGGAAGCCGCCCAAGGCCCGATGCCTTTCCTTAAGAATCTTACTTATAACTATACAATGGGCCTTCACCGGGAACCTGTTGAATTCGTAGGACCCGGGGTTGCTTATGATGATAAATTCACGGAAGCGAGCCAGCGGAATTTCTACAAATACTGGCTGGAATTGATGACGAAATGATAAGAGGGAGGGGGAAGGGAAATGAACATGGAAGAAATGCTGGTTAAGTGCCAATTTGAGCAATGGTTATATGATGAAGCACAATTGCTGGATGATATAGAATTTGATCATTGGTTCGACCTTATGCACCGCAGCCTTCGCTATCAAATGCCTGTACGTATCAACAAGGAAGGAGTGGAACGTCCGGATTATTCCACTGACATGTTCACATTCAATGATGACATCGAGCTGTTGAAACTGCGTGTGGATCGCTTGAAAACGGATTATGCCTGGGCTGAGATACCGCCATCGAGAACACGGCGTTTTGTCTCCAATGTGCGTGTAAAAGACTATGTAGAAGGTGAAAAAGCTGTCGTGAAAAGCTATCTGCTCATCTATCGCAGCCGCAGCACCGATATTAAACATGATTTGATTTCTGGGGAACGCAACGATGAATTCATCTTCGAAGAAGGTAAATGGAAGCTTTCCGAGCGGATTTTCATTGTTGACCAAACAACGATAAATACCAGGAATCTTGCAATTTTCATATAACTGATTGGAGGGGGCTTCATAATGGCAATGACGTTAAAGGATAAAGTGGTGCTGATTACCGGGGGCAATTCGGGCATAGGCGAAGCTGTCACGCGACGATTCATACAAGAAGGGGCAAAGGTCAGCATCATTGGACGCTCCGTGGAAACGCTGAAGAAAATGAAAGAGGAATTTGGGGAAGACATTCTCATCAACCAAGGAGATGTAAGTAAATACGATGACAATGAAAAAGCGGTGCAAGCCACCGTCGAGCAATTTGGCAAGCTTGATGTTTTCATTGCGAATGCAGGTGTCTTCGATGGGTTTGCGAAATTTGCGGATGTCACTCCGGATGCATTGGCGGAAGCTTATGATTTTTTGCTTGATATAAATGTCAAAGGCTCTTTCTTCGGAGCGAAGGCTGCACTTGCGGAACTGCAAAAAACGAATGGCAACATCATCTTCACCGTTTCTGGTGCAAGCTTCTATCCTGATGGCGGCGGTGTTTGGTACACAGCAAGCAAGCACGCCCAAATCGGTTTGATGCGCCAGCTTGCATTCGAACTCGCTCCGAATATCCGGGTAAATGCAGTGGCCCCTGGTGGCACACTGACAGCATTGTCGGTCATTCCGCCACTGCGTCCATTCGTGAAAATCGTTGACAATGATACGAAAGCCAGCAGCATTAAAAAAAGAAACCCGCTTCAGCTGGCCCAGATGCCCGAAGATCATGTAGCAGCTTATGTCCTCCTGGCATCGGACGAAGCGCGAGCGATTACTGGTGAGGTCATTTCCAGTGATGGTGGATTGTCAGTTCGTGGACTAGGCTGAGTTCATGATCGAATAACGTTTAAGAGAAGGGCTATCAAAAGCCTGAAGCACGGCCCTTAATCCAGTTTGAATTGATCGAGTCCGACGAAACGGCCAGCACATGGAGTGAACATCTTGACACATTAGGAGAGGGAGTCCACCATATCGGTTTTGTCGTGGACGACATGGATGGGAAACTGGCGATGCTTGTGGAAATGGGGTATCCGGTAATCCGGTAATACAGAGAGAAAATTTTTTTAATGGAAAAGGCCGATATGCTTAATGTAACATCCACATACAAATGTTTATTGCATTACCGGAACGGTATGAAGGGCGAAGGGAATCCTGTATTCATAAAACCGTTCAGGACCGGGGCGGTTTGTACATACATAATGAAGAATAGCCAAACGTAAGGTGAAAGGTGTCATTCACCATTCACCGTTTACGTAATCAGCCTATAAAAGGCCATGGAAGGAATGCTCCTGCCATGGCCTTTTATAGAGTTAGGGAGAATGAAGGAATGATGCTACTAATCAATCGATCTCGTTTTCAAAGGCCATTTTCGTTTTAATTCCCTTATAAAGGTCTTCACATTCTTTTTATCTTCCATTATGGGAGAATAAACATAGGAAAGCGTCCTGTTAAAGGATTCATTCTTCAAGGGTATAGTGGAAAGGATTTTGGTTTGGACATCGCGCTCTATGACACTTCGGGAGAGGAGGGCAAGACCTCCTCCATGTTTGATTAATGTTTCCTTGATTCCTTGATTGCTGCTGATGGTAAGCATCGATTTAATTTTCAGGCCATTTGAACGTATCACATGGTTAAGGTATTCCCGCGTGCCGGATCCGACTTCCCTTGTTACCCATGCTTGGTCATGCAGGTCGGCAATTTCCACCTCAGTTTTGCATGCGAGTTCATGGTCGTTCGATGAAACGACGAATAACTCATCTTGCATAAAGGGGTGTACGGAGAGCTCTTTTTCATTGGTTTGACCTTCGATCAAACCAATATCGACTTTATATAACCGAACGGCCTTAACGATTTCTTCCGTGTTTCCAATGACAACTTGAAGCTCAAGTTCAGGATAATCCTTTTGAAGGTCAATGAGCAGTGAAGGCAATATGTATTCTCCAATCGTAAAACTTGCGCCAATTTTTAACTCTCCTTTGATCGACCTATCATGTTCCTGAATGTCTTGGATGGTCTGTTCATAGATGGTAATCATTTGTTTAGCACGTTCGTAGAGAATTTCGCCCGTTAAGGTGACTTTCAAAAATTTAGGTGAGCGGAGAAATAATTTCGTTTGGAACTCTTCTTCCAATTTCTTTACATGCAAACTAACACTTGGTTGTGACATAAGGAGAATTTCTGCAGTTTTTGTAAAATTCTTGACTTCCACAAGCGTCACAAAAGTTTTTAAAGCATCATAATACATCGGAATACTCCCTCTATTATTAATATTCTTAATAGTAGCAATAAATTATATATATTTTACTAATGATGAGCACTCAGGTAAAGTATTATGAAGAACTTATTTTAACAATAGTATAGGTAAAGCAAGCTATTTTCCTTTTTTACGTCAATTGTTCATTTGGCAGCAACCTATCGATTCCAGTTCCTCCATGTATGAACTGAACTTTCTAAATTTTTTTGCATTTAAAACCTACTTGATCGATAGGAGTAAGAGAGTTAAATCATTTCATGGAGTGAAAGAAAATAAGAATCTACTAAAATAAGTTTATATTCCTTTGTGAGGTGGAAATCGTGCAACTTCAGGTAAGTAACAGTCCTTTTAATCAGGAACAGGCAGAGCTTCTTAACAATCTCCTGCCTGGCTTGACAGTAAACCAAAAAGTTTGGCTGAGCGGTTATTTGGCTGCGTCTCTGTCAGTTTCCATTCCAGATACAGTCGCTGAAACGGTGATGGCAGCTCAAACCGATGCCCAGAAAATATCAAAAGAAGTTACCATCCTATTTGGTTCACAGACCGGCAATGCACAAGGGGTGGCCGAGAATGCCGCAAGAACGCTCAAGGGTAAAGACTTTCAAGTAACGGTTTCATCCATGAGTGACTATAAGGTGAATAATTTAAAAAAAGTCGAGAATCTTCTAATAATCGTTAGCACACATGGTGAGGGTGATCCGCCAGATAACACGATATCCTTCCACGAGTTCCTTCATGGCAGACGGGCATCAAGGCTTGATGATCTCCGCTTTTCTGTATTGGCGCTTGGTGACAGCTCGTATGAATTTTTTTGTGAAACGGGAAAACAATTCGATAAGCGATTGGAAGAGCTTGGCGGCACAAGGATACTTCCGCGGGTGGACTGCGATCTTGATTATGATGAGCCGGCTGCCGAATGGCTCGAAGGCGTCATTTCCAGTTTAAGCAAGGTTTCAGGCAATACTGTTGCACCCGTAATTGAACCGTTGGCACAAACGGCTGAAACTACATATTCGAGGACGAATCCGTTCAAGGCGGAGGTGCTGGAAAATATCAACTTGAATGGCCGAGGCTCCAATAAGGAGACGCGTCATGTCGAGTTGTCGCTTGAAGGCTCGGGAATTACATTTCAACCTGGCGACAGTCTTGGTATATATCCGCAGAATGATTCAGCTTTAGTGGATATGCTCCTTCATGAACTCGATTGGGATCCAGAAGAAATGGTGAAGGTCAACAAGCAGGGAGACCTCCAGCCGTTCAGGGAAGCTCTCATCTCCAACTTTGAAATAACCGTTTTAACTAAGTCACTGCTTGAGCAGGCGGCTGCGATTTCAGGTAGTGAGGAGTTAAAGGCGCTTGTATCACCTGAAAATGAAGCAAAACTTAAGGAATATCGCAAAGGCAGAGATTTGCTTGATGTTATCCGTGATTTTGGCTCATGGGGCGGGTCGGCGCAAGAATTCGTATCCATACTCAGAAAAATGCCAGCCCGCCTTTATTCCATTGCAAATAGCTTGTCAGCCTATCCGGATGAAGTGCATTTGACAATCGGAGCTGTCCGCTATGAAAGTCATGAGCGGGAAAGAAAGGGCGTTTGCTCCATTTTATGTGCCGAGCGATTACAGCCAGGAGATAAGCTGCCCGTATATATTCAGCATAATCAAAACTTCAAGCAGCCCGTTGATGGGAATACACCAATAATCATGATTGGACCGGGTACGGGCGTTGCCCCCTTCAGATCGTTCATTCAGGAGCGCGAAGAAACGGAAGCAAGCGGGAAAACATGGCTCTTTTTCGGTGATCAGCATTTCGTGACGGATTTCCTTTATCAGACGGAATGGCAAAAATGGTTGGAAACAGGAGCATTGACAAAGATGGATGTGGCTTTTTCGAGGGATACGGATGAAAAAGTGTATGTACAAAACCGGATGCTCGAGCATAGCGATGAATTATTTCGTTGGCTGCAGGAGGGTGCGGCGATATACATATGCGGCGATGAGAAAAACATGGCACATGACGTCCACCATACGTTGATTGAAATCATTGAAAAAGAAGGTCGGATGAGTCATGCCGATGCGCAGGCCTACCTGGATGACATGCAGCAGAATAAACGCTATCAACGTGATGTGTACTGAAACTATTGATGAAAAGGAGATAACAACATGGTGAACCGACTATTGAAAGCACCTGAAGGACTGCCGAGTGATGTTGAGCAAATAAAAGAAAGAAGCAACTATTTGCGCGGTACACTCGAAGAGGTGATGCAAGATCGCATTAGCGCCGGCATTCCGGATGATGATAATCGCCTGATGAAACATCATGGCAGCTATTTGCAGGATGACCGCGATCTGCGGAATGAACGCCAAAAGCAAAAGCTTGAGCCAGCCTATCAGTTCATGTTGCGAGTGCGCATGCCGGGCGGGGTCGCGTTGCCTTCACAATGGCTGGTCATGGATGATCTTGCCCACAAATATGGAAACGGTACCTTGAAATTGACGACAAGACAGACCTTTCAGATGCATGGCATATTGAAGTGGAACATGAAAAAAACGATTCAGGAGATTCATGCGTCCATGCTCGACACCATCGCCGCATGCGGTGATGTCAATCGGAACGTCATGTGCAATTCGATCCCCTTCCAATCTGAAATCCATTCCGAAGTATATGAATGGTCGAAACAATTGAGTGATTATTTATTGCCACGGACAAGGGCGTACCATGAAATATGGCTGGATGAAGAAAAAGTTGTTGGCACCCCTGAAGTGGAAGATATCGAACCGATGTACGGACCGCTTTATTTGCCAAGGAAATTTAAAATAGGCATTGCTGTTCCTCCATCGAATGATATAGATGTATACTCCCAGGATCTGGGCTTCATAGCAATTGTTGAAAACGGAAAACTCGTTGGATTCAATGTGGCGATCGGGGGCGGTATGGGAATGACCCACGGTGACAAATCGACATATCCCCAGCTAGCTAAAGTAATTGGCTTTTGTAAACCTGATCAGATCCTTGATGTGGCGGAAAAAGTCATTACGATTCAGCGTGATTACGGAAACCGTTCCGTAAGGAAAAATGCTCGTTTCAAATATACCGTTGACCGCCTTGGGCTTGAGACGGTAAAGAATGAACTGGAAAATCGCCTGGGATGGCAATTGGACAAGGCGAGGACTTATCATTTTGATAATAATGGCGATCGTTACGGCTGGGTGAAAGGCTTACGAGGTAAGTGGCATTTTACCTTGTTTGTCGAAGGTGGCCGCATCGCGGATCGGAATGAGTACAAACTGATGACAGGTTTACGTGAAATCGCTAAAATTCATACAGGTGACTTTCGGCTGACTTCCAACCAAAACCTGATCATTGCCAATGTATCAAGTCAAGAAAAGAAAAAAATCAATGGTTTGCTTGCCGCATATGGATTGACGGATGGGGCAAACCATTCAGCTCTCCGCCGAAGCGCGATAGCTTGTGTATCACTTCCGACATGCGGACTGGCAATGGCGGAAGCGGAGCGTTATTTGCCGGTTTTGCTTGATAAAGTGGAGTCCATCATTGATGAAAACGGATTGAGGGAAGAGGAAATCACGATACGCATGACCGGCTGCCCGAATGGCTGTGCCCGTCATGCACTTGGAGAAATCGGTTTTATCGGAAAAGCGCCTGGCAAGTACAATATGTATCTCGGTGCCGCATTCGATGGGAGCCGGCTAAGCAAGATGTACCGTGAAAATATCGGGGAAGCAGAAATTTTGAACGAGCTGCAGGTCCTGCTTTCACGATTTGCAAAAGAACGGACCGAAGGAGAGCATTTCGGTGACTTTGTCATCCGTGCCGGAATCGTTAAAGAAGTGACGGATGGTACGAATTTTCATGATTGATCCTTACAACAAAAACGAGACGGGAATGGCTTCCTGTCTCGTTTTTGCGCTTGTCTTCATTCCGAAACCCCGGTTTGGAGGATGTCAGCTTTCGATTCTATATGAATGTCCATATTCGGATAAATGCTTTTCCATCGCTCATACGTCATTTTTTTATTTTTGGCGTGGAATTTTTCCTTTAGGCCAATCGGATCGATGTTGCGTTCCTGAAAATCTTTAATAAGCCTGGTGGCCTGCTTCGTTAAGTCAGCTTCCATATCCTGTTCGATTTTTTTAATCATTTTTCGATTGGTAAGATTGTCACTTCTCATTGACTCTTTAATTTGCCCTTTTATTTTTAGTTTTATCGTCATCGATGGATGGCTCTCTGAGTCTGATATATGATAACTCGTGCCGCTCCTGATGCTTTCCACTACAATATCGCTCTTATTCTTATCATCTAATTTGAATTTGTATATTCCTCTTCGATGGGATTGAACTAAAGTTTTGAAGACGAACATATCTCTTGAATGCACTTTACTGACAATCTTATTTTCATGAAACAGGGCGACACCGGAAACAGACAAGTCATTTCCACGTTTTTTTATGATGGGGAGATAGGCATCACCGCCATTTTCCAAGGAATTCCCCAAGAAAAGGTGGAGATTGGTGTCCGGTCCGTTACCTGTTTCATTTTGCTGATTGATAAGGTTCGATAAAAAAATTCCGATATTCACATTTGAATTCGATGGTTTTGTATGGATGACATCCTTGACCTTGCCTTCGACGATGACGAGAAGTACCCTGTTACCGAGCTGGGGCTCACGGTAAAGATAATCCGTCAGTTCTGTCATCCCGATTTTATGAACGATTTTTTCACTGAATAAAACGATGCGAGTCTGTCCGAGCAGCACCGTTTTATCTGCTTTTTTTGAAACGGCAGCCTGCACATCACTTGTCGTTGTTGAAGTACCGGATAAGATTTGGTATTTACCCATTTTATCTTGTTGAAAGATAGGGATGACGAACATTCCTTCAACCTTATCATTCTTGATCATATCGTACCCGATGGCCTGGGCCATATTCACCTCGTCAACCACTCGTGGCTGGGCGCAGCTGCATAGAATGACAAAAGCCAAAATGACAGGAAGTAATTTTCTCATAAAGAATTCCTCTTTTTCTTAATATAGATGATGACCAAAAGAAGAGGCAGGTAGGAAACAAGGAAGATCACGCCGTAGGGATTGATGATCCGCGCCAATATATTAAGCGAATCAATATCAAAAAAGAAAATGTTGATCATCAGGATAATAAGCGACATCCCCCATAATGGATACTTTTGCTGGACATTGAATAATCGCTTGAACCCCCTGCTGGCAGCCCATAAGGAGATGGTCATATTAGGTATGATGACGATGGCCCACCAAGAAACATCTATATATTCAAAACGTTGAATAAAGGACAATTCAACGATGCTTGTCATGGAGAGGGTCGGCCATATGGTCATGACTAACTGCTTCTGCGAATAAAAAACGAGCGAAACCAGATAAATGAACAGGGTGGTCAACGTTGTCGACAATGCGCCTCCATGAGCGTATTTTTGAGAAGACTTGGCGTCCTTGATGAAAGGGTAGAACATCAGGATCAGTTCAAATCCAATCATGGTTAAGGAAACATTTCTCGTTCCTTTCCATATATCCAAAATCGAGTGATCGAAAATGGGCAGTAAATTGGTGAATTCAGAGTATTTCATGGCATAGAAGAGAAAGAATAAAAGCCCAAAGGTCATGGTGGCACTTAAAAAGGCTATGCCCGTAATCGTTCGGAAGCCTCCAGTATTTATATAGTAAATCAAGACCAGGAAGACCAACGAAAAAGACCAGGCAGGAACCTCTTCAAACATCCATACATGTATGACCTGAATATAGCTGATCATGACCGTCAAGCTGAGAATCAAAAAATAAAGGATGAAAAGCAGGCTGAAGAAGTTTCCCATCCATTTCCCGAATGCCTGATAATTGACAGTCAGGATATCTCCTGGCACAATGCTGAAAATCTTATAAATCACCCATATCAGCAAATGGACAATCAATCCCGCCAGTATTATCGATATCCAGCCATCCGTACCAGTGGATTTTGCTAAAACTCGTTGGAAGCTGAGCACACCAATTCCGGTTTGCATGGCATGCACTAAAAAAAATACATAAAAAGGCTGCACCTTGTCTTTTTCATTAACACCAGCTGGGTTCATATAGGTTCCTCATTACAATCATTCATTAAAATCATTTTTTTTGATGATTTTCTTTTTCGGCTTTGGTTGCCTCGCTGTATTTTCTGTTCGTAAATTGATGGGTCGCGATTTAAAAAGATTAAAGGGGAGCCGCACGAAGCTATCTTTCCAATCCTTTAAGTGGAACGGATAGATAGGCTCAAGGTACGGGTGCCCCATCGATGTCAGCTTAATAAGATGTGTCATTAAGAACACGGCCGAAATGGTAATTCCGAGCAGCCCCCAGATCTGGGCCCCGATCAAAAAGGGAAACCGCAGTAACCGGATGGCGTTGCCCATTTTATAAATGGGGGTGACAAACGATGCCAGAGCGGACAAGGCAACGATGATCAACAAGATATTACTCGTCAGCCCCGCTACAACAGCAGCCTGTCCGATTACGATACCGCCGACGATACCCAATGTCTGACCAACCTTTGTCGGAAGCCTGGCAGCGGCCTCCCGCAGTAACTCAATCGAGACCTCCAAGAATAACGCTTCAATCAAAGGCTGGAAGGGAATCAAATTTCTTGAAGTGACGATCGTTTCCAAAAGATCTTTAGGAATCAGTTCATAATGGTAAGTCAGGACCGCTACATATAGCGGCGTTGCGAATATCGAAAAAATGACCGCGAAAATCCTTAATAAACGAAATGCCGATGCAGGCACCCATGGCATGTTATAATCTTCCATCGTAATGAAGTACTCCAACAAAATGGTTGGGGCAATCAAGGCGGAAGATGACCGATCAACGATCATGGCCACTTTTCCTTCAGCCAAAGCACTGGCGATGCGGTCCGGCCTTTCCGTATATAGAAAAAGGGGGAATAATGTACTTGTATCATCATAAAGCATTTGCGCCAGATGGGAGCCATCCAAGATTTCATCAAAATCTATTTCATTGATGCGCTGGATGACGGTTTCGACATTTTCATTGTCAACGATGCCATCAATCGACAAGACAGCCACTTTTGTTTTAGATAAGCTGCCCACGGTCAATTCAGTCACCTGCAAGCTTGGTACGGGAAGCCTTTTCCTTACAAGATTCAAATTGATATCGATATCCTCGACAAAAGCTTCCTGGGGACTTATGATCCCAAATTCAAGTTCCGGTTTATCAACTTGCCGCCCATGTTGGGCAACCACATTTATTAACAAACACTCATCAAGGTTTGAATCTAGCCTAATCGCGATATGCCCTCTCATGATTCGCTCTTCTACCACAATCTTCGTACTGGTGATGAGCGTGTCCTCGATTGGAATACTATCTCTCAATTTCTCCAAACTGATTTGTTCCAAGGTTGGTATCACTGACAGTACACTTTTGTGAAGCTCCTGTGCATCAATTAATGAACGGTAATACGATACCCAATAACCTACCTCATTATATGAGCCTTGATGGTTTATAAAATCATAGGATGTAGAAAAGGAATTAAATAGTTCGCGTATTTCGGAAATTTTATTGATGCCGTCATCGTTATCCTTTTGTTGTGAGCTGCTTTGTCTGGATTTCCTGCGGTTAAACAATGTTCTCACCTCTTAACTCAAGCTTATGATGGTTAGCATTTGCAATTAAATGACAGATTAACCATTTTAGATTGTCGTTCAATCATTTTCACGAAAGAGAAAACGGGACTGGCAAGGAATAGGAAGCATCTAACCCGCCCCTCACGAAAGTCATTCTCCAGTCGAATAAAAAATTGTAAAAAGAGGAAACTAAAAAAAATATACTCACTTTACAAAGGAGTTCACAATGAAAAGTAAATCCTTGCATATAAAATTGGATCAAACCCAGGAAAAATTGAAATCCATATTGGATATGCAGGATGATGTGGTTTTTAAAGAATTGTACATTCCAGGTTATGATCGCTCCGGAATATTCGTATTTGTCAATGGGACGATGGATTATCCAGCCTTCAATGAAATTGTCCTTGATTTATCATCTGCCCAGATAGAAAAGAGCTATCCCGTTTCAGTCGAGCAATTGGTCATTTCCAAGATCTGTTCGGTAAAGGACGATGAAATTGAAACCTATGAAAAAGCCAAGGAGCATATTTTTGATGGGAAAACGCTCTTATTTATAGATGGAATAGCAAAGGGCTATGTCTTGAACCTCGAAAGAGAAAAAACACGCAATTTCACGGAACCTTCAACAGAGAGGGTTGTACGGGGCCCGAAGATGGGCTTTATCGAAAGCCTAAAGGAAAATATCGGATTGATCAGGCAATATTCAAGCCATCCCAATCTCGTTATCAAGCAACAAAAGGTAGGGACGTTGGAAAAACGTGAATTGGCGCTGATATATTATGAGGGAAAAGCAAGCGATAGATTAATAAAAGAAGTGAATAAACGGATAGATGGCGTGAAGGAAACGGACCTTCAGGATTCAGGGATGCTGGAGGAATTAATCGAAGATACATCGTTTACCCCATTCCCGCAGATCCAAAATACTGAACGCCCAGATAAAGTTTTATCGGCCTTACAAGAGGGGAGAGTGGTGATCATGATCGACGGTTCCCCGTTTGCGCTAATGGCACCAACGACGATTACGATGCTGCTGCAATCTCCCGATGATTATTATGAAAGATGGGTAGCGGGCACTTTCTTGCGGATTCTTCGGTATTTTTCGCTTTTTGTTACCGTTTTTCTATCTGGGATTTATATATCTTTGGTATCGTTCAACCCGGGATTGCTGCCGACAGAACTGGCGATGACCATCGCAGGAACAAGGGAGAATGTCCCATTCCCCCCTTTTGTCGAAGCCATCATCATGGAATTGACGATTGAACTGCTTCGAGAAGCGGGCATCCGTCTCCCCGCTCCGATCGGTCAGACAGTTGGATTGGTTGGAGGAGTCATCATCGGACAGGCAGCCGTGCAAGCGAATATCGTGAGTTCACTCATGGTCATCATCGTTGCAATCACGACAATCACTTCATTTACAGTCCCGCAATACAGCTTTGGGCTTGCGTTCAGGGCATTAAGATTCGGTGCGATGATTTTCTCTGCCGTCCTTGGTCTATATGGAACCACTTTATTCTTTATCCTCGTCATCAACCATTTGTCCAAATTGACAAGCTTTCAAGAACCTTATTTTCAACCGCTGGATTTCATTGGGAAAAAGACTTGGAAGGATGCTTTCATCAGATTACCGAAACGAAAAAAAGGGGGGCGACTCTCTTGAACCAATTGGATGGCAAAATCATTAGTTCAGAATTGGCAGCAATCATTTCATGCAGCATGCTGGGAATTGGGATGCTGACGCTTCCAAGGACAATAACGGAAAAAGTTCACTCGTCCGATGGATGGATCGTCTTGATCCTTAACGGACTGCTAATTGGGTTGTTCATTTGCGTACTTGTTGCCATGCTAAAAAAACATCAGGTTACTAATTATTATACATATATGGAAGAGGCATACGGAAGGCTGCTCTCCAAAGTTATCGGTTTGCTCGTCGTATTGTACTTTGTAGGTGTGGCCAGTTTCGAAGTGCTTGCCATGAGTGAGATGGTCCGATTTTATCTGTTGGAGGATACCCCGGAAGAGATCGTGATTCTTACCTTGATTCTAGCAAGTGTGCACCTCTTGACAGGAAAAATTAAAGCGATTGCCAAAGTGTGTGTCTTCTTTCTGCCGTTGACTATTGTCATCGTCTTGTTCATTTACTTACTAAGTATTAGGATTGTCGATTTAAAAAACATACAGCCTGTCCTTGGCAAAGGCTTCCTGCCCGTGATGAAAGGGATGGGCACCGGTACCTTGTCCTTTTTTGGAATTGAGCTTTTCATCTTCCTGTTTGGTTTAGTGAAAAATCAAAAAAAGGTAAGGAGCGGGGTTTTACTCGGTTTTTTCATTCCCGTAATCTTATATGTGATTACATATGTTCTGGTTGTGGCCGCCTTGACTGTACCGGAAGTGAAGGCCGTCACCTGGCCAACGATTTCATTTATACAATCGTTTGAGGTGAAGGGGATATTCATCGAGCGTTTGGAGCTATTTCTTTTGATCACCTGGATCCTCCAGTTTTTTTGTACACATGCAATTTACTCTTATTTTGCAGCAGAAGGCATGACGAAAATCTTCAACAATTCGTATACAACGAACCTGATCGTTCTCGTTCCCGTCATGTTCATCCTGGCGGAGATTCCGAAAAATACAATCCAGATTTTTAAAATGAGCGATATGCTGGGCTATGTTTTCCCCGTTATTTTGATTGGCTTGCCCATTGTAACATTCGTGATCGTTCAAGTGAAAAGGAGTAGAATAAGCCGATGAAAAGGTTATGGGTGCTCTTGCTTATACCATTGCTTTCAGGCTGCTGGGACAGTGAAAACATCGAGGATTTATCCCTTGTGGTGGGAGTGGGAATCGATTTAAGTAAGAACAAAAACGAAATTAAGTTAACTCAGCAAATTCTCGTACCTCCTGGCTACAGCTTGCAGGAAAATCAAGCTAAATTAAAATATAAAAATGTTACCGTCAGTGCGAAAACGCTTCATGAGGCAATACGGGATTCCTTGCTCCTAACCAATACAGTCTTGACAAATCATCAACGAATTTTGCTCATCAATGAAGAAGTATTAAGGGAAATCCGCATGGAAGCCATCATCAATCAGTCGATACGTGACAACAATACAAGAAGAAGCTGCTTTGTTTTTTTAACGAAAAGACCGACGAGGGAAATATTGGAGAGAGCGGACGACGGAGAGATTCCTTCTAATGTGATCTATGAATTGAAAGATAATGATAAGCGAACGAATAAGATCCTCCCCACTTTAACATTGGGACAGGCATCCTCCAGTTTACAATCAGATGGAAGCTTCGCCATCCAGGCTGTTGATATCAAAGGGGGAAAATTAATTTTGCAGGGAGCTGGGGTGATCAACGATTCAAAGTTGGTCGGGCTCATGAATAATAAGGATATCGAATCATTAAATTGGTTGAATGGATCAGTGAAGGGCGGAATAATCGAAACGGCCCATCATGGTAAACCTTTCAGCGTTGAAGTGGACAAGAGGAGAAGCCGGAAAATCACGACGGATTTGGACGGAGATCATTTGACGATCAATATTTCTGTAGCATACACAGCAAGACTTTCGGAAGATTGGTATGGCAAGGAAAATTCCTTCAAAGAAAGCTATTTAAAAGAAGCCGAGCGTGATGCGGAGGAGAAGGTGACACGAGACGTCGAAAAGGTTGTCTGGAAATTGCAGCATCAATATAAAACGGGGGTAGCGGGGTTGTTCCGTTATGTTGAAAATCAGCATCCAGAGTATTGGGAGAAAAATAAGAAGAACTGGGACAAAATTTTCAGTGATGCCGATATCAATTACCAAATCGACTTAGATATCATCGACTTTGGCTCAAAAGGTGGGATTAAGTGATTGTTCATAAATAAGCCTTCCTAAAAGGGAAGGTTCCAGATTGTAGATAAAAGGGGTTCGGAATGGGAAAATTCCGAACCCCTTTTTGAAATCCCCTTTTGATTTTCGGCTAAGGTCAAGTGATAGGGCTACTAAGAGCCCATGATAATAGTACATTTTTGGACCTTGCCATCTTGGCCATCGCTTTTAAGAGGCACCCATCGTTCTAAAGAAGTCATTTCAAGTCATGCATGGAAAGCATCCTCTTCACCTCAAATTTTAAAACAAAAAAGCCCTAAGGCAAAAGAGTTGTTTTAAAAAATAAAAGCCAATTTGATTGGAGCGTGTGTACGCAGCTGCTGCAGGAAAAGAGCGTCTACTTGAGCCCTAGCGACGCCTGCGGCATCCGCAATCTTCCAAATTCATAGGTTATATGTTCTTGGCAGGTTCGTAACTTCATGTGCAACCCGTATCCCCGATTGGATTCCTCCTTCGATCCAGGCTGGGAACGTTGAGGTATGCTCCCCTGCGAAGTGGACCCTGCCTTCAGGGGTGGGGATGTAGGGGAACAGGTCTGTTTCCTGACCAGGCTTAAACATGGAGAAAGCCCCATATGCATACTGGTTCATAGTCCAGCTATAGGAAGCGCCGGTTAAAAACTGATCGTATACTTGTTTTCCATGCACCTTTTCCAGATTCTTTAACGCATTTTGGATCCGGTCTTGTTCAGGAAGAATATCCCATAATGTTGCGTCATCTTCCCACGTATAACTGGCCAAGAGAAGGCCGGATTCACTTCGATTAAACATGCTGTTAGGGTAATAAGCAAACCTGATGGGAAGGTCGGTCGACAATTTACCGCCGAAGATCCCTTCCCGCTCCCAAAACCGCTGCCTGAATTGAAGGCCGATTTTTGTCGATGCAGCATAATGGAGTTCCCTGATAGCCTTCCACTTATTATGCGAAAAGGAATTCCGGGGCTCAATTTCGATAAAGGACAATAATTGAAGAGGAATCGTCACGATGGCAAGATCTCCGGTGACCGTTAAAGGCCTGTTGCTTTGAGTGTGTTTAGAATCAATGGTGACCTGATTATTTTGTTGGATTATTTTTGTCACCTGATAATTAAAATTCAGATTTTCCTTCAATTCCGGTAGAAATGCATAGGGGAGCCGATCGTTGCCGCCCTCGATTGCATAGAAATTGATATCCGGATTAAAGAGCGGCATTAACTCACGAAGGATGGCAGGAAAAGAAAGCTCGGGGAAGCCCTCCAAGCCTAAAAGAACCTTTATGCTTTCAATCGCCCCTGTGGAAAGGCTGATCCCTACTGGATTGTACTGCAAAAAGAAACTCATGGAGTATTTATCGAAGTCTCTAATGACGATGCTCCAATTATTTACAGGGTCTTGATTGATGAAGTCAGTTACCGGCTTAATCGCCATATTAAGCAATTCTTCAGCTGTTTTCCCTTTTTCACGTGGTGCTACCGGATATTTCAGTATATCTGGGTCTTGTTGGTATATGGCAGCCGTTGTCTTGATGCCATTCACATAAATGGGGTCATTTGGAGTCGAATTGGCAAAAGAGAGGGTTCGTAATTGGTATTTTTTAATATATTCAGCGACTAAATAGTGATAATTCGGGATGCGCATGGCACCAGCCTCAAGATAGGCATCATCTAGAAATGGCGCCCTCATAGTCAATATGCGCCCGCCGAGCCTTCCGCTTGCTTCCAATATTATTACTTCATGTCCTGCTTCCTTTAAAAGGGAAGCGGCAACTAATCCAGAAATGCCGGCTCCAATGATGATGATCTTTTTTGGAGTAAAGGAAGGTCCCAGTCCATTTTTGATGACAGCGAGCATCTGATCGGGTGAAAGCGGGTCATTGGAAAAGGCCAAAAAAAACTCTCCTCTCTGATTAAAGATTCCTAATCGGGGATTTACGCTATCATATTCTAAAAGGTTCACCATTTATGAAGATTATTGATTAATTGGTTCATTAATCAATAAAAATTAGCAAGGATTGCTTATCAAAACGAAAAGGTATTCAAGTAGTCAATAAAAAGGGTCCGTAAAGATATTGTATATATATCAACAGTAACCTCGCCAGAATATTCATTCGTAATTTTCTCAAAAAACCTTTCAGCTAAGCATCTTTATTAATGAATCCCATGAAAACTTAGTTTGTGGGATTTTATTAAATATTTTCCTTTCCTGCGGAGATACTACCAAGAGACAAAGGTTAGAAAGGAAGAAAGTATGGATCATTTACAAATGGCCCGTGCAATGTTCGGGACGAATATGGCAGTACATATCATATTTGCGACGATAGGTGTCGGGTTGCCGATGATGATGTTGGCCGCGGAATTGATGTATCAAAAAACTAAGGACCTACAGTACGTTGTCATGGCCAAACGCTGGACGAAAACATTGGGGGTGCTGCTTGGGGTCGGAATCCCCACAGGTACGATTGCTGGTGTGCAGCTATCCCTTTTATGGCCAGGATTCATGGAAGTGATTGGCCGAGTGATGGCGCTTCCGTTCCAAATCGAGATTTATGCATTCATGGTTGAGGCATTGTTCATGTCCATTTATGTGTATGCAGCTGAAAAAATCAAGCCATGGGCACGAATCGTGAGTTTGTTTTTTGTCGCATTCGGAGCACTGGCATCGGCTGTATTGATTTCAAATGTGCATGCATTTGAGGGGACGCCCGCCGGGTTCCGGTTTGAAAATGGGGAAATAGTCGATGTGGATCCTTGGGCGGCTTTTTTCAATCCAAGCTTCTTGGTGACAGCAGGGCATACTGCGCTTACGGCATATACAACAGGTGCTTTTGTCGTAGCGGCAGTTGCTGCGTATAAAATGTTGAAGAACAAATTCGGAACCACAGAATTTAATTTTCACCAAAAAGCGCTGAAGCTTAGCATCGTCTTGGGTTTGGTTTTTTCTTTTTTGACAGCTCTCAACGGACATGCGACCACACAGCATTTGTACCGCGAGCAGCCAGAGAAATTAGCAGCTGCCGAAGGCTTGTTCGAAACCACGGACCACGCTGGCCTTACCTTATTCGGTTATACCGATCGGGAAGCCCAGGAAGTGAAATATGGGATTGAATTTCCTTGGCTCTTAAGCTTTTTATCAGGCAATAGTTTCGATACGGTCGTAAGGGGCTTGAACGATTTTCCTGAGGAGTATTGGCCGCCTCTTTATGTCCATATTTTATTCAATGCGATGGTGCTCATTGGTTCAGGTTTAATCGCTTTATCTCTGTTTGCTTTGGTATGGAGTAAGTGGTTGAAAAAGGAAACCTATCCAAAGTGGATTCTCTGGTTATTTGTGGCGGCCGGTCCGTTTTCGGTGATTTCTATCGAATGTGGTTGGATTTATGCATGTACAGGCAGGCAGCCCTGGACGATATACAGGATGCTTACCACTGCGGACTCCGTTACAACCTATGAGAATCTTGGATTTTTATTCACGATGTTCATAATCGTATATATCGTGTTGTGCGTGTCAGTCGTGTTTACATTGCTGTACTATTTCAAACGAAATTCAATAAGTGATGATATATATAAAGCCGAACAAAAAGATGTGAGGCTCTTTGATTCCAATTCATGAAAGGAGGAAGGCAAATGAGCGATGCTCTTCTTGCAATTACGTTGGTTTGGGGCTTTATTTTTCTTTATGCCATCATGGCCTCGATGGATTTTGGTGCTGGTTTCTGGGCGATGACTTACATTAAAAAGGAAGAAACGAACGCTACGAAGATAGCGAACAGCTATTTATCGCCAACTTGGGAAGTGACCAATACATTTGTGGTCGGACTTGTCATTGCAATTTACAGCTTATTCCCAGGTGCGGTTTTCCCAATTGGAGTGGCCTTAATCGTTCCAGCAAGCCTGATATTGGTTTTGCTTTGTATCAGGAGTGCTTTCTTGGTTTTCTCCCATAGCGTAGACAAATATGAAAAAGTTCTGACGTATATTTCAGGGATTACGGGCTTGATCATCCCAGGCCTTTTGATCAGTGTCTTGCCTATCACACATCTAGGCTTTGTCGAAGGGGTGAAGGGGAATGAAGAGCTGAATTTAACGAAACTTTTCACGAGCCCCAATGAATATGCCTTCTTGTTGTTCGGGGTATTCAGTACACTTTTTTTATCTTCCTTACTCCTATCCGACTACTCAAAGCAAGCGGATGAAATGAAAGCTTACAAAATCTATCGCAGGGATGCGATGATAACCGGACCGCTAATGCTAGTCATGGCCTTGCTGGTAATGTTTACATTAAAAAACGAAGCGAACTGGATTTATGTAGAAATGATGAAAAAATCATCATTATTACTCGTTTCGTTAGTCTTTTTTGTCTTAGCGGGGGTAGCGCTTTATCTTCCCTATTTTTCTAAACGTGAGGTCAAAGGGATGCCGCGCCTCGCCGTCATTGCGATCATCATTCAATATTTGATCGGCAGCTATGTTTATGGCCTTGCCCATTTACCTTACATCATATATCCAAATGTCACGATCCATTCAGGCTTTACCGACCCTGCATCCTTCAGGGCGGTGTTTGCCACATACATCGTAGGCTTTGCGATATTGGTTCCAGGTTTCTACTATTTCTGGTCGATCTTCATGAAGGACCAGCGCCGTAAGTTCAAACGACGACAAATGACCAATTAGTCCATCCTTTGAAAAGAGAGGTTATCACGATGAAAAAGTTAGATTTGCTAAAATATGCGGTTTTAGTTCTTTCACTCTTTGTGAGCTATCAGGCGGTCGAAGCACATGATAAGAATTTTCAGGTTGATGGCACTTACATATCCACAAAAAGGGATGTAACAGGGGACCAGAAAATAGACATCATCCAGGTTCAAGGGCTGCCTTATAAATCGGGAAGCAAGTTCCTGAAGAGAATCGAGTTGATTGTCGAAAGCGATCGCCGTACGATCAGCGTTCCGTTAGAAGCTGGGTATGATCCTGAACTAAAGGTAGCGGACTTGAATAATGATGGACTGCAGGACATATTGGTCACGGTATTGATGGAAGGCAAGGATCGTTTGATAACAAGCCATGCCTATACATTCAAGGATGGAAAAGTACATGAACTGGACATGCCTCCATCGGTGCCTGTAACGGCACAATTTTTGGACGGATATAAGGCGAAAATCAGTATTGAAGGACAAAATCCTGTAGTGATGGATATCCGTTCAAGAAAAAAAGAATACGATGATTTGGGCATTTATCAGGACGGAAAGCTGAATGAACCGACAGAGCTTTTGGTGAATCCATACACGACGCTTGACATCAAATCAGTCTTTGGAAAAAGGAAGCGACTTATCGGAATCCAAAAAGTGAACGGGGCCGATGAACGTGATCCGTTATTGGAAATCCAGTCGGTATGGACGTACGAAAATGACTGGAAGCTTGTAAAAGCCAAGGTAAAAGAAATCAAGGCAAACAAGCAAACAAGGAGATAGAAAACATTTGAAATAGAATGAGGGAAGATGACAGCTCTTAATCTTGAGGGCTGTTTTTCAATTATATTTAAAAATTGACAATTTTTAAATATTTGGTAAAATCTAAATGAATCCAGTTTTATACATAACGGGTTATTGTCCACTGGATTAAATGTAAGCGGATACAAAGGTGGAGGTGCAGACCTACGGAGTTAAGGGAAAAAATAATAGAAACATCGTTGACTCTCTTCGAACAGCATGGCTACCATGGTGTCTCCGTTAACGAAATCGTTAAAGCATGCGGAACAAGCAAGGGTGGTTTTTATCACCATTTCTCTTCCAAAGATGAGCTTTTATTTGTCATTCATGATTATTTTATTTCATATGTATTAACAAATGCACAGGAAGCCATATCAGCAAGTACACATCCAGCCGAAAAAATGAAAAAGATCATTCAATCATTCGTAAAAGTGTTTGACCTGTATCAACCGCACATTTCAGTATTCTATCAAGAAAGCATTTACTTAAAACCGCCATATGTGGAAGCCATTATGAAAAAGCGAAAGATGTATAAAGAAATTATATTTTCCGTCATCGAGGAAGGAATTGAAAAAGGCGTGTTCCGCAGCGAATTGCCGGTAGAAATCACCGGTATGTCGATCCTGGGGATGGTTAACTGGTCCTACAAGTGGTACAAAAGGGACGGCGGAAAAACGATCGATGAAATCGGAGAGATATATATCGATTTAATCCTTCATGCATTATTGACGGATAAGTAAATGGAAAAGGAAAGCTCCCAGCCATCTTTACCCCATATCTCATAGCTTATGGAATAAAGCGGAAAAGTGATTTGCACAGACCAACTAGTCGGTCTTAAATAGGAAGGGGAAGTGACAAATGGATTTCTCACTTACGAAAGAACAGCAAATGATTAAGGAAATGGTTCGGGAATTTGCCGAAAAGGAAATCAAGCCAATTGCCATTGAATTGGACGCCAAGTCAATGTTCGCAGAGGATGTTTTCAAAAAAATGGGTAAACTCGGGTTACTTGGCATTCCTTTTCCTGAAGAATATGGCGGTTCGGGCGGCGATACGATTTCCTATGCCATCGCAGTTGAAGAAATCGGCAAGGCTTGCGGTGGAACCGGATTAAGCTATGCAGCTGCCGTTTCACTCGGAGCAAGTCCGCTTTATTATTTCGGTACCGAGGAACAGAAGCAAAAATATCTCGTTCCAATCACGACCGGCGAGACTCTGGCAGCCTTTGGATTGACAGAGCCGAATGCAGGCTCCGATGCAGGCGGTACGAGAACGACTGCCAAATTGGATGGTGATGAATATGTAATAAATGGTGAGAAAACGTGGATCACAAATGCTAGCTATTCAAGAACCATCACCGTTACTGCAGTATCGGGCAAGGATGCAAGGGGCAAGAACATCATCTCGGCATTCATCGTGCCAACCGATACGAAAGGGCTTACGATCAATAGCAATTATGAAAAAATGGGTGTTCGTGCTTCCAATACATGTGAAATCATCCTTGATAATGTCCGCGTTCCGAAGAAGAACTTATTGGGTGATCCAGAGAAAGGGTTCAAACAGTTTTTATTCACGCTGGATGGCGGGAGGATATCGATTGCAGCTTTGGCAGTTGGCATTGCCCAGGCAGCCTTCGATAAGGCTTTGGCTTTTTCGAAGGAGCGCATTCAATTTGGGAAATCGATTTCAAGTTTCCAAGCGATTCAATTCAAGCTTGCAGACATGGCCATGGAAATTGAATTGGCAAGGAATATGGTCCATAAGGCAGCTTGGTTAAAAGACATGAAAAAACCGTTTGCAAAGGAAGCGGCCTACGCCAAGCTGTTTGCAAGTGAAACCGCATTCAGGGCCAGTAATCAAGCGATTCAAATCCATGGCGGTTCAGGTTATATGAGGGAGTACGAAGTGGAACGTTATTTAAGGGATGCCAAGTTGTTGGAAATCGGTGAGGGCACATCTGAAATTCAAAGAATCGTGATCGCCAGGCAGTTAGGGTGCTGATATAAGTGACGCAGATGAACCATGATGGTTGGATTCATTTTGGGTGAAGGCAGATATTATCTATACAGCAAAGAGCGTTCATTCTTACCTTTATTCGATAGGAGGAATATGATGTCTGATTTGCTAGATGTTACGATCGGAAAACTGCTTGAAATGACCGCAGGGCGATATGGTGAGAATGAAGCTGTGGTGTACCATGAACTAGGCCTTCGCCATACGTACAGCGAATTTGAAAAAATTTGCAGGAAGGCGGCCAGGGGGTTTATGTCACTCGATATTCAAAAAGGGGAGCATATCGCCATCTGGGCGACCAACAAGCCGGAATGGCTCATTTCTCAATTTTCCACAGCGAAAATGGGCGGGGTATTGGTTACGGTCAATACGAATTACCGTACGAGTGAACTGGAGTATCTGCTAAAGCAATCTGATTCGACGACGATGATCCTGATGGAGCAGTACAAGGACCATTCGTATATGGATACGCTTTATGAAATTGTACCTGAATTGAAAACTGCAAAACCAGGAAAGTTGCAATCTAAGAAACTGCCAAAATTGAAAAACATCATCGTTCTAGGGGAAACACGGTACCCGGGCACATTTTCATGGGATGAAGTCATGGACGGAAGCCGCTCCATTTCGGAGGAGGCCCTCGACGGAAGGATGGGGGAATTGACTCCCGATGATGTTATCAATATGCAATACACATCAGGGACGACAGGATTTCCAAAAGGCGTGATGTTAACGCATTCAAACCTGGTCAACAATGGATTGAATGTTGCTGCATGCATGAAGCTTACAAAGGATGACAGGCTTTGCATCCCTGTCCCGCTGTTTCACTGTTTCGGCTGTTCCCTCGGCTCGATGGCTTCCGTTTCTGTTGGGGCGACGATGGTTCCCCTTGTGGAATTCAATCCCCGAACGGTCCTGCAGACGGTGGAGGCAGAAAAATGCACGGGGCTTCACGGCGTTCCGACCATGTTCATATCGGAACTTAATCTTGATGACTTCGACCAATACAATTTACGTTCTTTACGGACGGGTATCATGGCAGGCTCGACCTGTCCGATCGAGGTCATGAAAAGCGTGGTCAACAAGATGGGGATTTCCGAAATTACGATCACTTATGGGCAAACGGAATCGTCTCCTGGGATTACCATGACCAGAACGGATGACCCGATTGAACTTCGTGTTTCTTCAGTGGGAAGGGCCCTGCCGAAAGTGGAAGTGAAGATAGTCGATCCGGCCACAGGAGAAGAGGTCCAAACGGGTATGCAAGGAGAACTTTGTTCAAGGGGATATCATGTAATGAAGGGATATTATAACAACCCTGAAGCTACGGAGCTCGCAATAGACGGGGAAGGCTGGCTTCATACGGGAGACTTAGCGGTCATGGATGAAAATGGCTACTGCAAGATAACAGGCAGGCTGAAAGACATGATCATTCGCGGCGGTGAAAATATATATCCGCGTGAAATTGAGGAATTCCTCTATCAGCATCCTGCCATAGTCGATGTCCAGGTGCTTGGCGTCCCTGACCAAAAGTATGGGGAAGAAGTGGCGGCATGGATCATCTTGAAGCCGGGGGAAACTTTGACGGAGCAGGAAGTGGCAGATTATTGCAAAGGGAAAATATCGTTTCATAAAATTCCGCGGCACATACATTTCACGGATGCTTATCCAATGACCGCATCAGGAAAAATTCAAAAGTATAGGCTGCGTCAACAAACGCTTGATCTGCTAACGGGACGCACTAATTAAGGAGATGATATGATGATTGGAAAAATTCTTATCGCAAACAGAGGGGAAATTGCATCACGCATTATTCGTACATGCAAGAAAATGGGCATAAGCACGGTTGCGGTCCATTCGGAAGCTGATGCCGATGCACCATTTGTAGGCTTAGCGGATGAATCTCATTCATTGGGCGGCTCGAGAGTTCAGGAAAGCTATTTAAACGTCAAAAAGATTTTGGAAATCGCTAAAAATACCGGAGTGGAGGCGATTCATCCGGGATATGGATTTCTGAGTGAAAATGCAGATTTCGCGCGTTCATGTGAAGATGCTGGTTTGATATTCATTGGTCCGAAACCGGAAGTGATCCAGCAAATGGGTAATAAAGTCGAGGCTCGGAAAAAGATGGAGCAAGCGGGCCTTCCGTTGGTTCCGGGATTTTCCCGACCATTGATCGATGCCGCCGAAGCGTCAGCAGTTGCCGAAAGGATTGGTTATCCCGTCATGTTGAAGGCGGCAGCGGGTGGCGGAGGAATCGGCATGCAGGCCGTTTCCAATGAAGATGAGCTTTCGAAAGCATTTGAAGGAAATCAAAAACGTGCCCAATTGTTTTTTGGCAATGGAGATATGTTCATTGAAAAATTAATCGAAAGGCCACGTCATATCGAAATTCAAGTTTTGGCGGATACCTTTGGCAATGCCGTTTACTTATGGGAAAGGGAATGTTCCGTTCAAAGGCGCCACCAAAAGGTCGTGGAGGAGGCACCTTCATCTTTCCTAGACGAAGAGACAAGGAACAAAATGGGGTTGGCTGCCGTTAAGGCGGTAAAGTCGATCGGCTATAGCAATGCAGGCACTCTTGAATTTTTGGTTGATGGAGATAAAAATTTCTATTTTCTAGAAATGAATACGCGCCTTCAGGTTGAGCATCCTGTCACTGAAGAAATTACCGGATTGGATTTGGTTGAACAGCAAATTAACATTGCATCCGGCAAAAAACTGGATTTCACGCAAGCTGACATTAAAAAGCATGGACATTCCATTGAAGTGCGCATATATGCCGAAGATCCGAAAACGTTTTATCCGGCACCCGGGACCATTACAAGCCTGAACCTTCCTGAAGGCGATGGAATCCGTCATGAAATGGCGGTTCACGGTACCTCCGTCGTGTCGCATTTTTATGACCCGATGATTGCCAAATTGGTCGTGAGCGGTGATTCGAGGGATAAAGCCATCGAGAGGTTAAGAGAAGCATTGGATACTTATAAAATAGAAGGCATTAAATCGAACCTTCCGCTGCTTTTGCAAATCATCTCTCATGACGCTTTTGCCAAAGGAGATACGACTACCGATTTCATAGATAAATATATTAAAAAACTAACAGTATAAAACGTGACATAAAAACATATATGATCAGGAGGAATGAAGGATGGCAGAATTAAAAGCGAGCATGGCAGGAAGCGTATGGAAAATAGTAGCGAATGAGGGGCAAAGTGTAACGGACGGGGAGGATATCGTCATTTTGGAATCAATGAAAATGGAAATCCCGATTGCGGCAGAGGGAGCGGGCACCATTAAAGAACTTAAAGTGAATGAGGGGGATTTCGTTAATGAGGGTGACGTATTGGCCGTCATCGAATAAAGGAGGAATAAAATGAATTGGCCTGAAAAAGTGACGATTAAGGAAGTCGGTCCGCGGGACGGTCTGCAAAATGAACATGTCATCATACCGACGCAAAACAAAATTGATTGGATCGATCAGCTCTCTGAGACAGGTCTTTCTTATATAGAAGTGACATCCTTTGTACACCCGAAGTGGATTCCCCAATTGAGCGATGCCGTCCAGGTGGCAAAGGGTATAAAGCGCAATCCTGATATCACCTATGCAGCACTCGTCCCGAATGAAAGGGGGCTTGAGGCGGCACTTGAGGGGGATATTGATGAAATTTCAGTTTTCATGTCATCAAGTGAAACCCATAATCTTAAAAACATCAATAAATCGATTTTCGATACCCTTCCAATATTGAAGAAGGTCATCGATGGAGCAGCAAATAGCGGAAAAACGGTCAGAGGCTATGTGTCAACCGTATTCGGCTGTCCATATGAAGGGGAGGTATCGATGGATCAAGTCTTCCGGGTGTGTGACCAATTGTTTGACTACGGAATCAGTGAAGTGTCACTGGGGGATACGATTGGGGTTGCCTCGCCAAGACAGGTTGCCTCGTTCCTCGAAAGTGCCGTGAAAAGATATGATCTCAGCCGAATTGCGCTTCATTTCCATGATACAAGGGGCATGGCATTGGCCAATGTCCTCCAAGCACTGGAGTATGGAGTCGACACCTTCGATTCTGCACTCGGTGGTTTGGGCGGCTGTCCATATGCACCAGGTGCGAGCGGCAATGTCGCTACGGATGACCTGGTTCATATGCTACATAAAATGGGGATCCAAACAGGAATAAATCAAGAAAAACTAATCAAGGCTGCCTTGATGATGCAAAGCTGTTTGGAGAAACCTTTGCCTAGCCATCAGATGGCTGTATATAACGCGCAATAAGACGATAGGAGGGTAACGGATGACTTCGTTGATTGACATAAGCCGTGATGATAAGGGTATCGCCATCGTCACATTAAATCGGCCTGATGCTGCCAATGCATTATCGACGGAATTGCTTCATAATCTGCTTGAGGGGCTGAATGAATTGAAATCGGCAGCCGATTTACGAACCGTCATAGTAACGGGATCCGGTGAAAAGGCATTTTGTGCAGGTGCGGATTTAAAGGAACGGGCCGGGATGAATGAAGATGAAGTCAAGGAGACGGTGAAGCTGATTGGCGATACGATCACAGCCTTGGAGAACCTGCCGGTCCCGGTCCTTGCAGCCATTAACGGCTCGGCCTTTGGCGGAGGATTGGAGCTTGCGCTGGCTTGTGACATACGCCTTGCCTCGGAAACGGCAAAGATGGGACTGACGGAAACGTCATTAGGTATCATTCCTGGGGGAGGCGGTACTCAGCGCCTGCCCCGAATAGTCGGAATGGCGACGGCAAAAGAGCTTATATATACGGCAAGGCGTCTTGATGCAAAAAAGGCTCATGAACTGAAAATCATCAGTCATCTATATCCTGCCCAACAATTAATGGATGAAGCGAAAAAGCTGGCAGCCGAAATTGCCCGCAATGCTCCATTAGCGCTCAGGGCGGCAAAAGCGGCGTTGAATCAAGGGGTGGATACAACCCTCGAAAACGGACTGCAGATTGAAAAAGACTGCTATCAGACAACTCTAAAAAGCCGTGACCGACTGGAGGGCCTGGCAGCATTCAAGGAAAAACGCAAACCGGTATTTACGGGGCAATGAGCTCGAATGAAGGAGGAAAATCGATGGTGACGACTGATAGATTAACGGAAACGGTAGAAACGATCAAAAAAGGCGGTTTAGAAAAATATCACCAAAAAAATGCTGAAAAAGGAAAGCTTTTCGTACGTGAACGTCTGGAGCTCTTATTTGATGAAGGGGTTGAAATAGAGGATGCCTTCTTTGCCAATTGTGCCAATGATGGCCTTCCAGCGGATGGGGTCGTTACAGGAATCGGAAAAATAAATGGTCAGAGGGTTTGTGTTATGGCCAATGATTCGACCGTTAAAGCCGGTTCTTGGGGAGCAAGGACAGTAGAGAAAATCATCCGCATCCAAGAAACCGCAGAAAAACTGCAGCTGCCGCTACTATACTTGGTCGACTCTGCAGGGGCAAGGATTACCGATCAAGTGGAAATGTTTCCGGGACGCCGCGGTGCAGGACGCATTTTTTATAACCAAGTGAAGTTATCCGGAAAAATCCCGCAAATCTGTCTATTGTTCGGCCCTTCAGCAGCAGGAGGGGCATATATCCCAGCTTTTTGTGATATAGTCGTGATGGTCGAGGGGAATGCTTCAATGTATTTAGGTTCACCGAGAATGGCGGAAATGGTCATTGGCGAAAAGGTGACCGAAGAGGAGATGGGCGGGGCTAAAATGCATTGCTCCGTTTCAGGATGCGGAGATGTGCTGGTGAAATCGGAAGAAGAGTCGATCGCGTTTGCCCGTAAATACTTAAGCTATTTTCCAGGAAATTATCAGGAAAAGCCTGCACCTGTGAAGCCTGAACTTCCAGAGCAATTTGACAAGACGTTGGAGGAATTGATTCCGAAAAATCAGAACGCCCCCTTCAATATGTATGATTTGATCGACCGGGTCATAGACAAGGAGTCGTTTTGTGAAATCAAGAAGCTTTTCGCCCCCGAATTAATTACCGGGCTGGCCAGGCTGAATGGGCAGTCCATTGGGATCATTGCCAATCAGCCGCGTGTCAAAGGCGGGGTATTGTTTCATGATTCAGCAGACAAGGCAGCGAAATTCATCAATTTATGTGATGCCTTCCATATACCGTTATTGTTCCTTGTGGATATTCCTGGATTCATGATCGGGACGAAGGTCGAGCAGGCAGGCATCATTCGCCATGGTGCGAAAATGATTTCGGCCATGAGTGAAGCCACGGTGCCTAAGATTTCTGTTATTGTCCGTAAGGCTTATGGCGCCGGGCTATATGCGATGGCCGGCCCCGCTTTTGAACCGGATTGCGTTCTTGCCCTGCCAACGGCGCTGATCGCCGTCATGGGGGCGGAAGCTGCAGTCAATGCCGTTTATGCCAATAAAATCAATGCAATGGAAGCGGAAGAAAGGCCTGCCTTCATCGCCCAGAAGCGAACTGAATACAATGAAGACATTGATATTTATCGTTTAGCATCCGAGATGATCGTAGATGGCATCATCCAGCCCAATGACCTGAGAGCTGAGTTGAGTGTCAGGTTTGAGGCGTATGGAAGCAAACAATTGACATTTACGGAGCGCAAGCACGGAGTCTATCCCGTCTAGATAGGCATGGAAAAAGTCCGGTCATCATCATGATCGGGCTTTTTTTGTGGGTTAAAGCCAAAATGAAAGATTTTTCGAACAATAAGGAAATTTCTTTTCGTTTGAAGTTGCTAAATGATCGCTGAAGGAGTACTATAATTAGTAATTAATGATTTACTAATTACTTAGTCCCATACTTAGTGAAAGAAAGTGAGAGTTGCCATGGTCCAGCATGAAAAAAAGAAGTATATTACTCCGGACGGATACACCGCGGATATTGCGATCTTTACGATTACGACCAAGAAAACGGCGGAAAAGGCACCACCTGAAATGTTTTTGAAGCTATTATTGATCAAACGTGCCACAAATGACAAAGAAGGAAATCCGAATATTGAGGGAGATAAATGGGCGTTGCCCGGCGGCTTTGTGAATGCCAAGGAGACGGCCTATGAAGCCGCCAAACGAGAATTGAAGGAAGAAACGGGTGTAGCGGGATTCCATGTCGAACATTTCGGTGTTTATGACCGGCCAGGACGCGATCCGAGAGGGTGGATCATTTCCAACGCCTTTTATGCCATCGTGCAGGAAGAGTTTCTCCATCATAGAAAAGCGAGTGACGATGCGGCGGAGGTTGAATTGTTCACGGTGCAGGAAGCTTTGCAATTGGAGCTTGCATTCGACCATGAGTCGATCATCCATGATGCGATGAACTTATTGAAAAAGGAAATGGTGCAAACGACGATAGCACAAAAGTTCCTGCCAGAAGAATTTACTCTATCTGAACTGCAGCGGGTCCTGCTGACAGCAAGAGATGATGCGAAGATTAGCGCGGATTCGCTTTTTTATGCCAAGGCGCCTAAACTTCCGTTTTTGGAGAAAGTTTTGGATGAAAAAGGCATGCAGAAGAAAACAAAACGCAATTCATATCGGCCATCACAGCTTTACCGATTTAATGCAGAGGTTGTCACCGACTCCATTTATTATTAAAGGGGGAATACCTGTAATGGGAAAAAAGGCATTGATCAATATCGATTATACGTATGACTTTGTGGCGGATAAGGGAGCATTGACCTGCGGGAAACCAGGCCAGGATATCGAGGAGGTACTTGTCGGTATAACCAAGGAATTCATCAAAAATGGCGACTACACCGTATTTGCCATTGACTTGCATGATGAAGGAGACCGCTTACATCCTGAAACGAATTTGTTTCCACCGCATAATATTAGCGGTACAATGGGTAGGGACTTATATGGGAAGCTAAAAGAAGAATATGAAGCAAATAAAAATCGAAGTAATGTTCATTATATAGATAAAACACGTTATTCGGCATTTGCAGGAACGGAACTTGATATCCGTCTAAGGGAGCGGCACATTACCGATGTGCATTTAGTCGGGGTGTGCACAGATATTTGCATTTTGCACACGGCAATCGATGCTTACAATCTAGGCTATAATACCTTCGTATATGAACATGCAGTGGCTTCGTTCAACGATAATGGCCACGAATGGGCGCTTGGTCATTTTAAAGGATCTCTTGGCGCAACCATTCTATCATAGCCAACATGCAACAGAATAGAAGGGAAGTATACGCTTCTCTTTTGGGAGGAACTATCCATGGAAAAAAAGTATAACGACGACAGTTACGCCTTACACACCGATCTATACCAAATTAATATGGCCCAAACATACTGGCAAGATAAAACTCATGAGCGAAAGGCCGTTTTTGAGATATTTTTCAGGAAGCTTCCATTTAACAGCGGCTATGCGATTTTTGCCGGTCTTGAAAAAATCGTTCATTACCTTCAAAACTTCTGCTTCTCTGAAAGTGATATCGACTATTTGAAAAACGAGCTGCATTATGATGAAGAGTATTTGGATTATTTGCAAAACATAAGTTTTACAGGGACGATTCGCTGCATGAAGGAGGGAGAGCTCGTCTTTGGCAATGAACCGATTTTACGTGTGGAAGCACCTCTTGGTGAAGCCCAGCTGATTGAAACGGCTTTACTGAACATTGTGAACTATCACACACTCGTAGCTACGAAAGCTTCGCGCATTAAACAAGTCATTGGTGATGAGTCCGCCCTTGAATTCGGTTCAAGAAGGGCACAAGAAATGGATGCGGCCATTTGGGGAGCGAGAGCCGCCTATCTTGCTGGTTTCGATTCCACAAGCAATGTCCGTGCGGGTAAACTGTTTGGCATCCCAGTTTCAGGAACGCATGCCCATTCCATGATCCAGGCTTATAAAGATGAATATACGGCATTCCATAAATATGCCGTTTCCCACAAGGATTGTGTTTTCCTCGTCGATACGTATGACACTTTGCGCTCAGGCATCCCAAATGCAATCCGGGTCGCCAAGGAGCTGGGGAATAAAATCAATTTCATCGGCGTCCGCCTTGACAGCGGCGATTTAGCTTACCTATCGAAGGAAGCGAGGCGAATGCTCGATGCTGCTGGTTTCCATGATGCGAAGATTGTCGCATCCAATGATTTGGATGAATATACGATCATAAACTTGAAGCAGCAAGGCGCCAGAATTGACATCTGGGGCATCGGAACCAAATTGATCACAGCTTATGACCAGCCAGCATTGGGCGCGGTCTATAAAATGGTTTCAATAGAGGGCGAAGATGGGAATATGAGAGATACCATCAAAATTTCTTCAAACCCTGAAAAAGTTACGACACCTGGCTTGAAGCGGGTATACCGGATCATCAATAAAGTGAACCACCACGCTGAAGGCGACTATTTGGCCATGGAATATGAAAAGCCGCAGGATCAGGAAAAACTAAAAATGTTTCACCCGGTCCATACCTTCCTTAGTAAATTCGTCACCGATTTCGATGCGGTCGATCTGCATGAGGATATTTTCCAGGACGGCCGTTTGATCTACGATTTGCCATCCATTGATGAAATAAAGGCTTTCACGAAAAAGAATCTTCAAGTACTATGGCCAGAATACCTTCGTGCACTCAATCCTGAAGAATATCCGGTGGACCTTAGCCAGGATTGTTGGGATAATAAGATGAGGAATATTGATGAAGTCAAAGCAAATGTAGAGAGAATGCTTAAGAAATGATCAATCAATTTTACTAAGAAAGAGGGTCTATGCGAATGCGTCCATTACAAAAAGAAATCGTAACGAAATTGCTAGTTCAACCAACGATCGATCCTGAAGTTGAATTCAGGAAAAGCGTGGATCTTTTGAAAGGATATTTGAAGAAAAATACATTTCTGAAAAGCTTTATACTTGGCATATCCGGAGGGCAGGATTCGACTCTGGCTGGTTATATCGCCCAGATAGCTGTCAATGAATTGAATGAAGAAACGAACGGAAATGAATATAAGTTTGTCGCTGTAAGCTTACCATATGGTGTCCAGGCCGATGAGGATGATAGGCAGCTGGCATTGAAATTCATCAAGCCAAGCCAAACGGTCACCGTCAACATCAAGGCTGCCGTCGATGCATCCGTTCAGGCTGTGGAAGACGCTGTGTCCGAAAAACTATCGCATTTCTTAAAGGGCAACGTCAAGGCACGCGAACGGATGAAGGTGCAGTATGATTTAGCCGGCTTATATAAAGGTGTCGTGCTTGGCACAGACCATGCAGCTGAAGCCATCACAGGTTTCTTCACGAAACACGGAGATGGCGCTGCCGACCTGATCCCATTATACCGATTAAACAAAAGGCAAGGAAAGGAAATCCTGAAATTCGTCGGTGCTCCTGAGCGCCTATATACGAAAGTTCCAACTGCCGATTTGGAGGATGACAAACCGCTGATTCCGGATGAGGTGGCATTGGGCATCAGCTATGACGAAATCGATGATTATCTTGAAGGGAAAGAAATCAGGACGGAAGCTGCCGAAATCATTGAAGGATGGTATACTAAAACCGAACATAAACGCAATGAAGCGATTAACGTTTACGATACTTGGTGGAAATGAAGGCTAGATGAAGCCGGGAATCATCTCCGGCTTCATTGGATGAATATGAAAATCCCGCATCTGTTTTTTTGATACGGGATTTTTTTAGGCACACACCTTCACTAAAACATCAGTATTGAAAAATAATGTACCGACAAAGGGGTGTATTACATGTCCAGCGCTAATAAGGAACTATCTACATTGATTAACAAAGCTAGCAAGGAACTGGAATTCTCGGGTGTAATTGGCGTGAAGGCGGAAGATAAGCTAATCTATTGTTCGGCACACGGTTATTCCAATCGATCGGACGAAATCATGAATACGACGGAAACAAGGTTCGGAATCGCTTCAGGCTGCAAGCTGTTCACCTCGATCGCGATTTGCCAACTGATTCAAAATGGCTTACTCAAATTGGACTCACGATTAAATGAATGTCTATCGTTCGAGTTTCCACATTTTCCCCCACATATAACGATCCATCATCTTTTGACACATACTGCCGGTATTCCTGATTACTTTGATGAAGCTGTGATGGAGGACTTTGAAGAGCTATGGCAGAAAAATCCGATGTACCATATAAAAAAATTAACGGATTTCCTGCCAATGTTTCAGGATAAGGAGATGATGTTCAAGCCAGGGGAAAGATTTCATTATAATAATGCCGGCTATATCTTATTAGGATTGATCGTAGAGCAACAGTCACGACTTGAATTTTCCGAATATATCGATAAATTCATTTTTCAACCCTGTGATATGAAAGGTTCCGGTTACTTCTCCCTGGACAGCCTGCCTAAAAACACGGCACTCGGGTACATAGACGAAGCGGACGGAACATGGAGAACGAATGTATATTCGCTTCCGATCAAAGGCGGGGCGGATGGTGGGGCGTTCATTACGGCAGCGGATATGTTCAAATTTTGGGAAGGTCTCTTTTCCAATCGATTGCTGAATCGAGAATATACCCATGTATTATTGCAGCCCCACATATCGACGGACGCTAAAGGAAATTACTATGGTTATGGGATATGGATCAGCAAGAAAAATGGCGAGACATTCAAATATCACATTATGGGATATGACCCTGGTGTAAGTTTCCATTCAGCCGTCTATCCGGCCCACCGTCTCACCACCGTGATTTCTTCGAATGAAAGCAGCGGCCCATACGATATAGCTTGCTTGATCGAGAATGAACTATAACGGGAGGAAGATTTATTTTTCATATGCATGGGTATTAGGGGGGGGGAAGAGCATGCTGCCTGCTTTATTTTCGATTGCTATAGTTGGCCTTGTCGGGCTCGTTGGCTTTAGAATGGTTTTCAAAAAGAAATCGCCTTCTAACGGGTATACACCTTACGATGATATGGTGATGGGGAGAAAAGATGAAGGAAAAAGAGACCAGCGGGCACAAAATTCAAACCTTGGAGAATGAAGGGCTGGCTGTTTTAAGTAGGCCCCTTGCTATAAAGATGGAAAGGACCGATCAAAGAATTTGTATAGTTAAATAGCTTGAAGTAGAGTATATTTAATATACATGAATCTAACTGGTAGTTTAGGGTGGAGGGTCTTTTTACGTTATGAAGGCAAGATATGAACTGGCAAACATGAACTTAACATTAAGTAATGTAACTTTGCGCAATGCAGCGGATAGTTATGTTCTTTTGAAAGCGGCAGATGAGCAAAAGAATGAAATTACGATTAAGCTTTCCCACGCTCAAGCTGAATTTTTAGAAGCGGAATTACGGGAAGTGAACCGCCGTCGCCGTGAAAATGGTCCTGACCTATCAGGGTACGATCGGGAACATATTGATGACGACGATTCGTTTAATTTATTCAGTATTGATATATTTAATGAAACTGAACCGAAGGAATGAACACGATTATTTCGCCTGAAACCTGTTTTTGGTGTTCATAATCGCCGATAAAGCTAAACAAGGTGACACTTCGTTACCTTGTTTTTGATTGCGTGAGGAACTTTTTTAGCACAAGGAATATCGATGAGGCGACAGCAAAAAACAGGAAAAATACGATAAAGCCCCAAAGGCCTACTGCAGCATCTTGAAATTCCATATTTCCCCTGCTGGTAAGGGCTTGCTGTATTTCGATCGCGAACACCAACACGACCATGACGGTAAAAGTATATAGAAAAGAAAGTATTGTAATCCCAAAGCGCATCCGGGAAATGATGGTCGATAAAATGAATACGAACAAAAAGATGATGATACCGATGATTCCCATGATCCAAAAATGGAGATCTTTGTCCGTTGCATTCGAATGTAACGTGTCACTCACAAAAAATAGGATGAAATCGTGAAGATTATTAACGATTTCTGCTAATATCTCGATGAATTCTTTCATTTTTTACACCTCCAATCCTTAGATTATAGCAGGTTATAAAACTATATAGAAGTGGAAGGTCATGTCATGAAAAAAGCAAGCTGAAATGTTAAACCGCAGTCGATTTGTCTTGGCAGCCAATACATAGTAGAAAGTAGGTGTTTCCTATGAACAATATAATCATGCCCATAGTGATATTAGCGTTACTCGTTTTGGTGGGTGTTTTTATTTATAAGATTATAAAAAAATGAGTGGTGGATAAATTTCAGCGTTGGAGGATAAGAAATGAATGACAAACATATTCATGATGTAACGATAATCGATTTTATGAAAACGGGACATAATACTTGTTTTGTTAAGGTATCCGGTTTTGATGCTGGAATTGAAAAAAAATTTGAAGGCGAAGTAAAGTTTGTCGGTGATGTGCCCTATGGAGATTTGTTACATCCTCAAAGGTCACATTTGTCTGGAAGCTGCAGGGAATTCGTGCGGAGCGTTTTAATGCACAAGTATCATCAAGGGAAGTTCGAATAAACCTTTGATTAAGATTGACAATAAAACGCGTATGAATATGGGGAGCTTTGATGGATATGAAGCCAAATTCCTCTGTCAACCGTCAAAATAGGATATTTTTCCCTATTTAACTCCTGAACTTTAATACTTTATAATCTAACATAAGGAAAATATATAGGTGATAGAAGAAATACACTATTTACGAGGTGAGTTTCATGATTTATGCAGATATTTTGAGTCAAATGCATTCTGCTATCTCCAGTAAAAAGGCTAGTATAAATGAAAAAATTGACCGTCTAGTAAAGGCAAAACACGAAATTATGGAAGAACAAAGTATGTGCCTTAACGAAATCAGGAAAATAAAAACTCCCGAGCTAGGAAAAAGCTGGACAGGGGAGCGCTCGGATAAATTTGAGGAAGCCCGTCAGGACGCTTATCAGGTGATGTTTGGTGTCATACATGACGATTATGATGATTATCAATGGAAAATCGAAGCGATGATCACCAAGCTCAATGCCGAGAATACGCTTCTGAGTATAGCAGGGAATATAGCCCAAGAAGCCGACCACCTTTTAAACAAAGGAGAAGAAGCATTCGAGCAGGTGGAAAGTAAAATTGCCGATTTAAAAAGGCGGTTGTTCTAACAGAATATCGTAGAAAAATTCGCCATATTGATTGATGAACCTCAAAAATCGTAGAAACGCGCCGAATTGGTTGATAAATCTCAAAAATCATAGATAATACTGCCAACTAGGTTCAAATATCCTGAATTTCGGGGTTGAAACGACAGTTTGAGCGATAACATTCCATTTCAGGGATAAACAGCAAGTACCGAAAAAAGTATTTTTAAAATTATGGCTACTTGTCCACACCTTCCATCAGTCCAAGCATATACAATAGTAAGGAGGGTGTTAGGATGAAGACAAATTGTTGTTATGTAGAGAAATGTTATGAGAAAAATGATCCATGTACTGTATGGGTTCCTAGAAAATGCTGCAAATGCAATAAGTGCAAAAACAAACACCGGTATTAATGATAATTGGGTGAAGCAACTGTGTAAAGCAGTTGTGAAGCAGGGACTGTCCGAGAGACTGTCCTTTTTTTATTATGAATCAGGAAAAATGGACGATATCATATGAAGAAGAAAAAACACCCAACCGTGATGACTGAGTGTTTTTTCTAATCTTTTTTTAAGATTTCCTTGCTTTGTTGAATGATCTCTTTATTTTTGTTAATGGCTTCCACATTGTTTAGCTTGACATGGTCGGTGATCAATTCGTTATCTTCCATATATTCAAGCAGCAGTTCGACTGATTTATCCAATAATCTTTCCAAAGGTATATCCCTTTCTTCTGCCAAACGAGTGAGCCTGATATGTAAATGAGTTGCAAGTGATGAAGCGAGAGGATCTCTACCTTGGTCCATGTGCATTCCCCCTTACCATTACTAGTTCCATTATATGACGTCGAGAGCTGGAAGGCAAAGTAAAGTCATTGATCAAAGCTTATTCATATTACGGAGTGGAATTAAGGGGAATGGAATAAGCTTATTAAGATGCAAGGATCTCCTTTTGAAAGATAAATAATGTATAATTAAGGTATGTTTTACATTAGGAGGAATTAAAGTGGACCATGCCAATAGTTGGATAGGGCTTTTTGCAATCATCCCGATATTGTTTTATTTAGGACTTCTTGTTCTCAGTATTTATTTTGTTATAAAGATAATAAAATTCATCAATGCCAAAACTAAATTGGATCAGCAAAGAAATGAGAAGCTGGATGAGCTGATCAAGGTTATGGGCAACAGTAAGGAGGATCGAACAAAACCTTGATAACAGAACGGGAGCACAATCCATAATAGGATTGTGCTTTTTTTAAACCCTATATTGCCAAACTTTATCACTTCCGTTGACTATATAGCGGATGATGAAATAGAATAAATAGGAGTTTTTTAATAATTTTGACAGAGTGAAAGAAGGGATGAGGTCTTTGATTGAATTAAAACTGCAAAATATTTTAAAGCACGTAAAGAGTGAAAATCCCGAAAAAAGGTACGAGGCCCTAAACCAGCTTTTTGAATATAAGCAACAGGATGGGATTGAAGTTCAAATAGGTGTTATTAAGGAAATAATTAAGACAGCGGCATCTGATTTTCCTGAACGTGTTGATCAATGGGACAATCCTTCCTATTATCTTATTGATTTTGTCTGCGATTTTCCGATGCCTGAGGTTGTTGATGGCCTTATTATGCATTTTGACGGACTTGACCTGCACGCAAAAGAACGCGCCATTAATTTTTTACTATCTACAGAAGATGAAGGTATTTTTTACTTTCTTGAAGAGAAGATTATCAGCTTGATAGAGACAGGCGATTTCGTTATACCGATTAAAGAATTATCGTCTTACCCACTCCTTATTAAAAGAATACTGGATCATACATTAGAAAAGCTGCATTCAGACCATTATAAATTCATGATTTATGATCTACTATTGTCACTTAATGTTGCCGGCTATGAACAAGGATATAAAAAAGAAAAGATCCTTGCCTCCCTGCTTAAAGACTATCGAACTGAGAAACAAGAATACTTGAAGTTTGATCAAGAATATTCAACAAAGTTTGTTTATACTGCATGGAAAGACAGCTACTTTGTTGTCCGCAACAGGATGAAGCTGTTCATTGGCTTAATGCAATATTATTATTCACCGGAAATTGGTCTCGAGCTAAAGCAAGCATTGGAGTTCATCGATCCGGTGATTAAGACGCAAGCCTTGCTTGTTTGTGCGGGAAAAAATCTCCCGTATGATGAAGACACAATAGCAGCATGTGCAGACCATATCGAGAGTGCAGAAATGACCTATTGGGAATTGACAGAAAGGAATCTAGAGCACCTGTACCCAATCACTGAAAGTAAACAGCCTCATTTAGCGAAATCAAGACTATTCTTTGCGATTACTAATCTTCCTGAGGAAGATGATGAGATAACCCGCTATCCTGAGGACATTCAGATCATCGATAAAGTGGAGGTAACAAATGCTTACGGGCAGCCTGTCCGCTACTATCTAATGAGTTTTAGTGAACATAATACTGTCTATGCCGGCTGGGCCGGTGGCTATGCACTTGAAGATGGCGATGATACAGCAGAACTATGGGACGGTACATATACCGATTTTGTTGAATTTCATTCAGCAAGCATAGAAAAGCATAAGGAAGAATTCTTTAATAAAAGAGCGGAAGAAAAACACGAACATGAAAACAGTGTTTATTTTGAAAGTTCGCCAAAGCTTAGCATGGGCGCATGGTTCTTTTTGGCGCTTTTAATCACGCATTGGATTAGGGAGGCTTTCAATGGTTTTGAGGGCTCAATCCTGCCTTCCATTTTCTTCACTGTCGCTGGGGGAGCTTTATGCATCTATGAGATGATCAGGAATAAGAAACGAAGAATTTCTATTTTCGGACTGCAGCTTGTGAAAAAAGATGGAGCTAAACAATACAGCATTGGCTTAGATAAAATTAAAAAAATAGAATACAACAAGAAGCATGTCCTCGTCTTCAACAAGAAAAATGATCTCGTTTTCAAATTCCCGCTCAAATGGGTACGCTACGAACTGTTTCACCTCCATATGATGGAACATACCGCTCATTTGAAGGACAGACCTTTTATTCAAACATAAAAAAGATAATGGGAGTGTTGTTGGTTATTAAGCCCGCGGTAATTCCATGCCAAGAGCCAAATAGAAAATGATTTTGCATAAACGCTTCTGGCACTCTCAAACTAACTCCTTGTTCATACGGATAATGGACAAATGGCTCTTGCGCTACCGGATCGTATATAATACATTGCGGCCTATTCCTTACTTTTATACTCAAAATTAATTGCTTTAATATAACACGCAACGAAAAAAAGATCTTCAAGCGAAGATCTTTTTTTTTGCCGTGAATTTTATCGCTTATGTTGACTACTTCCATTTTAAGTATCTCTATAACTTACTTACAAGTTCATTAAAAAGGAAGTCTTATAGAGTTTGCTTTAGAGGGAGGGGATATCGTACGATTTTCCAACCCTATTGTGTATGATGAAAAGCTCGGTCTTTATTTATACATTCATCCTGGAAAAACCAATTGTAAGGATTGATCTGAAGGTAATGGGCATACCCGTGGTTTGAAAATCGTTTTTTTAAAATGTACAAGCATTTCCTGATATGCACCATAACATATTGGGAGGTGATTGGATTGACAGTCAAATTGGAAACATTATTGGAACGATCGGAAAAGAACATGGGCAGAGGAATACACCCAGTCGTCAAGGAATCAGCATTGGAAATGATTAAACGGGCATACAAAGAAGGCATTTTTGTGCAAATCAGTGCCGGCTATCGCTCAATGGAAGAGCAAGCGAAGTTGTATGGTCAAGGTCGCCTAGGATATCGCTTCGGTGGTTTGAATTATAGTGATTTATCAAAACCGGTAGTGACTAATGCGCTGCCAGGTCAATCCTACCACAATTATGGACTGGCCATCGATTTCTTCATCGTAAGCGATGATGGCAAAAATGCGATCTGGACTGTTGATGAAAAATGGAGGCGGGCAGGGGCAATCGGTAAATCATTGGGCTTTGCGTGGGGCGGGGACTGGTCAAGTTTTAAAGATTATCCACACCTGGAAATGACCGGTGGGCTCTCGTATACTCAGCTTCAGGCAGGCTTAAAGCCTAATTTGACATCAAAGGTGAGTGGGACCACACCATCACCAGGGTCAAGTGTGAAACCGGATGTCATCGAAAAAGATCCGCCTGAAAAGGACAGTGGAGATCCAACCATTAAG
Source organism: Bacillus sp. mrc49 (assembly GCF_002803435.1). Taxonomy (NCBI): domain Bacteria; kingdom Bacillati; phylum Bacillota; class Bacilli; order Caryophanales; family Bacillaceae; genus Bacillus; species Bacillus sp. mrc49. Next base: position 46,521 of record NZ_PHNG01000709.1, on the reverse strand, counting down.
TCCATCCAAACCACATTGAATAAGCGGTATCAAGCAAAAATCGCGGTGGATGGTTATTATGGGCCGAATACGAAGAACGCGCTGATCAAGGGGTATCAAACGGAATTGAATAAACAATATGGGGCAAAGCTTACTGTCGATGGATTATGGGGACCGCGAACAAGAGCTGCCTCACCTAATGTGAGGGAAGGAGCCCAAGGCAATATCACCTATATCCTTCAAGCGGCACTTTATATGGAAGGCTTCAACCCAAGGGGGATAGACGGTATCTTTGGGAGTGGAACGGAATCGGCAGTGAAAGCATTTCAAAGGTCTGTTGGAATATATGCAGATGGCATTGCAGGAGAAAATACATTTGCCAAATTATTCGGGTGATTTGAGTTCGATTGGTGCCGATCATGCTTATAGTTTATCAAAAAAGTCCATTAGAGGGCTTTTTTGCTGAAGGTTAGGCGGGAAGAGTGCAGGAGCTAAAAGCAAGTGCTGATTAGCTACTGGAATTAGGGGTATGGAAATGACGCTTACCAAGCAAAATAGGCACATGCCGGCTAGAGGTAAATCGATAAAGAAAATGATCGTAAGGCACTATCCGTACCTGAAACAGTGTAAACATCATTCCTAAAAGGTACATACAGAAAAAAGAGTTTTTTGTAGAGGAGGTGGAGGTTGTATCAATTGAACCATATACAAAGGAAGCGCTTTCATTTAAAATGATGTTAATAAAAGTGAAGCCGAGAGGTGTGTGCAATATGGTGAATAAGGACGAAGGAAATTTTTTAAAAGGTCTTTTGTTTGGTACATCTTTAAGCATACCGTTATGGGTCTCTTTTTTTGGATGGATTAAGATAATAATTACCAGATTATTTTAGAGCCTAATGGCTCTTTTTATTTTGTTTCAGGATGTGAATCGGCTTAGTTTTTTCCTTTTCCAAAACCTTGAGTCTTTTTCTGAGAGAGGAAGATTCAGGGTTTTATTTTGGGGAATATCGGAAATGGTCACTTTCGAAATAGTTAAATTTTGTCATGGGAAAAGCGCCAAAGTTGAGAGAAGTGGCGCCTCAATTTCCCTTTGAACGATGCTATACTGATGGAAATGATGGAAGCGCAATCATGCATTTAAATGATTAGGAAAAGGGGATGTTTATGGGTACTGTTAACGGAATGAACCTGACATTTTTAGATAAAATCGGCATTACGAAGTCGCTCGCTTGGGGATACCTTGGAATCCTGATTTTCATGATGGGTGATGGTTTGGAAATAGCTTGGATGAGTGCTTATTTGCAAGGACGTGGAATGAGCGTCGAACAAACCGCTTCTCTTTACACGGCGTATGGAGTTACCGTTACCATTGCTTCCTTTCTATCTGGAGTGCTTGCTGAAGCTTTCGGTCCTAGAAAAATCATGTTTACGGGTTTATTAGTTTACATAATCGGAACCAGTTCTTTCATAGCTTTTGGCCTTTCCGAGTTGAATCAGGGCATGATGCTGCTCACTTATGCTCTCCGTGGGTTCGGATATCCTCTTTTTGCCTATAGCTTCATGGTATGGATCAATTACCGGAGTCCTAAAAATAAGCTGGGAGCGGCAGTGGGGTGGTTTTGGTTTGTTTTTACAGGCGGATTGAATGTGCTGGGTGCTTATTATTCGATATGGGCGATTGAACGATTCGGGCATATTGGCACTCTATGGACATCGATATTCTGGGTATGTGTTGGAGCAATGTTTGCCATTGTCATGAATCGTGACAAATTGGAACTTAAAAGCAGCGGCATGAGTACCCGAGCAAAATTAAAGGAATTGACAAAGGGCTTTACAATCTTAAAAAGGGAACCAAAGGTTGCGATTGGAGGGGTTGTCCGAACCATCAATACGACTTCCCAATTTGCCTTTCCGATTTTCCTGCCGATTCACATGGCCAATTACGGAATTTCCATCAATACATGGCTGACCATGTGGGGGATGATTTTCACGAGCAACATCGTATTCAATGTGATATTTGGAATAGTCGGTGACAAACTAGGATGGCGTAATACGGTAATTTGGTTTGGCGGGGTTTTTGCAGGGATTTCCACACTGTTGTTATTTTATATGCCAATATGGACGAACGGTAATCTTGTATTCGTTTTTATAGCCGGAATGTTCTGGGGGGCTTCGCTTGCAGGTTATGTACCATTATCTGCTTTGGTACCTTCGCTTGTAAAAGAAGACAAAGGAGCGGCTGTTTCTGTATTGAATCTAGGGGCAGGGCTTCCCGTATTTGTCGGCCCGGCGCTTGTAGGTGTTTTATATGAACCGATGGGTGCAAGTGGTTTAATCTGGATGCTTGCGATTTTATATTTCATCAGTGCCATATTGACCGTATTTATCCAATTGCCGGAAAAGGAAAAAGATGAAGCGGAAAAGGTAAACTTGGAAGCAATAGAAAAAACCGTCTAATTCATTCAAACGGCTAAGTAAGTGGACCAAAAGGGGTTCGAAATGGAAGGATTCGGAACCTCTTTTGGGTTTTACGCGTCCATCAGGATAGGCATGGGAATTGTTGGCTCAACAGTTGGACTAAGATAACAATCAAAGTATTTCTCGGATACAACGTCATGATAGCGTTGTTCGAGCACGTGTATACGGTGAGACCGGCAGGCTTTGTCTGATGAAAATGTAGCAGGTCATCGACGTTTTTATAAACTGCATTCGTGGCGCTATTAATATGATTGATTTCTGTTTTTAATGAGTAAAACGATATCATCATATTCCAGTAAGTTAGATAATGAATTCACCCCTATGATCAGAGTGGATTGATGCATCTGGTTCATTCTTTTTTTTAGTTGGTGCTGAATAATGATCAAATCGGTTTCGGTTGGGATATCATCGATGGAACGGTGTTCGATTTGGATATTCGGCAGCCTGGCTTCCTTCACTTTCCGTCTTAGGATGGCAGCTCCCATTGCGCTTGAAGCCATCCCTCCGTCACAGGAAATCGTAACATGCCGGATGGGTGAAAGGCTATATGGCTGTTCATCAAGAATCATGATGCTTGGACGTTCATTTTTTTCACCAAGCGGAAAGGTGAGGGACTCCATAGGTGCCCCGCTCCGTTTGGCATGGGATCGCACGAGAATAAAGTGAGCAACGATGCATGATACCACGGCCGATAACCCGACTCCTGCTAAAATGATTAATATATCTTTTTGCGGAGCTAGAAACAAGATCAATAGAATGCTGCCGGGAGAAGCTGTGGAAACGAGTCCAACATCAAAAATCTGAAAAAATGAAATGCCAGTGAATCCTCCGGCAATTACTGCAAAGAATAAGGCAGGCTTCATTAATATGTATGGAAAATACACTTCGTGAATTCCTCCAAAAAGCTGAATTCCGGCGGTTCCTCGGATTGATGGCTTTTCTTCCTTGCTTGAAGTCATCAAATAAGCTAGCAGGACACCGAAGCCTGGTCCAGGATTCGCCTCTACTAGAAAGATGATGCTTTTCCCGAGTTCGCGTGCCTGTTGAATACCGAATGGCGCGACGATCCCATGGTTTATGAGATTATTTAAAAACATCACCTTGGCAGGCTCGATGACCAAGGATAAAAAGGGAAGCCACGCTGATCCGACCAGCATGACCAACCCACTATTTATATGCTTGAGAACATCGTTCATCAGGGAGCCAACCAAGTAATAACCGGCTAACATCAAACCTATGCCAAGCAACGCATCAATAAGATTGGCAATCAGAAGTTCACTGCCAATCGGAATATAATCCTGTGTTCGCCGTTCCAACCATGCCGAAAGCCAACCGATTGGCGGACTGAATATTATCGCTCCAATGATCATTGGCATATCGGAAGCCATGATGAGCCCGATCATGGCAACATTAGCAACAATGCCCCCGCTATGGCCGCCATATAGTTTCCCACCTGAATAGGCAAGCATGAGTGGCAACACATATCGATAAATCGGATCGATAAATTGACTCAGGACAGCATCGGGCTTCCATCCATTTGGCCCAAACAAAATATTCAAGATGCCGGCAGCGATTATGATGGAGATATTCTGAAAAACAATTGAACTATATATGCGTCCTATGCGATTCATCTTTGTTTTCCTCTTGCATAAGATAAAATCCTTTCCTGGTAAGCTTGCTGAAAATGCTCTCGCACGGCAATAAGAGCCCATTCCTTGTTGCCGGAAGAGATGGCTCCTGCTAGCTCATCATCAAGAAGGCCGCTTATTAACTCCCCTAAAAGCGGAAAATGCTCACGCGGTGCATCGGGCGGTGCTGCCAATAATAACAAGGTATCGACGACTTGCTTTTTTCCATTTTCAGTATGCCACGGCATTGCTTCCTTCAACGAAATAATGTTGACGAAAAGGGTCCTGACAGCAGCCGTACGGCTATGCAAGATCCCAATTGAACCTATGGCAAAGCTGCCTTTCCGCTCTCTTTCCTCAAATGCTTCAATCAGCCCTTCGGGGGAGATGACGGCATGCGATCTTGCGACAAAGGCATGAAGCCACGCAAGCTTCTCCTTTGTTGGAATCGCCTCCATCCATGATAATCCTCTCATCACTTGCGCGAAGGCCTCTCCATAGTGAGCGATTCCCCTAAGAGAAGAGTTTTCTGACGGATGATCATCTAATCGAGGCCTTTGTGTGCTGCTTTGTTGTTTTTTCAATTTCCCTTTTATTTTTTGAACATCATTGTCGCTTAAAATGGGAGATACGACGACAAGGCGTTCTTCCGTGATGCCGGGTATTTGTATCGTTGATACGATTGCATCGACTTTCCAGTTGTTTTCCAGCCAACCCGGCAGTTCACTAAGCGACAAAACCTCTGACACCTGAAGGCCAGGGATTTCTTGCTTTAATCGGGATGCAAGTAAGCGGGAGGTGCCAAATCCACTGGCACAAACGACTGCGACGCGCCCTTTTAGATTTTGCTGATTTATTAGTGCTGCACCCACGTGTATGGCCATATAAGCAATTTCAGCGGGAGGTATCGTAACGCCAAGGTAATTCGAAAGTGATTCAGCACTTTTCCGGCTTGCTTCATAGACATCGGGATAATCTCTTTGAATTTGGGAAAGAAGCGGGTTATGAATGGGCAGACCGTTGCGTATCCGGTTTAGTGCAGGGTAGAAGTGCTTGAGCAGTCCTTCACTTAACATCGGATCCGTCAATGGCTCATTTAGTTCCGCTTTCACACCTTCGATGAAGATCCTGATTAAATGTGTGGTTTCCTCTTCTTGAAACTGTTCAAGCGGGAGATTAGGCTGGACCCCGTATAAATGAAGGATCAAATAATTTATTTCCTCTTCCGGTAGCTGGATATCCAGTAATTCCTTTAATCTTTCTGCTATAAAATAAGAAGAAGGGTACAACTCGATTAGCTTACGGTCGGCCACCACATGATCATTGTTATTGTCCTTGTGACGCTCGACAGCAAGGGCTAAGTGAAGGGAAACACTGATCCGGTCCCGTTCGTTTGAAAACAGGGAAGGATGACGTTCAGCTGCTTCCGTTAGCACTTTCCCGACTGCATGAAGAATATCCAAATCCAACAGGTCCAAATACATGGATGGGATATGTTTTTCAATCTGCCAATCTTCTTTTTTTCCTGATTTCAATAAATCAAACACGGCCAGCCAATTCTCTGGCAGTGTTTGATTATTTACCATCGCAGTAATGGCAGCTCGTAATTGCTTGTCCTCCCCAGATATGAAAATACCGAGCCCAGGCTTACGAACCAATGTCAAATGAAATTGGTTCAACCAGCCTTCCAGCTCTTGTAAATCATGGCCGATCGTCGCTTCCGTCACATGATACTTTTGGCTGAATACGAACATTTTGGTTGGTGTCTGATCCCGTAACAAGTCACAGATAATTCCGAGCTGCCTATCTTTTGGAGAAAAGGAGGTCGATTGATGGGCCTTCACCAGTTCTTCTGCAAGAACCCCTTTACATTCCTCATCCCCAACCAAGCATATTCCGCTTCGAAACTGTTTCATGATCTTCAGTCCATATGACCGTACAATCGGCTTTAACTGGGCTATCTCACGCTGGCAAGTCCGTAAACTGATATCGAGTTCCTCAGCCATATCTTTCGGCATTATCGGAAAGTCGCTTTCAAGTAGACGGTCGATTATCATCTTTTGGCGGCTGCTAATAAATATTTGCGTTTTCTCTGCCATCCTTAACACCTCATTTCTCATCAAGCATGTCCCAGCAATTTATATGTACTAAAACAAAGGATTCATCGCGTGTGCAATGGATTGATAGCGGGCAAATTGGGCGTCGTACACATGTTGGTTTTCCCGATTGCATGCAATCCGATTGACAACCTGATCAAGCATGGGTAAATCGGTGACCGCCTTCCATACTCCGTTGCCAAGTCCAGCCAGAATGGATACACCATAAGCCGGGCCTTCACGTTCCACATGAACCTGAAGATGCTTCTGGTATACGTCAGCAAGCACTTTTGTCCAAATGGGGTTTTTAATGGCACCGCCCGTGACCGTCCAATCCGCCACCTCGATCCCAGCTTTCTCCATCATATCCAATACATCTCTTAAACTATAACAAACACCTTCTATCACGGCACGTGCCATGTTTTTGCGATGATGTCCATATGTTAACCCGAAGAAAACGCCTTTCGCCTGGGGGTTATTCAATGGTGACCGTTCTCCATTCAAATAGGGGAAGAACAATAATCCATCTGCACCAGCTTCAACTTGCTCAACACCATCAAGCAAATCGTCATAGTTTTGCTTTTCAAAAGTATCTCGCAGCCACTTTAAAGACATGCCTGCCGATAATGTCGTACCCATCGCATGCCACATTCCAGGCAAGCAATGACAAAACAAGTGGAGGGTGCCGGCTTGATCTCTTGCCAGGTCGGGCAATTCGTTCAGGGGAACGAAAACGGTCCCTGATGTTCCGATACTGATGCTCCCTTTTCTTTCCGTTATAATTCCATTTCCCAGGGCAGCGGCTGCATTGTCACCGGCTCCGGCTACCACCGGGATTCCGATTGGCAATCCAGTTACCCGTGAAGCTGTTTCGCCAATGGTTCCGACCACTTCCTGACTTTCCGATACAGGAGGAAACCATTCCGAAGAAAAGCCAAGGTCTTTGATTATGTCCCAAGCCCATTCTCTTTTCTGGACATCCAGCAAACATGTCCCACTAGCATCGGTCACATCAGCTGAAAACTCTCCGGTCAATTCATGGACGATATAATCTTTTGGCATTAAGACCTTCTTTATCCGGGAATATTGATGGGGTTCATTTTTTTTGAGCCATAATAGCTTTGGGGCAGTAAAACCAGGTAGAATCGGATTTCTCGTCGTAGTAAATAAGCGATCAGACCCGATGATTTCTTCGATTTCGCCGCATTCTTTTAAAGTTCTTCCATCATTCCATAAAATCGCTGGCCGGATAGGCTGATTCCGTTCATCTAAAATGACCAGGCTATGCATTTGCCCAGCTGCGCCCACCGCCCGAATGTCTGCCGGATCAACGCCGTTTTTCCATAACCTATGCAAGCAGGCTATGACGGACTCCCACCAAAGGGAGGGAGATTGCTCACACCAGCCGGGTTGAGGACTTTCAAACGAATAAGATACATCGGCCGAAGAGACGACATGTCCCTTATCATCAATCACCACAGCCTTCGCTCCTTGCGTGCCAATATCAATGCCTAATAATAATGTTGGATTCATCATTTTTTTCCTTTCCGCTGTTTAGTGAAAAGCCGGTCAGCATCGTTTGGGCAAGCAGAGATGAACTGCCCAAACGATGGCAAGGACCGGCATGTCGTTATTTATCAATTTCTACCTGGACTTTAAATTGACTGCTGCTGCGATTTCCTTGTAAATAATCAATCGTTTCCTCAAGCGACAGCTGATCGGAAATAAGGGGCTTTAATTGGATCCGGCCTTCCTTGACCCAGTGGAAAGCAGGGATGAAAGTGTAGTTGATTGCCATGGAACCTAAAATCGTCCAATCATTATTATACAATTTAAATGGATCGAGGGAGACCTTGGCATCTTGGGCAGTCACGCCAAACTGAAGGTATTTACCGGTTTTTCCGATGTAGTCAAATGCCCGTTCGATGACGGAAGGGATTCCGGTAGCATCAACAACAACATCGAAACCATGCGGGTATTTTTCTTGATTAAGCTCTGTTTCCATTTCGTGGCTGAGAACCCCTTTTGTAGCTCCCCACTCGATTCCCATATCCAACTTTGCCTGATCAAGATCGACGACGACAAGCTCTGAAGCACCGGCCATCTTCAAGGATTGAATCAATTGTTGTCCCATTGCGCCAGCTCCAAATAATAAAACGCGTTCCCCCACCTGGAGATCGAGCCGGTTCATGGCATGCACGACACAGGCCATCGGCTCGATGAAGGCAGCTTCTTCAAATGAAAGGGAATCAGGTAATTTGACGACATTTCGAGCCGGGACTTTTACATATTCAGCCATGCTGCCATCAGTGGTATTTCCGAGGGCGCCCCAATTAGTACACTGATTACCGCGATGGGTTAAGCAATATTCACATTCGCCGCAAAATAAAGAAGGATCAGCGGTTACGCGTTCCCCTACATGAAAGCCTTTTACATTTTCTCCGATTTCATGAATGACACCAGAAAATTCATGTCCTGGAATGATCGGATAGGGAGACAGGAATTCCCCTTTGTAAATATGGATATCGGTGCCACATATACCGGTATGCTTCACTTTGATCGTTACCTCGCCGGAATGCGGTACAGGATAAGGAACTTCCTTCACGACTGCTTTATAAGGCTCTTCAATCACTAATGCTCTCATTTTCTTTCCTCCTAAAATGTTTTAAAGATAATTGATGTTGATGTAACATGAATCCGTTTTCATATTATCATTCTAGCAATCTTGTCCATCGGATTGCACAAGAAGATTCCATAAGTTTGTCACTTGTAAATGGACAAATTTTATATAATGCCCAGCAAAGGAGACAAAAAAATCATACACCTACTTCATGAAACATATATGATAAATGGATAATTGTGTTAATCTTGAAGTAGCTATGGAACAATTTCCGTAAATTATAGGTGAAAGGAGAGAGGAGTTTGGGAGCATCGGAAATGATAGAAGCCTATAAAAGTGATGTGCAAAACTATTCCATCGAGCAACTGCAATATATAAATGCCAAGGGGGTTTGGTCCATCTGTCAGATGTACGACCATTTAATAGCCGTCGCCCATGAGTATCTTGATAACGTTGAACTTTGTGCGAAAGCGGAAGCGGAGCAGGCGCTCGGGAAAACGGAATTTGGTGAGCTGTTATATCAAAATGGCGGCTTTCCTCCGATTAAGATCAAGTTACCGTATGAAATGAGCGCCCCGCCAAATAATCAAGATAGTATGGAAAGGCTTACAACAAGGCTGGATCATGTAAGACACAGATTGCAGGAATGGGAATGGAAGGTGGGTGCGATCAACCCAAACCTCAAAGTGAAGCATGGGGGCTTCGGCTGGCTGAATGCGCAGGAATGGCATGATTTGGTCGGCATGCATTTCCGTCATCATTTGCGCCAAAAGGCCGAACTGGAACTCAATATTGAAAATGGAAAAAAAGAGAATATACAAAACATTGATAGCGAGGATGGGCAGCAATGAATATACAAACGAATCAACTATCCATTAAACTAAAGATTAAAAACAGGCGGAATTTTAACCTTCAATCTCATTTACATGAAATGTGCGATTACAGCAAGGAATATGAGCATGATATCGTGGAGGTTCAAAAGGTCAAGATGATAAACGGAGGGAATTATGAAATTATCATCAGTATTACAAGAGATCTGGATTGCCTAGGTGAACCAATGGATCGTTATTAAGCCTATATAGACATAATAGGCGGGCGGAAGGTGGAGGATGAAACAAAGGAAAAAGCCAAGGCGCTCCTCTTACCGTGGCCTAAAAGGTTAGATAGAATGAATAATGTAAGTATACCCCCTCCAAGGTTCAAGATGATTCATAAGTGAATGGTTTTTTGCACCGAACGAATTTTGGGGGAAAGGTGAGGAAAAGGTGCGTCCACAAATTTTTCCTCACCTCTTTTATACAGGAAGTGCACCTATTGGATATTCGAACTTTATGGAAAATAAGACAAATAGAATCAAGTTTAAAAGAATAACTACAAGGAAACATTATTTTTACGTTCACTAAGATCTTTAATAATACGATTGTATTTTTCGTCCGAAAGTTTATAGAATAATGCGACAACTGCAATGGTAGCCATGGCCAGAGTGCTTGGATAGATAAACATTAACCCTCTAATACTTTGCTGTACATCTGCAGATTGAACCGCATTTGGCACATAACCGACCAAACCTAATACAAGCCCGGGAACGAAGCCTGCAATTGCTTGAGAAAGCTTACGACAGAAGGTGAAGAACGAATAAACAACGCCCTCGGATCTGTTACCGGTTTTCCATTCTCCATATTCGACAGCATCAGAAACTAAAGCCCAGTTTAAACTGTTTACAAATGAACTTCCAAAAAAAGCAAAGCAGGCTAGGATAATGAAAATCACGGCGTTATCTGCAAAAATATAAGCTGAAATGTCTCCTACGGCCCATATGGCGCAACCTACTATATATGTAAACTTCTTACCAACTTTTTTGACCATGAAAGGGACGAGTGCAACGCCAAAGAACACGCATCCAATACTAAAAAAGCCCATATAAGGTACAATAGAAACGTTTTTCAATACATACTGACAAAAATAAACCTGAACAGCAAGTTTGACGTTAAAAGCTGAAAAGGTAAATAAATTTACTAAGCACAGAACAAGTAAAGGAGTATTTTTTAGTAAGCCTTTATAACTGTCAATCAACTTGACCTTTGTTTTCTTTGGTTTTTCGTGCACATATCTTTCTTTTACATTGGCATAACCGTAAATTTGCAATAAGACACCTAAGAAGGCAAAAACGGATACAGCCACTACATAACCAGTAGATTCACTATTGAACATGAATACAATAGGCATAAACCCTACAGTCGTAATTAGAAGTCCTAAATTTGAGCCCGCTTGCCTAAATGATGCCAATTCCGCCCTTTCCACGGGATCTTTCGTCATAGCGGGCACCATTGATCCATAAGGAATATTTGAGATGCTGTAAATGGTTCCGAACGCCATGTAGGTTACAAATGCCCAGATAGTTTTTCCTGTCAGCGAGAAATCCGGATTAGTAAAACTGACAATCGTTATTAAAGCAAGTGGAATCGCAGCATACAGGATGAATGGGCGAAATTTACCCTTAGGCCCAATATTCTTTCTGTTATCAATCCATGTGCCGACCGTGATATCCGCGAATGCATCCCAAATTTTCGTTATCAAAAAGACTAAACCAGCTGTTGCGGAAGACAAACCCAGTGAGTCCGTATAAAACTTGAGCAAGTAAATTTGACCAAGATCAAACAAGAAATTATTACCTACATCTCCTAATCCGTAAGCAATTTTCTCCTTAAGTTTAAGCTGTTTAGATGTATTGACCGATTGTATCCCCGTATCATTAACTACTGGTTGTGCCATAACTTCTCTCCTTAGACTGTTTGGATTTTCTTTTTCTTCCTTCTCTATTTGCAACAGAATAAAGAACCCTTTGGTTGTCCAATCGGAAGTTCATTTTATAATAATTGCATTATTCCGATTGAAATGCAAGGATTTATTAAATTGTTAATTCTAAAAATATTGATAATTTACTATATTCGAATTATTTATTCCTTGAATGGCTATCAGATTAGTGTATAATGTGATTGGATTATACAATTGCAAACTAATGTTTCCAAAGGAACGTAAGAGGAAACAACCGGTGGATTATTTCAGTACAGGAGGAAGATAAAATGAATGTGTTTTGGTTTATTCCAACAGGCGGGGACAGCCGCTATTTAGGGACATCAAAAGGCGGGCGTGATGTGGATTTCGATTACATGAAACAGCTTGCGCAAGCCATTGACTCTTTAGGATATCAGGGAGCTTTACTACCAACTGGACGATCTTGTGAAGATGCATGGGTAACGGCATCTTCGTTATTATCCGTCACTTCACGCATGAAATTTCTCGTAGCTCTTCGTCCAGGACTCATGCTGCCGTCCGTCGCAGCCCGTATGACGTCAACTTTTGATAGACTATCAGGGGGACGTCTCTTAATCAATGTCGTTTCAGGAAGTAATCCCGCCGAGCAAGTTGGCGATGGTATTACGGTTGACCATGATGAACGGTATGAACTGACAAATGAATTTTTAGACGTATGGCGCTCCCTATTGGCAGAGGAAGAAGTTGAATATGAAGGAAAACACTTACATATTGACGGCGGGCGTCTTATTTTTCCACCGGTTCAAACACCTCACCCTCCTATCTATTTTGGCGGATCCTCAGAGAAAGCTCTTTCTGTAGCCGCTAAACACTGTGATGTGTATTTAACATGGGGGGAACCCGTTGATGCAGTAAAAGAAAAAATCAATAGAGTAAAAGCACTGGCTGAAAAAGAAGGACGTACCCTAACCTTCGGCATTCGTTTACATGTCATTGTTCGTGAAACGGAAGAAGAAGCTTGGCAAGCAGCCAATGAATTAATTAAATATGTGGATGACGAGACAATTGAATCCGCACAAAGGGAATTGAGTAAACATGTTTCAGAGGGGCAACGTCGTATGCTAGCACTTTCTAGTGGAAGTAAAGACAATTTGGAAATCAGCCCTAACTTATGGGCGGGTGTCGGTCTAGTACGTGCTGGTGCTGGGACGGCATTAGTCGGTGACCCGATAACGGTGGCCGAACGCCTGAAAGAATACCAAGCCGTTGGCATCGACACCTTCATTTTATCTGGGTATCCACATCTGGAGGAAGCCTATCGTGTAGCCGAATTATTATTCCCTCATTTACCTATGAACTCGATTCAGGAGAGGGAGCAAAAGCAAGCTGCTAAATTTAATCACGGAGTGGTCATTGCAGATAGCATACATCCAACTAAATAGCCTATCAAAAACGCTCATAGAATCAGGGTCTCGACAATTATGTTGAGGTCTTTTTTCTAATAGGTCCAAATTACATATCGGTTTGTCCACTCCATCCAAGTACCCTTTCTTATCCTCAATAATTACGCGGATAAGAAAGGGTAAGGTTCACGTGCTTCTCATCAATAAGCAACCGATAATACGTTAAAGTAATGAGCCAGGGCACCATTTTCATCGTAAAGAATAGGGAGGAGATTTTTATGGAAATTAAAATAGATGATTTGACTGGATCTGAAGTGATTGCACTGGTGAGCGAGCACCTCCATGGTATGACCCTGCATTCCCCTCCAGAAAGTATACATGCCCTAAATCTTGAGGCATTGAGAAAACCAGAGATTACATTCTGGAGTGTATGGGAGGGAGATCAATTAGTTGGATGCGGGGCACTTAAAGAAATTGATGGTCAACATGGAGAGATAAAATCAATGCGAACATCTTCATCACATCTAAGAAAGGGTGTGGCAAAACAGCTACTTGAATACATAATTGAAGTAGCCAAGCAACGTGGCTATCGGCGCTTAAGTTTGGAAACGGGATCGATGGATGCTTTCGAACCAGCAAAAAGACTTTATGCAAGTATCGGATTTCAATATTGTAAGCCGTTTTCCGATTACATCGAGGACCCAAATAGCGTATTTATGAAAAAGGAATTATAAGTTTTCTTCTAACTAAAGAGTGATTTTTTACTAACCGGATCTCAATAGACCTAATAGGAAACCCAGCTACCTGTGAAGGTAGCCGGGTTTTATAGCGGGGTGTGAAATAGCACGTAAAAATATCCATATAGAAACTTATGGTAATTAAGGTGCTTTTGTATTAGTATAAGTGAAGTGAGTGGTTCTTTATAACGAATCCAGGAGGGGCTATTGTGCGCAATAAAGGTATTTTGTCATTGGTTGCGGTAGGTCTATTTGCTTCGTCATTGTCTGTAGGTGTTGTTAAGGCAGAAGGAAACGAGAACGAATTGGTAAGAAAAGCTCTAGAAAGTCAAAATGAAAAACCACTTGAAAAAAGATTCATTGAATCTAAGACGTTTAATCAACTGGAAAGAGAAGTAAAAGGTTCACAAGCGAAATCCGTTGAAGGCTTTAGGAAAATGAGCAGATCTTCCAGCGATGAAGACTATATTTATGAAACCGAGTACAATGACGACTTTGGCTCAGCAGACAATTCGTCATTTGAAAGAACAACAATCGGTCAATTGCTTCCTTTATATGATGTAGACTTTTCCAAAGTGGTCGTTCCTAGCGATGGAGTTTTGTTAGTAGCAGGATCAGCATCCTCATATGCCATTGACCTAGGGTTTGCAGCGGTACAAAAAGATTATGTTGATAATAGCAACTTGGAATACTTAGGAAACAAATACGAAGAAGACGTTGAATTAAGAGCGTATGACGTCAAAAAAGGCACATACTACATAGGCGTTTACGACCAGGATAATGATTACGATCTTGACGATAATACAGAAGATGACATATATGCTATTGCAACAGGATTTGTGGACGATGTTGAACCATCGAAGCCAACTGTAAATAAAGTTGACAACAATGACAAAGTAGTGACCGGAAAAGCAGAGGCCAGTACTACTGTTACTGTTAAAAATGGAAGTAAGGTGTTAGGTTCTGCAAAAGCAACATCCAAAGGGACATACTCTATAAAGATCGCCGTTCAAAAAGCAGGCACGAAATTGTCCATTTCAGCTAAAGATAGCGCAGGGAATGTAAGTTCAAGTGCATCGGTAACTGTTGCTGATGTGGTCGCACCTAGCAAGCCAACAATAAAGAAAGTAGATGACAATGATAAAGTCGTTACCGGGAAAGCGGAAGCAAGTTCAACTGTAACTGTGAAGGCAGGAAGTAAAAACCTCGGTTCAGCAAAAGCAAACTCTAAAGGTAACTACTCAGTCAAGATCAAAGCACAGAAAAAAGGGACCACGCTTACTGTAACTGCAAAAGATAAGGCCGGGAATACCAGTTCCAAGGCCACGACTAAAGTTGTAAAACACTAAGTTCCATAAAAGAGTCGAGGATAATTTCCTTGGCTTTTTGTTTTTCTTTATATAGGTGTTTTCTTATAACAAAAAAGGAGAAAGTAAAATAAAAACCACTACGCTTTTTTGATAGCGAAGTGGTTGGATGAATAATGGAAAGCTATTAACTGATTTTTTCTTGAGAATTAATATTTATAATATTCACGTAGTGGTCATTTAACGTTTACAACTTCCTCGAAAATCCCCAATTCCCTCAAACCTTCCTACTAATCTTCTCCACAATCTCCATCAAATCATCCGGCCTGTGAAATTCAATCGGCGACACGCCTTTATCGAACTCTATCGTATCGGATTCTATCATCAATACATACTTGCCGTTAATCTTTCCTAAATGGATGCTCTCGCCGAAATCGGCTAACAGTCCTTTGATGGAAGTACTGCCAAGCTTCATGCGCAGTTCGGCTTCAGGTGTATGCTCGACAATCTGGGCTGTGGCTTCGACGACCTGATGGGTTTCAAGACGTTCCTGGATTTCCCGCTTATCACTTGTTTCCCAGATTTCCAGGTCTTGTTCAAATTTGTGCAGTTCGTCACTGTTTTCTTCGAATTGGGCGGATACATGTTCATGGACCATATGGATGACCTGGTTTTTCATGATTTCCGGCATCGATTCGCCATATTCGACGAACTTCAGGAAGTCCTCGAAGTAGCGGGCATGTGAGGCCTGGTGGATTTTCAGTTCTGCTTCTTCAACCATTCCTTCTTCGGGCATGTAGGGGTATTGAATCGATTTCATATTTTTTGTGGTGATGGCCATTTCGACGTGCCTGATCAAGGTGCGTTCGTCCGAAATCGAAGCGACCTTTGGTTCGAAATCACATTTAAGCAAGAAAACGAATGGTTCATCGAAATACTTTGTTAATTTGGCGGAAGCGATGAGGAAAACACCGCCTCGGACGGCACTCGTATCGATATATGAACGTGTGAATTGTTCATTTTCCGCCTGGAATTCTTCTTTAGTTTTGGCATAGCGTACACGGCTAAATGCATTGTAATTAGGGTTCGAATCAAGTGCATGTCCTTCCTCGACAATGAAGGTACCAATTTTTGTCGGTACTTGTTCCGTTTTTGGATGACGGTCCACTTTTCGCTTGGAAATCTTCATCAATTCCCCATCCAAGAAATCCTTAAGCGGACTTTCTTCGTATTCAGCCGTATCAAGCGTTTGAAAATGTTTAAAACGCTTATCGGCCTGATCGCCCTTTCCTTCGACTTGAATTAAATAAAAAGACAGATAGGTAATCGTAAAATCCATGCTTGTCACCTTTTCCAATTAGTATATATACTTCCCGTTCTTTTCTTATGACTTAATAAGTATAGAGATGTACGGTGATTGCGTCAACATCCTGCAAATTCTTGAATGATTCGGGCCACTACTATTTATCAAGACATTGAAAGTGGAATGAAACAAGTCAGAGTACGAACATTTTAATACAGTGAGCAATCGGAACGCTAAGTATGGGTGTATGCAGAGTGGAATGGAACGGATAAAGGTCAAATCTTCCGATACTGTCGACACTAGAGGATGCGTTCTTTATTTTTACGCATAGTGAGTGGAAAGCAACGGACATGATACAGTTAGTCTCCGAGTTTGTATGTGCCCCTCAAACATTCACATAGTGGTTTTTTGTTATGGAGCTCATTGGTTATGGGTGAAAAGTACTTATTTGTTGGCGATTTTATCAAATTTATTAAAAAAATTGGGCACTATGTCGAAATAATAAATAGTGGTAGAGAAAATGGGAGGCAATTTAGTGATGAAAAGTAGATGGAGAAGCAGGCGGAAATTAGAGACCATAGATTACTCGCAATTCAAGGAACAGGTCGGTATTAATATTACCGAATATCCGGGTGTATTGACGCAAGTGGACATGATTCATCTAACGATTGCAGACTTATGTATCATTCGTTCCATGCAGGAGGAAGTAAAAGGTCATTTGACCGAAATTGTCGATAATTTCTATAGAAATCTGGAAAATGAACCTTCATTAATGAAAATCATTTCTGATAATAGTTCCGTTGAAAGGCTGAAAAAGACCCTGCATCGACATATGTTTGAAATGTTCAGCGGCACGATCAATGATGCGTATATCAAACAGCGCTATGTGATCGCACACGTGCATGTCCGCATCGGACTGCAGCCAAAATGGTATATGAGCGCATTCCAAGACTTACTGCAATCAGTAATCATTCATGTGCTTTCCAACTTAAAGGATATGGACCAATATCAGAATAACATCTTGGCTGTCACAAAAATCTTCAATTTAGAGCAGCAAATCGTTTTAGAGGCATATGAACTTGAAAATGAGAAAATTCGTCAAGAAAACCTGGAAGCAAAAGAAACGATAAAGCGGCAGGTGAACCATAATGCAGAAGAGTTGGCAGCGATCAGTGAAGAGACTAGCTCGGCGACTCAATTGATGGCAAATAAGGTCTCTGAAATTCATGGTTTCACCGAGAAGGGATCAGAGATCGCGATTCAGGCAGAGGGGAAATCGAATGAAGGAGTGGCGCTGTTACAAGGATTAGAGAAAAGATTGATGAGAACGCAGGAGCAGATGCAGATCATTGCCAAGGATATGGAGCAGCTATCGAAAACTTCCAAGGAAATCGAACGGATCGTCACGATCATTACAACCATTGCGGAACAAACGAATTTGTTAGCGCTGAACGCAGCGATTGAAGCGGCAAGGGCAGGTGAAAATGGTAAAGGATTTGCGGTTGTAGCGGGTGAGGTAAGGAAGCTGTCGGAAAATACCAAGGATTCCGTCTCGGAGGTCGTGAAGCTGGTTAGCGGCATAGCTCATTTTACAGATATAATGAATGCATCGATTTCCTTGGTTAGCGGGGAAATCACGAAAGGTACGAAGCAAGGGGAGGAAACGGGCTTGTTTTTTACCGACATCGCCAAGGCCATGCTTTCGGTAAAAGAGCAAAATATTAAAACAACCAAGGAGATGACAGAACTGAGTGCGATATTCGATGAAATTAATGAAGCGTTCAATCAAGTTGCCGTTTCCTCAGATCAATTGACGGAAATGACCATGAACCTGTAAGGAGTTGTGTATTTCAATAATCAACTCGCTAGAATATCCGCAGAAAACATCTCAAAAAAAGGTTGGCAGAAAAAGAAATACTTGAAAACAGCAGCGGTTAATGTTATATTAATAAAGCGATGAGCTAATTTGTGTAAGCCGCAGAACAAGCTTTTAGCTAAACGTCGGGATGTGGCCTGACGGTTCTACGCCTCAAACGCATCAAAGACGCCTGCTGCGTGCAGGCGTCTTTTTCATTTGGCCGATTCTTTCCTAGCCGTTTCGACATCTTCTTTGAATTCCTCTTGAATTTCTTCCGTAATCCCCTTTGTTGCATTCTTGAACTCCCTGAGGGAGGTGCCGACTGCTCGTCCGATTTGCGGGAGCTTATTCGGTCCAAAAACGACCAAAGCTAGCAGTAGAATCACTATTAAACCGGGAAAACCAATGTTTGAAAGCATGAAAATCACTCCAATCGAATCTGTTAGTTAATATTATAGACCCCTGATATGTATTTGCAAAGGCTATTTACTATTTATTGTAAAGATTCAAGCCTACAGATTAGGCTAGCGATTAATCCTTTGTGACCGGTCCTTCAATAGTTAGTGATAATTTCCTTGCTAAGGAATGAAATAACTTGCAAGTATTAAGGAAATTATGTATTATAACTATACAAGCTGCGTTGTTCGTAATGATAATTAAGTTTTAACCTTTAAGCTGTAATAGGGAGTTTTACATCGAAACAGGAATGTTATGCCTCGTCACTGACCTGGACAACAGGATTGTTTCTGCAAACACCCACTTTGAGGAGTGGTGGTTTAAAACTTTCTTACTTGAATACGGCAATGGCGGCTTCCTAACATTAAATGGAAACCAGTTCCTTATGGGAACTGGTTTTTTGTTTTGTTCAAGATGATCGGAGATAATGAATTACAATTGCTATACCATTTGATGCGAAAAACTGATGAACCATTTTTAGGGGCTTCATTGTTCATAATTTCGTAATACGTATTGCTCCAATATCTTAAGAAAAAATGTTAGAATGAGTGTACGGATAATTAATTCCTCCTTGAAAAGGGAGGGAAGCAGTAATTAATCTCATCTTTTGAGAGGAGTCACCACGTTGAAAATTTTAAAACATTTAATATTTTGGCTATGCATGATCGGGACATTATTCTCAATGGTTTATTTCTTTGTAGCGGAAATACCGTTGTACATTAAATTGTTAGGCGGAGCCATCATTCTTTATCTTGCTTATGATTTATATACTGAATCAAGGGAAAGAAAGCGTAAGGAAGCAATGGAAGCTTAATGCATAAAGTCAAAATCCCTCAAAGAGGGATTTTTTTGTTGGCAGGATAGGAAGGTATGGACAATAAGCTGGCTCGTATAGTGTGCTTGTTCTTTTTTTCGTCCGTCATTTTTCAGTGCCTGGGAGCCCAGAGGATGACTGAAACACCGACTAAACAGATGGCAGCCCCAATCCAATCGAATGCATCTGGCGTTTTCCTATCGATGCCCCATCCCCATAATATCGATAAGACAATGAAAACCCCGCCATAAGCGGCGTATACACGCCCAAAGGTAGGAAACGTTTGGAAAGTGGCAATGATGCCGTATAACACCAGCCCGAAGCCTCCAAACAAACCTAGATAAATGGATTTGCCCTCTCTTAACCATTGCCAAATAAGATACCCTCCGCCAATTTCAGCAAGGCCGGCCAATAGGAATATTCCGATCGTTACTAACATCTATGTATCCCTCGCTTTCTCGTTGAAATTTTACCATATTTAACAGGCTCTTATAAAAAAAATGAGAATCACCGTTGGGCAACAATGTACAGCATGAAATCTATCCTTGCCAAGATTATTGGAACCTCCAAATAGATGCTGATGACGGATAGCGAGCAAAAAACTCTCCAGGTGGCCCATGGGCTTATATGTAATGGAAGGAGAGTGTGAAATCGAGAGTGGAGTGTTTACAGTTTAAAGGGACACATCCCAAAAATACGCTTCATTTGGGTTGCGATGGAGATGCAAGGGGTACTATACCTAAAACGGAACTATCGTAATCTAGTTGAGGAGTTGAAACCATGAAATCCCGAACATTTGCATACATGCTGGCGATAATACATGCAAGTATAGTCGGCTTATCTTTTTTATTCACGAAGATGGCCATTGCTGAATCGAATCCGCTGGATACATTGGCATTCCGATTCACCGTCTCATTCGTCATCATTTTATTGCTTGTCGCCTTGAAAGTCATTAAGGTGAATTATACGTGGGAGTCGATAAAGTACCTGATTCCTCTTTCATTATTATTCCCGACTCTTTTCTTTGCGTTTCAAACTTTTGGGTTAAAGTATTCACAATCGACGGATGCTGGAATTTTATCTGCCTTTACCCCGATTCTAACCATGATGATCGCTGGATATTTTTTGAAGGAGAAAACCTCTTTATATCAAAAGCTTTCAATTGTTTTATCAGTAATGGGAGTCATTTTTATTTTTGTGGTGAAAGGGAGTACCATCAATTTTTCCGATATGCTTGGAATGATATTGATACTGCTATCCTGCATTGCCACCGCTTGTTATACAACGATGACACGTTCACTCGCCAAGGACTATACACCAGGTGAAATGTCCTTTTTCATGATGGGAACGGGTTTCATCATTTTCAATGCTGCCGCGCTATTTTCCCATCTGAAGCAAGGTTCGATGGATGAATTCCTCTCACCATGGTCAAGCATGGAATTCATCAGCTCCATTTTGTATTTGGGAATATTGGCTTCCCTGGTTACCTCGTTATTGTCGAATGCGATTTTAACAAAAATCAAAGCGTCGCAAATGAGCGTGTTCGCCAACCTCTCCACAGTTGTCACGATTGCTGCAGGAGCGATCATCTTGCATGAAAAGATCACCATTTATGATATTACGGGGTCGATACTGATCATTTTAGGTGTGGTTGGCACGAATTACTTTGGAGGGAAGATAGAACCTTCCTTAAAATTGAATTTCGGATATAAGCAGGAACGAAGTGTGAAATGAAAGAAATGGTCCACCCCAATTGGGATGGACCATTTTTACTTCCACCATTCTGTTTGCGGGAATTCTTTTGCCCCGATCTGTACTGGTTCTCCCAGTTGCGGGGTACAGATCTGAACGTCAAGTTCATTGGCGGCTTTGGTTACCCGTACGATCGGATCTGTCCAATCATGAAAGGAGAGGGTGAATCCAGCCCAATGAATCGGGATCATCCTTTTTCCTTGTACATCGATATGTGCTTGAACCGTTTCTTCAGGCATCATATGAATCGTGGACCAGCGTTCATCATATTGGCCGCATTCCATCAAGGTTAAATCAAATGGCCCGTATTTCTCGCCGATTTCTTTAAAGTGGGTCCCATAGCCACTATCGCCGCTGAAAAATATGTTTTGCCGCTCACCACTGATCACCCAGGAACACCAAAGCGTGGTATTGCCATCCGTTAAACTCCGTCCGGAAAAATGCCTGGCAGGAGTACAGACTAAATGTAAACCCTTGAATGAAACCTCATCCCACCAATTATGTTCTGATATCAATTCTTCGTTAACGCCCCAGCGCTCCAGATGTCCCCCGACACCTAGGGGAACGATGAACTGCCCAACCTTGTCTTTCAATTTCTTTATTGAGTGATAATCCAAATGGTCATAGTGGTCATGCGATAGTAAAACGGCATCGATAGATGGCAGCGAATCCAGGTCAACGGGCAGCTCGCCGCTAAACCGCTTGTTGCCGAACCAAGGAAAGGGAGTGGGGGCCTTGCCGAACATAGGGTCCACCAGGATCGTTTTACCATCCAATTCCAACATGAAGGCGGAATGGCCAAACCAGGTAATCTTATTGGAATCTTCAGCGGCCGTCCCTTTTGTTCCAATCGTGATAGGGGTGTCTGGCCTTTTTTTCGGATTGCCTCTTATGTAATCCCGTAATATGGAGCCAGTATGCTTTAAACTCATCGCTTGACTTGTGGGGACCTGATTCTGGAATTTCCCATTGGCAAAATTATCTTTCTCATTGAACATTCTCACTTTTGCTTTCGTCGTCTTTTTCCCTAGTGGAGGATAAAGCTTAAGGAAAAGGAACAATAAAATAAAAGCAGAAACGATGATTTTTACAATTTTCAGCATGATGATGTTCCTCCATATAATCAAATATTTTTGTTACTTATCATATCACAGAATAACTAAGGTTATTTACTAAGATGTCCCGTAAATATCCACCCTTGAGAAATCGCTCTTTATAAAGTGAAACTTTAGGGGAATGGCATAAGTTTCATAAACTCCAGGCAGGGAAAAGAGGTAGATGAAATGAATAATATAGAGAGAGAAGATATATAAACGGCGTATGAGGGGCAGGGGGATAACGGTTGTTAATTTTTTTCAGAGTCTTTGTCTGGGTGGTGTTTTTTGCTTTATTGGCCTATGTTATCTTGTCTTGGAAATATAAAGACAAGGTAAGTAAAAAAATCGAAGCGATCCGAAAAACCTGGTATATCATTTTTATACTGGGAGCGCTGATTTATTGGAATTTCTATCCGATGAGTATATTCAACGAGTGGAAAAACTTTTTGATCATGGCAGTTGTATTCATTCTGATTGATATGTTTGTGTTCTTGAGCATGTATATATCGAAAATTGGCGACAATGAATTGTCCTACGCAACTAAAGCTGTTGCGGAAAGCGACAAGCTTTTAACGGACAATAGGGAAAAGGTCAAAAATATGTTTCACTTGTTAAAGAAAGAAGGAATACCTGAATACTATCAAACGAATAAGGAGTATCTGGCTTATTTGAGCATTCTCCTTCAAGCTTACGCTGCAAAGGAAGCGATGAGCGTGAACATTCTTCCTTTCAAGACGGAACAGGACAAGCAAATGGTGATGACTGGGCATCCTAACTTGAATGGCAGCACCATTCGTGCTACATTGGAAAGAGAAGATACGTATTATAATGATGAAGAAAAAATGGCACTCCAGCCAGTAAGCATTTTGATGGAACCATATATCCTTGACGTTAAATCGGAAAGCTTCATTTCAGAAGTCGATTGTTTGTTGATAGCATTACTGATCATGATGTTCGATATGGTCATAAAACAAAATCCAGGTGGTGAAGGTTAGATGAGCATTTATGATAAAGTCGGCAGTGAAGTTTCGGTTGCTGTAATCAAACCACAGGTTAAGATACCCGATGTTGGGTTAAGCCCGCATACGAAAAAAGTGATGAAACAGAACGAACGCGTTATCCTGAAAGATAAAGAAAAGTCGGCACGCTTCAGCCGCTTAAAAAGTGTTTTATAGGAATTAGGGCGGGGGGTTTTTCCTAATGCCTTATGATATTTGTGAAAAACCCGCATATACTATTCAAAACTAAAGAATAGGAAGGGTCTTTCAGAATATGAATAAAAAACCCGAGAGAGTGAACATCCCGGCCCCCTCCGCTTCACCATCCGAGCAACGGATACATAAAGATAATGCTGAATTGCTGAAGCTTTTACAAAGATTGAAAGCGAAACGATGGATTTTTTTAAGGTAACTGAAAGCCAGTCTCCAAGGAGAACTGGTTTTTTATTTTCCCGGCCGGAAATGATCGTCAGCCTATTGACGCGACTTTTTTTCCTTATACATGCTACGATCGGCCTTTTTTATCAGTGTCTCCATATTCATCCCATCATGAGGATAAAAGCTCATCCCTATACTTGCGGTAATAAAATAATCATTTCCATTGATGAGGATGGGCATCGTCGATATACGATTCGATAAAAACTCGGCACTGCTTTGCGTTCTGTTGATTAAATCCTCACCTTGCGATGGCTGAAGTAATACAATGAATTCATCACCACCAATACGGCAGATGTGACTGTCCTCCTGTACGTTTTGCAGAAGGCATTCAGCCGTCAGTTTAATGACCAAATCCCCAA
Source organism: Bacillus sp. mrc49 (assembly GCF_002803435.1). NCBI lineage: Bacteria > Bacillati > Bacillota > Bacilli > Caryophanales > Bacillaceae > Bacillus > Bacillus sp. mrc49. The sequence goes on along the minus strand of NZ_PHNG01000709.1, from coordinate 22,423 downwards.
CATCATGGCCAAAGGAGTCATTGAAAATTTTAAAATGATTAAGATCGATGTAAAGAATCGCCATTTCAGCATTCCGTTTATCTTTATTATAATCGAAATAATGATATAGAAAGTTCCTATTATAAAGACCTGACAATTCATCCCTGATAATCCCATCTTCAAGTATGAGGGTTTGACATGCTAAAGAGGCGAGGGACTTAATCAGGATAGAATCATATTCTTTAAAATCGTAAGGTTCAATATCAAAGGCACATAAAGTCCCAAGCACCTTGCCGTCATATAAAAGCGGGGCGCCCATGAAACAACCATTGCCAATGTACTTCGTTATAGGATGGTCACGAGTCAAAGCGTGTTCGGCTAAATTAGGAATGACAAGAGGCTCGGAGCCATTTTCGGCGACCAATTTGCAAAATACCATATTATAAGGAAGAACGTCACCATCACAAATTAAGCTTGCCTGTCTATTGAAGGATTTGATCGCGAAACTTTCCGTAGGGTGTAATATTGACAGGTAGAATGTGTTGACCTTGATCGTCTTTGACAAAAGTGCCAACAATTCTTCCGCGATGCAGTCGAAATTTTTATAGTAATTGATATCCTGCTGTATCATTTCCAGACTCCTTTATATGGATAATCTAATTAGCTTTCCAAAAATTTTTGCTATTGAACGGCAAAGATACAAAAGCGGAAACGTGACAGTTGTCCGAATTTCCACTAAACTCGAATAAGAGCCCGGGTTCGTTCTGATTGGGTATATTGGAAGGCCCCTATGTTATTTTTCGGCGATTTATCGATTTCGTTAAATGTGTAAATGCACAATTGGCACATTAAACGAATTATACTGTAAATGAATTGACAAGAGTGCCATCGACCGCTAAGAAGCATTCAATTGGGCTGCCGCATATCATCGGTTATGCCCCCTTGAGGTTACTGAATCTTGGGAGAGGACTGAATGATGGCGGTAAAAGGCTAGATGGCCCTTATGTAAAAAAATGTTTTGGAGAGGATAAAAGGTAATCGTACCGTACATACAGGAACATTCAAAAGGGGATCATTATGGGTAAATTAGAAAGTATATATCCTATAGCTATAGAAAATACGAAGGAAAAAATCATTCAGGATATGAATTTTTATTTGGAGAGCAAAGAGACATTGCCTTCGTTTGTAACATATGTATCAGACAGATTATCCTTCATTGAGCAAATCTGGCTTAATGTTTGGTTGAATAAAGCATCGAATGATGTGCCGAGAAGGGAAAAAAAGGTGTTTCTAAACGAAAGGGGCTTCATTACCGAAGGCTCGGATCATAAGCTGATCAACAGTATGTTCCGTAATGAATTAAAAGCGTACCGACCATTTGACGCATTATCGTGGATGAGCGAAACCTTCGCGGAAAAGCAGGCTGATTGGGAAAAGAGATATAGAGAAGCGCGGGGGGATTTTTTCAAGAGGCAGGAAGAACAACGTCTCGCAAAGCAACGGTGGAAGATACGCATCCGACTGCAAGATGAGGCTAACTCATATTTTGAAGAAAGCTCACTTGTTTTATATTTGCATGTCAGGTCATATATTGCTGGGGTTTTGGCAAAGGATCTTAAAAATAAGCCTAAATTCCAATATGTCGATCCATACCTGCTGGAAGAAAAATTGGTAGAAGAAGGCGGGTTCCAAGCAAATGAATATTTGATGGTCACGGACTTCTTTGAAGAACTGACAGGAGATATCCACTCCTTGTTCGATTGGGGAAAGAACCGTTTTGAATATGAAAATTACTTTTATCGATATGAGAGATTAGTTTCGGATTTGATACTGAAAGTCGCCCCTGAAAAATACATGAATCATTTGCCTGTTCACTTGCATCATGATTTTTTGGAGTCTTATGGGGAAAGGCTGACCGTTCACGCCCTGCAAGATATCTTGAGAGATGAATTGGCTGATTTGTCCCAGGCCTGTTTCGATGAACTTCAAGAAGAATATGTTTCAGATTTATTGAACCTCGAGGGAATTCCTTTTGAAGAAACAGTTCATGAGGAAATCTTCGAAAAAGACGAGGCGAATAGAGAAAGAAGAAAAGCTGAAGCAATTGCCGAACAAGCCAAAAAACAGGCAGAAGAACAAAGGATGATCAATGACATCATTGGCAAGGCCTATACTCCATCATTAGGAAAAAAGGTCAGCTATATCTTGCACATCGGAGAGACCAACACCGGCAAGACACATCAGGCATTGCAAAAAATGAAAGAAGCAGAAAGCGGTTTATATCTGGCTCCCCTAAGGCTGTTGGCGCTAGAAGTTTTTGATAAATTGAATGCGGATGGTGTACCTTGCTCATTAAAAACCGGTGAGGAAGAAAAGGCTGTCATGGGCGCAAAGCACACCTCCAGTACCGTTGAAATGTTCCATGAAAAGGATTACCACGAAGTGATCGTGATAGATGAAGCGCAAATGATTGCCGATAAAGATCGAGGCTTTGCCTGGTTTCGGGCAATAACGCAAGCAAATGCGAAAGAAGTGCACATTATCGGAAGCAATAATATTAAAAAGATGCTGTTGAATCTTCTGGATGAAGCGGAGTTGGAGCTCCTTGAATACAGACGGGAGATACCGCTTGAGGTGGAACAGCGTGAATTCGAATTGAAATATACGAAAAAAGGGGATGCCCTCATTTGTTTTTCGCGAAGGCAGGTATTGGAGACGGCATCGCGTTTGAAAGAGAGTGGACATAATGTCAGCATGATCTATGGCAGTATGCCACCTGAGAGCAGGAAACGGCAAATAGAGCTTTTCAATCGCGGTGAAACATCGGTTGTAGTTGCTACAGATGCAATTGGGATGGGTTTGAATTTGCCTATCCGGCGCATTGTCTTCCTTGAGAATGAAAAGTTCGACGGGACCCGAAGAAGGAGACTGACGTCACAGGAAATCAAACAAATTGCAGGCAGAGCGGGAAGAAAGGGCATTTATGATACGGGCAAGGTCGCCTTTACGGCAGAAATCAAAATCATGAATAGATTGCTTGAACAAGCGGATGAACCAGTTCAAACCTTTACGATTGCCCCAACCTCTGCCGTATTCGAGCGTTTTCAAAAGTATTACCGGAACATGGGCACTTTTTTTGAAATGTGGGAGCGGTTCGAGCCCCCTAAGGGCACGAAAAAGGCTTCACTATCGGAAGAAAGGGACCTGTACGAGCTGATAAAGGATACCCATATCGAAGTTCGTTTTTCTTTGATGGATTTGTATGGCTTCCTGCATATCCCTTTTTCTGCCAAGGAACCGAGTCTCATCAGGCAGTGGCTGGAGACTGTCGAGGCGATAGCCGAGAGCCATGATCTTCCTGAACCGATCATCAAGACTAGAAATTTGGAGGAGTTGGAGCTTTCTTATAAGGCGATTGGCCTTCATCTCTTATTTTTATATCGGGTAGGTAAGAAGACTGAAGCCGTATATTGGGAGCGTATCCGTGAAGAAATCAGCGAGGGCGTTCATGATCAATTAAAGGATGAAATGTTGAATTACCAGAGAAAATGCAAACGCTGTGGAAAAAAGCTACCGGATGACTCACGTTTTCATATATGTGATGCTTGTTATCATAGAGGCCATAGGAAGACACATCGGTTGCATTGATCCTCTTCCTCAGGTCGTCCGGAGGGGGACAACGCAAAATGACGTACGCCAAAAGTGTACGTCATTTTGCGTTGAAGGATGTAATGGGCAGTGCCTAATCATTTCGTTTCGCTTTGGCTAATAGGGCTGCTTGCCGCTTCAATCGATTATCCGCCTTCTTATCATGCACCACAAAAAAGGCATGGATCAATCCGGGAATGTAGAAAAAAAGCGTGAGAATCAAATTGATCAGAGCAGAAATGGGTTTACCCGCCATCAATACGGCCAATGGAGGGAAAAGAATCGCGATTATATAGAGAATAATGAACACGCTCCAGTTTTTATTAATTGCCAAGCTGCTTTAAGGGTTGTATAGCATTCCGTTTTGTCATTGCGATGATATATATATGCTTGAGACCCACATTCATGCCAGAGCGAGTCTTATGAATTCAGTAAAATCCTTTCACCGATATGACGGCTCATGTGTTAGAATTATCAGAAAACGAATCGGGGTAGGGATGTTCATGAGAAAAAAGATCGCCTGTTTGCATGCACACCATTCAAATATAGAATACATAGAAAAAGCGTTTTCGAAATTCGATATGGAATGGCTTCATTTCGTAGATTCAGGATTGATGCATCGGGTGGCATCAGATGAAACGTTTACTTTTTCGGATGCTTCAAAAAAGGTGAAAGAACAGATGGAATGGATGGCCGAATGTAATGTGGATGCCATCCTGATAACCTGCACGAACTATATTGCTTTTTTAAACGAAGAACAGCTATCGCTGTCTATCCCCATCATTAAAATCGATGAACCATTTTTTGAGCTGGTTTGCCAAGTGCAGCAGCCGCAAGTGATGCTATTCACGAACCCTGCTACGGTCGAAGGAACCATGAAACGTTTAAACGCCCATTCAAGAAATTATGGGGGCGTCGATGTTGAAATCATCATCATCGAAAGTGCCTTTGATTTGATCATGCAGGGTTTGAGCGAGACATATAACCAGGAGATCGTAAATCGCTTATTGCAATTGAATGAAGAAAAAAGACAGATCTCGGTGGCTCAGTTATCAATGGTCAAGGCAGCGATGAGCTATGAACGTCTGACAGGAGATGCCATTATAAATCCGCTGCAGGCATTAGTCGACTTCATGGCCACTCGACTGGATCTAAGGCCCTCAATTGAAAAAGAGCACATTTGAAGGGTCAGTTGTTAACTAATAGGATAAGGCCTCCCTGTATTGTAAGGCCGAGACAGGGGGGCTTCATTTATCCTTATTTCGGATTTGTTCACGGATGGTTTCAAGTTCATCCAAGGATAAAACCGTCAGGGAATTTCTTATTTCCTCCTCCACCCTTTTCCGATCAAGCTCCCTATATTCGTTCCACCAATCCCGCAAACCCTCTGTGTTTTCAAGAAGATATTCAATATCGATTTCTTCTTGCTCGTCATCTGATAAATATTTCATGACCGCTCCCAATAATCGATTGAGTTGGGCTATTTCATGTTCCACAACTGGTGAAGCGGCATCTTTCTTTTTCTCAACATCTTTAGCTGGTACATTTCGCGTGGCCATAGTAACCTCCCATTTTAGTAATAGTGTGCCTGAAAGAAAGGATTTCACAATCATTTTTTTAAAACCTGCTTATGGCAGGGGGCAGTCCTTTAAAGGAAAGGGGCTAATAATTCGTTATTATTATTCCAACAAAAACCTCGCTAGAATATATATGTTATCACATCAATCCACAAAATCGCTTTTTAAACAAGTCGGCAAGTAGGTAGGAGAACGGGCATGTTCGGCATTCATCCGACCTTTCACCCTTTATTCGCTTGATGGAGGCAGGAAATGCTAATAAAGGGTCTGGACAAGCAGGGACTTTAGGGAATGAAAAAAGGGGGAGGAGCATAAATTGAATGGAAGGGAGTGGATAGATGAAAATGTTCATCAAATTAAGTGTGGCCAGTGTCTCCGGTGCGGTTGTCTATTTAATTTATACTGTTAACCAGACGTTGCGAAAGGGCATGGGGACGCTGGAGGAAACAAATAAGACATTGGAAGAGGTAAGAAATGCCGTACATGGATTGACGCATGAGTCCAAACAATTGATCCACTCTGCAAATCAAATAACCGCAGATGTAAAGGGTAAGATGGAAAATGTCGACCCTCTGTTGGAAACTGCTCAAGACGTAGGCGAAATGATTCATAATGTAACACATTCAATGAAGGAGGCCAGTTTGAATGATTCCAAAGATCGTTTAAGCACTCCTACAGCCCCGCCACAAGCGGAAGCAGAGGGCGTTCAAATCAAAATTAAATAAGTTGGTCAATTAAAAACACAAGTCACCCCGGTATCCACTCAAATATCCAAACCAATTGCATCAACACTTAAAATTAGAGGGGGAGCTTTTATCATGATTATCCAATATAGTGTAGCCGCGATCGCTTTGGCGTTCATATGGCTCGTCGTTTTTTTGATCGGTACTCTTCAAAAAGGCATGGTGACGATAGGTGAAGCCAATAAAACATTGGTTGAAGTGAGAAATGCCATCCACGATTTATCGGGTGAATCGAAACAATTATTGCAAACGGCAAACGACATCACCGACGATGTGAAAGCGAAAATGAAAACCGTCGAACCGCTATTGGATTCCGCTCAGGATGTTGGGGAAGCGATTCATTCGGTGACGGACTCCGTCAAAAAAGCCACAAACGGATTTCGGACAGAGCTTTCACCGAAAAAAATCAAATCAATCAAACCGAAAAGTCAAATCAGGTAATGGGAACATAAAAAAACACGAAAGACACTACCGCATGGGGAGTGTCTTTTTTTTAAGTATGTATGATAATGGACGTTTACCTTGATGGTTCCTCGAGTGAAATATCGGACCCAAGTCTCATACAGATTTCCAACCTCCTGTATGAGAATATGGAACATCAAGCTGTCATGAAGTTGTCTTTATTTATCCGTTTTTTCACCATTGGGGTTGCCTGCAGATTTAGAGTCGTTGGAATGCTTGACTCCTTTACTTACATAAGGTTTTGCGCTTTTTTTCTTGTTGGCGCCCGTTTTCCAGCGATTCCAGCCCTTCTTGCCCGTTCCTGTCCCTGTGCCTTTACCCGTACCGCTCTTAGCCTTAGCTTTACTCATGAAATCACTCCATTACTATATGTATGGTTTACTTAAACCATTTTACTTGATTATTACCCAAGTATGTTGAAATATACAGCAACCAAGGTGATATGTACAGGGAAAGGCTCATTTTTTTAACCTGAACCTTCAAAACGGCAAGCTGGATGATCATGAGGGAGTGCCTTGATCAACCTTCTCACTTAATGGACATCGATCTGGATTTCGTTAAGAAGATGCTTATCCCGATTTTTTTGCAAATGGTCAAGTAATGCATGAACGTTAGCAAAACAGCTCCTGTATTCATCCCTAATATGATTCCTCCCATATTAAGTGAAGCTTGGGAGCCAAGGATGTACATCATTAAAAAGGCGACGATATGTGACCAGACCGTGTGAATGAAAGCATCTTTCACCAACCCTAAGCCAATGAGATAGGCTTGCATGGGAATGACAAAGAAATGAAAGAGAAAGTAAGGACATAATAACTTCAAATAGTAAGTTGCAGAGGTTGAAGAAAAAAAGAGTGAGGTCAATGGTTCGGCAAAGAAATAAATGAAACACACCGCAGGTACCCCATACAATACGGTAAAAGACATCGATTTTTGCAATAATACCCTCAACTTTTCCTTGTCCTGATTCTTGTACGCGTTCGAAACATTCGGGATGAGCATGATCATCAGGGAATGTGCGATAAAGGCCGGGAAAAACCCAATGGTCATCGCAACTCCCGTGAGCATACCGAAATGCTCCGTAGCCACGACGGCCCCGAATCCAGCCGAAAGAAGTGCTGTATGAATCAAAAAAGGCTGAATCGCATTCGTTATCGCATGGAAAATCCTTAACCCCATGGTTGGCAGCGATACCGCCAATAATGTCTGCCGGGCATGCTTTCCACTTGTTCGTGTGTTCGTTCCGCGTCCCATGATCCTCATTTGCAGAATCAGAAGATTCACCAAGTAAAGAAAAACGATGAACTCACTGCCAATCAATACGAAAAAGGCCATTAACAGCGACTTTTCTTGATTGAAATGGAATAAGTTGAAAATGAAGAAAAGCAAACCAAATTGAATGATGTCTTTTAAAAAATTGGAAAAGGCGATTTTCCCCATTTGTTGGACACCCATGAAATACCCTCTCGCGATGGAAGAAAAGGCGACGATAGGGATCAAGATGATGAGCAGCCATTTAATATAGGGGTGATAACGGTCCATGACGGATGAAAAAGAAAGGATGAAAGGCATGACCACACACATGATCAAGACGACGACTGCAGCCATTTTAAGCGCATGGATGATAAGGTTATAATGCATGTTCCGTTTATTTTCTGCAACGAATTTTGATATGGAAATATGTAATTCAAGGCTGGCGATCACATATATCAAAAAGAAAATGGGCAATAGGGACATATATAATCCCATGCCCTCCTCGTGTAATTCCCTGGCTAGGATCATGTTCACCAAAAACTCGATACATTCACCGAAAAACGCTGCAATAATCAAGATGAGCGTTCCCTTATAAAAAGACTTCATGTTGGCCCACTCCTAACAAGGTGTTTGTATATAGATATGAGACATGCCATGGAATATTCATAAGGAACTCCGTCCGAGGAGATGCATTCCTGAGTCATCGCCCTGAAGATCCTGACGCTCATGAACCGAAATATTAAGTAAGAATCATGAAAGGAGGAGACTTCACTTCCATTCTCCATCATCAACTAAGCGCTTCCTTCATCCTTTTTTTTCTACAAAAAATAATGGTGCCGCACTTGTGTCAGATAATCTATTCCATTCGGGAAAGCTTTATAGAAGTCTTTAATTTCGCTTTGTAATTGAAGATTTATTTTGCTATCCTGTAGCAGAGGGGATGATCAATATGAAGTTCACATCTATAAGTCCAGCAAACATAGATGAATTGTGCATTGCGTTTGAAAGCTGCCTTACGAGGCATGACATCACATTTAAATATGTCGACATGAGGGAAGAGAATGGGATCATTTCGTTCATATTTTGCAATGACCCGGAAGAAGCAAGGTCTGTCGAATTGGAAAGCGGCCGCTTCATAGGATTGGAAACGGATTACATAGCCAAGGAAATTTTGGAGCCCATCCTGCCGAGGTTGAAAGAATTTGCACAAACTAAAAATCATCGATTCGGATGATTTTTTGGAAGTGAATTTAGATGAAGCTTAAATTCACCATCCTATACATGCTATCATCCGCCAAATCGGGATATTCAAAAAGAAGAAGCAGCCTTATGTGTGGAACAGCAGGCTGCTTCTTCTTTTTGATATGGGAAGCGGATGGGGAAAGTAGTGATCAATCAATGGTTGACCTCTCTCATTCGCTTTAGTGGTGTTAAATCACCATTTTTTTACCCTCGGCCAATTGCACTTCCTGTTGAGAAGTAGCCGCTTCCTTGGATTTCTTCACTTTAAAGTGGTACACCGCATAACAACCAATGAAGAACGCTCCGCCGCAATAGAGGGCCATGCGCTGCTCGGGAACAAATGCCAAACTGATCATGACGATGCAGTTAGCTATTAAAGCAAGTATTGGAATGATCGGGTATAGCGGCACTCTGAATTTGAGGTCTTCTGCCTTGCCGCCTTGGCGGACATAGGCCCTCCTAAAAGCGAGCAGGCACGCGGCAATGGCTATCCAGCCAATTTGAGCCCCAAGGCCTGCAAGGGAAAGAAGGAAAACAAATACCGTTTTTGCAGCGATGACGCTTGAAAGTAAAGACAATCCAGCGATGGCTAGGGTGATGAGTAAAGCATTGAGAGGAACCCCTCTCTTGTTTACCATACCGAGCTTCGGACTGGCCATGCCTTCCCTTGATAGCGAGTACAGCATTCGTGTCGCTGCATAAAGGCCGGAGTTCGCGACTGACAATAGTGCGATTAAGATGATGAAGTTCATGATATCAGCCGCATAGGGAACGCCTATACTATCCAGTACAACAACGAAAGGACTTTCAACGATTCCTGCTTTTTCCCTTGGAATCAGCGCAGAGAGTACTGAAACAGAAAGGACAAAGAAGAAAAGGGTTCTCCAAACCGTTTGTTTAATGGATTTAGGTATGACCTTTTCCGGATTTTCACTTTCTCCAGCAGCAATTCCGATCAACTCTGTGCCCTGGAAAGAAAAGTTCACGGTAATCATCGTGATAAGCAGGGCGGAAATGCCGTTCGGGAAGAGGCCTTCATTGAAAAAATTCGAGAAAAACGGCGCTTCTTGGCCACCCTTCATATCAATAAGACCAAACATGGCGGCACCGCCAACACCGATAAACAGGATGATGGCCAATACCTTTATGCTTGAAAAAACAAACTCCGATTCGCCGAAGGCTTTGGCCGATAGAGCGTTGAGCATGAATATGAGCAACGCGAAGATCGCACACCACATCCACACGGGTGATTCAGGAAACCACCTTTGCATAAGCTGTCCTGCTGCCAAAAATTCCAAGGCAACGGTAACGGCCCACCCTAACCAGTATAGCCATCCTATGGCAAAGCCGGTTCCAGGACCGATGAATTTGGTCGAGTATGTTTGAAACGAACCGGCTACGGGCATCGCAACGGATAGTTCACCTAGGCACAGCATGGTCAAATACATGATTAACCCGCCGACTATGTAAGAGAGGATCGCACCAAGCGCTCCTGCTTCATGAATGGTGTAGCCAGATCCAAGGAAAAAGCCCGTACCAATACATCCCCCTATTGAAATCATGAATAGATGTCTTGCTTTCATGCTCCGTTTTAATTCATTTGGTTGATTTTCTGCTGTTTTCATTGAAAAACTCCTTTACCTGATGGGTGCAAACGGTTTCATTTATGTTAGAACGGTATTAGGGAATATGTGTTTTTCCATGCACATGTGTAAAAGCTTGATTTTGAATCTAAGTTGCTGTTGAATTCCCTCGGATAAGAAATCACTTCTACATACCGGGCAATGTGAACAGTGCCGGTGCAGAAATAATTTCGATAGTGCCGATCAATAAAGAAAAGGAAGCCAAGCGTCAGGAAATCAGGGATGGTAAACTTGCTCCTTTTATGCTCATCCATCAAGCATTCTTACGAAGCATGGGCTTTTTCAATGGAGAATCCATGAATGAAAGCTTAATATATTCCTAGCTTGTCTTGCATTAATGGCCTTTATTTTACATCGGCCAGTATATCAGCTGTGACAAAATGATCCTCTGCTCCATATAATAATTTTTCGCCAAGAAGTGAGCCCATTAGAGCAACTGCCACTTCAGCCGTTTTATTATGCTCGTCCAAAATTGGATTGATCTCGACAAACTCTGCTGATGTGATGATATTAGCTTCAGCCAGCATTTCCATCGCAAGGTGGCTCTCGCGGTAGCTGATTCCTCCCATAACCGGTGTCCCCACGCCAGGTGCATCATCCGGATCAAGTCCATCAAGATCTAAGGATAAATGTACAAGATCCGTGCGTTCCTTCAGGTAGGCTATCGATTCTTCCATCACTCTTGTCATGCCCATTCTATCAATCTCATGCATGGTAAAAACTTTAATTCCTTTCTCTCGAATCAACTCTTTTTCCCCTTGGTCCAAGGAACGGGCCCCAATGATGACGATATTTTCCGGTTTGACTTTCGGGGAATATCCGCCAATGTTAGTAAGGGCAGGGTGTCCAAGTCCCAAACTTACTGCCAGCGACATCCCGTGTATATTTCCCGATGGGGAGGTTTCCGCCGTGTTTAAATCTCCATGGGCATCGTACCAAATGACTCCTAAGTTCTCGGAATGCTTGGCTAAACCTGCTAACGTGCCAATGGCTATGCTGTGATCGCCACCTAATACTAGTGGAAAGCGATTCGATCGGATGACTTCATCCACTTTTTGGCTCAGTTTTTCATTGCCTTCCGCTACATCTTGCAGATTCTTTAAATTTGTATCTGAGTCACTTTGTGCTCTTTCTTGTATCTCTACTCTTATATCGCCTTCATCATGAACAGTATAGCCAATGTTCTCAAGTCTCTCGCTCAACCCTGCATATCTAATGGCACTTGGCCCCATATCGACTCCTCTTCTTGTCTGGCCAAGATCCATCGGGACTCCAATTATTGATATTTCTTTTTTCATGAATGATTCTCCCCTTTCAGTTTTCTCCCCTAGTATAAGGGTAAAAGGATGGATGACTCAACTCGACATTTTTTTGAATATTTATACGATTGGGAAAAGGATGACATCCATAAGCGGAATTGCCTATTTTCAGTTTAAGGAAAACATGGAAATCTGCATGGCGTAATGGACAAAATCAAGGGGAAATCCCACTACTAGTGGGCCTGGAACTTCCAGGATGATTGTTTCATTTTATTCCAAATTAGAAGGAAGATATCGAATTTCCAGAGTCCGTGTCCTACATTTCAAGTCAACCTTTATTCAGGAATTGATACACTGATTGATCAAAAGGGTGGAAGGATTTTCAAATTTTATCGGAATATAGTAAGAATGAAGGGGAAAATGTGGTTTTCTGCGATATTTCGCTTTGCTGGCATAATGAATTTGGTGAATTTTTTCAATAATGGATCAATTGGAAAACTAGAATTGAACGAGATGCATTCATGCAACAAAGTAAGGAATGCTAGGTCGAGCAGAAGAATAGAAGCTTTAGGTCGGTTGCAGTCTGTGAAATTCTGCTCAAACTAACTGTATAAAGGGGTAGTGCTCCGATAATCTCAAAAGTTGTAAGATTCGCCTATTTTTTCGCCTTTGAGAAGGGGCGATAATGCTGAAAGTGAGAATGAAGTACTGTTGGCCCCTTTGAAGTCACCGGCGAAGAATGAAAGATTTTCACAAACGTCGCAATAAATTGCGCTCCCTGTGTTCAATGAATAAGAAAGAATTTCCTTTATGTTTCTTGTTAGTTTATGAAAAAAATATTTTTTCCTTTCCTATGAGACGCAAAGTCAATTTTCCAAAACGACCTCCGGCCCAATTTCCATTACCACATGATTAGAATACTTTGATACAATATTTTAATGGAACGTACCGTAAAGGGAGCGATGTACTTGGAAAGTTTTCAAAGGGATATGAATCATGATCGAGATGAATTAAGAAAGATAAGGTGGAAACAGCATCGTCTTCAGGTTACACAGTTATTCGAAGCCGTTCTTTCAAAGGAACCGATGGTTGAAAAAGTGGCGATCATCGGTGCTGGGAATTGCGATGATCTCGATCTGGAATATCTTGTCGCCCGATGCCAATCGATTCATTTATTTGACATAGATCAGGAAAGTATGGAAAAGGGTATAAAAGGCTTGCCAGAGCTTGCCCGGAAAAAAATCCAGCTTGTAAAAATCGATGTTACTGGTCTCGATACAATCGGTTTTGATGGTGATTTATCCTTGATGTTGGATCGAGGTGAAAAGGCAGGGGTAGTCATACAGTATGTAAAAGATACCGAGAGTCGGTTAAACCAGCTTTCTGAACAACTTTTCGCTGAGTATTCTTTTGAGTTTGACATTGTAACGACCTCTGCCATTTACACTCAGCTTTTTTATAATTGGGCCATGGATTTGCTTGCTGAGCATGGCGACAACTATCAGGAAAACGATGTTGAACTGATAAAAGAAGCATTCTTGGATTTAAGGGATGAGATCGTACGTACACTGAGTCACTCCCTGTCCAAATGTATCAAGAAAAATGGGTTTTATCTTACATGGACGGATATTTTGAAAATCGAGCCCGAGTATAGCGATGCCATCAAAGGAGGGATTAATGCCGTTTTTACCTTGGCAGCCAATGTAGGCTATGGGGCGTCATTGATAGGTCTGAAAGCTTTTATGGAAGAAGTCGATAAAAGGGAATTAACTCTTCGATATTGGTCATGGGATTTTAATGTCGATAAACGGTATTTGACGATTGGGGCAATCGGGAGGATATGTGAAAGTGAGAAGAACTAAAAATGGATTTCCAGGGGAAATAAGCACATCTGCGCATATTTCCCTTTTTTCTTATTTAAAAGAAGATCTGACACAAGTAGATGAAAGGTATAAAAAATCGATTGAAAAATTAACTATTTGTCTAATGATTTCCCAATAAAGAATGGATAGAATGAATCTACGGAATCTGAATATTCAAACACAAAAGGGGAAGGTGTGCTCTAGAAAATTTTTTGTTGAGTAAATATGAAGGGGGTGGGCGCTTGCTAGCTGATATCGTGTTCGTGAACGGTGAGGTCATTACAGTTGATCGGAAAAATTCAGTAGCCGAGGCCATGGCAGTGAAAGGAAATCTAATCTCTGCGGTTGGAACCAATCAGGAGATGAAAGCTTTTATCGGAGAAGATACGAAAGTGGTCGATTTGCGGGGGAAATCATTACTTCCAGGGTTCATAGATTCCCATATTCATCTTATATTGTACGGTGTCAATCAGTTGGCAGTAAGCTGTAAAGCGGATCATATCAAATCAGTCGCTGATTTGTTAAATGACTTGAAGAAGCAAGCAGCATCCATCCCAAACGGTGAATGGATCCGCGCATGGGGATTCAATGAAACCGCGGTGAAAGAAAAGCGATATCCAACCATCGCTGAGTTGGATGCCATATCAGAAAACCATCCGATCATGGTAACCAGAACATGCAGCCATATAAGTGTGGTGAACCGGAAGGCGTTACAGATAGCAGGAATTGATGAGAGTACGGTGAGCCCGCCAGGTGGAATCATTGAAAAGGATGAAGGTGGGGGGATCACTGGCAAACTTATTGAAACGGCACATATGATGATCGCCGAACGGGCTGGTTATACGGAAAGGGAACTGGAGAAGGCAGTAAGAATCGCTTCGGAACATTTCATTGCCGCAGGGATAACCAGCATTCACGAAGCCGGTGCACATGGACCTGACAGTTTGCGAATCATGCAGCAAGCGGTTAAACAAAACGATATCAGCGTCCGCATTTATGCGATGATCGGTTCACTGAATAAATCGCATGAATTCGTCAACAAAATGGTGGCTGCGGGGGTCGTAACCGGAACTGGGGACGATAGATTCAAAATCGGTCCGGCAAAATTGTTTACGGATGGCAGCAGCACGGGTCCGACCATAGCCACTAGGGAGCCTTATTCAAGCGATCCCGGCAATTTCGGCATCCTCTATTACACGGAAGAGGAAATTTATCAGGTGTTGGGTGAAGCACATGCCAAAGGCTATCAAATCACCGTGCATGCCCAAGGTGACAAAGCGATAGACATGTATTTGAACTGTGTGGAAAAGGCTTTGAAGGAATCACCAAGAAAGGATCATAGACATCGAATCGAGCATGCAGGAATATCTACGCCCGATTTGCAGCGGAGGATGAAGCAACTCGGAATCATCCCCATTCCCAACCCGCCATTCCCTTTTGAATTCGGTGATATATATATCGAACATTATGGTGAGAGGGTGAATTATATGTACGCCGCCCGTGATTATATCGATAACGGCATACTGTCTGCTGCTGGTTCCGATGCGCCCGTTACGGATCATAACCCTTTATTGGGCATACACGTAGCAGTAAATAGAAGAAGCAGCTCCGGTGCAAACATAGGCACGGCACAATCGATACGGGTATTGGAAGCGATCAGGCTATATACGTGGAATGGAGCTTTTGCTAGTTTCGATGAAGCGATCAAAGGCAGTATCGAGGTAGGGAAGCTGGCCGACTTAGTCATCCTGAATGATAGCATTTTGAAGGTCAAGCTCAATGACATAAAGGAATTGAAAGTGGAAACAACGATTTTAAATGGAGAAATACTATATAATAGCGAAACTTTGGTAGGAATATAGAAGAGGGAAATAGCTTTACAACCAAGACCTTCACTTTCGATTTTGTAAATGCGCGCATGAATGATGGAGCATGTAATGTAATCATGAAGGGGGATATTCGCTATGAAAAAACAAAAGGTAATAATCAATGGGGATAGGCTGAGCCGCACGCTTGAGGAATTCGCCGATTTTGGACGCACGGAAAACAACGGAGTTACACGGTTATCCCTTTCGGAGGAGGATCGGCAAGTCCGTGACTATTTTTGCTCCTGTTGCAAGGAATTGGGGATGACCATTCAGATAGATGATATGGGGAATATTTACGCTACCTTGGCCGGTCTTGAAAACAAACCGCCCATTGTGATGGGGTCACATATGGATACCGTTAAAAAGGGAGGCCGGTTTGATGGAATCTTGGGCGTGGCTGCAGGACTCGAGGTCGTTCGGACTTTGGTGGAAAATAATCTCCAGCCTAAAATCCCGATAATGATCGTCAATTTCACAAATGAAGAAGGAGCCAGGTTCGAACCTTCCATGATGTCATCGGGCGTTCTTTCCGGTAAATTCGAAAAGGCCCTGATGCTGCAAAAGACGGATAGTGAAGGGACCACCTTCGAAAACGCTTTGCATGAGATTGGCTATGCAGGGGATGAAGCGGTGCGTTTAAAAGAAGCGACTGCATTTTTAGAGTTGCATATCGAGCAGGGCCCCATCCTGGAGCGAGAATCTTTAACGATCGGAGTCGTTGAATGTGTCCTGGGGATGGTGTGCTATGATATTGAAGTCACCGGGGAGTCCAATCATGCCGGAACCACTCCGATGAATATGAGAAAGGATGCCTTCTTCACTGCCAATACCTTGATCATGGAGGCCCGGCAAAAGTTAGCGATGCTTCATGACGAGTTGGTATTCACGATGGGAAGAGTCAATGTTCTTCCTAATATCCATACGGTCATCCCCAATAAAGTGGTGTTTTCATTAGAGGCCAGACATAAAGATCCGAAGGTCATCAAACAGGTTGAGGAAATCATTGCAGGTTTTGCAACAAATGGCTCAGAAAAGGACTGCGAGATCAAAGTGAAAAAATTATGGGACAGGAATACGGTTTGGTTCGACGAATCAATTTGTGATTTGCTTGAACAATCGACCATCTCGCTAGGCCTGCCTTATAAAAGGATGGTTAGTGGAGCCGGACATGATGCCCAGTTTATAGCTAGTTATATCCCGACAGCCATGATTTTCGTTCCAAGCATCAACGGAAAAAGCCATTGTGAAGAAGAGCTTACTGCTTGGGAGGATTGTGAAAAAGGAGTCAATGTCCTATTGGAAACTATCCTTACGATTCAATCCAAATGAGAGGACGGCCCAGCCAAATCCTTTGACAGACAGAAATGCTTACCTGCCATCAGTTTGGAGGGAATGCCCGCTATGCTGATGGCGGTTCATCCATGCCAGAATACCTATTACAGGGAGGGTACAAGTTGAATGCTATCAAACTATTGCTTTTTGTTCCATTCTTAGGGTTCCTTGGTTTATTGCCTTTTGCCAATAAAGTGGAGCCATACATATTGGGAATGCCATTTTTGTTATTCTGGGTCGCTTTTTGGATGGTCATGGCATCAGTGATTTTGATGATCGTCTATAAGTTCGATCCTGATAATGAAGGGAGTGATCTCGATTGAACATTTCGTTACTCATCATTTCCTCCTTCTTGTTTTTAGCTCTCTATTTGGGGATCAAAGCAAGAAAAGGAAAGGATATGGATATGGAGCAATTTGCTTTAGGAGGCAGGGGCTTCGGAACCTTCTTCATTTTTTTGTTGATAGCAGGTGAAATTTATACAACCTTCACATTTCTGGGCGGAAGCGGGTGGGCTTACTCCAAAGGGGCTGCGGCTTATTATGTACCTGCTTATATCTTTTTAGCTTACGTCCTCTCATATTGGCTCGTCCCTAAAATCTGGAGATATTCAAAACAACATTCGATCATCTCCCAGCCTGAGTATTTTGCCTCTAAATACAAAAGCCAATCAATGGGAATGATCGTAGCGGTCCTGGGTAGCTTAGCCCTTGTTCCGTATATTGTCATCCAGCTTAAAGGCTTGGGCATCATTGTTTCAGAAGCATCATATGGAGCCATCTCCCCGGTGGCGGCAAGTGTCATCGGCGCCATCGTGGTTACGACATATGTCATGATTTCAGGCATCCACGGTTCAGCATGGACGGCGATCCTTAAAGATTTCATGATCTTGGTAGTAGTGATATTTTTGGGGATTTACATTCCTTTTCATTACTTCGGTGGCATTCAGCCCATGTTCGAAACGGTACAGGCCGCTAAACCGGAAATGTTAATTTTGGCAGATCAAGGGTTGAGTCAATCCTGGTTTGTTTCTACCGTTTTGTTGAATGCACTCGGATTCTATCTTTTGCCACAAACTTTCATGGTCGTATTATCGTCGAATGGGGAGAGAACGCTTAGGAAAAATGCGATCGCTTTACCATTGTATACACTATTATTGCTATTCGTCTTTTTCATAGGCTTTGCCGCTATCATGGAAATCCCTGGACTGCAGGGGGCAGATGGGGATCTTTCCCTGTTAAGGCTGGCGATTCAAACCTTCGATCCATGGGTGATAGGCCTGATTGGAGCAGCAGGCTTATTGACGGCGCTTGTTCCAGCCTCAGTGATGCTAATGGCTGCCTCGGTTGGTCTGACAAATAGCTTTTTCAAAGTTCTGGTCCCTGCTGCATCTGAAAAGCAGCAATTGGTCGTCTCAAGAATGATCATCATAGCTATCTCCATCATTGCTTTAATTGTAACGATAACAGGCGGAGAAGCGCTCGCCATCTTGAATATCATGTCATATAGCCTGATAACCCAGCTAGCACCTGCCTTGTTTTGCAGTTTGCCAAAAAACAATATCATCAACAAATATGGTGCGATGGCAGGGATCCTGGCAGGTGTACTGATCGTATTGTATGCCACGATTGCCGATGTGAAAATAGCAACCTTCTTGCCTGATGTGCCTCACGTAATCAATGATATCAGTACAGGCGTCATAGCCTTGTTTTTAAATTTGCTAGTAACGATCATCGTAAGTTCATTGACTAAGCATATGAATATAAAAGGGACGGAAGTGGAAAATTTAAATAAAATTTCCTGATCGTTTGTGGTCACCTGTGCAGGAGCAGGGAAAAGACTGACGGAGACTATGGAGGTGCTTCGTGAAAATCAACATATCGGCTTGCCAATTCAAGGTCGAAAAAGTGTCGACGTTCCTTGAATTTCAGAATCAAGTAGAAGACTTGATCAGCCAAGTGCCTGAAGACTCGGATTATATCATTTTTCCTGAACTGTTTACCATCGGCTTAGCAGCGACACATGAAGGAATGGATGAGACATCCGTAATCAAGATTGCTGAATATGCGAATCAATATAAACATCTTTTCAGAACGATATCAAAAAAGAGGAAGCAAGTGATCATTGCTGGTTCACATTTGGAAAGACGGAAAAATGAATACTACAACATAGCCTACATTTTCGACAAGGACGGAACATGTGCCGAGCATAAAAAAACTCATATCTTTCCTGCCGAAGCAAATTGGCAAACTTCCGAAGGAGATGATCTGGATGTGTATTCCATCGGGCCTGTCAAGATTGGAATAGCGGTTTGTTATGAAGCGGAAATTCCCGAAGTTTCAAGAATATTGGCCATGAAGGGGGCAGACATTATTTTTTGCCCATCATATACGTTTACGGAGGCAGGTTTTTGGAGAGTGCGCCATTGCGCGCAAGCACGTGCAATCGAAAATCAGGTGTACTTCGTTCATTGTCCCACTGTAGGTGAACCGGGGGTGCCGCTTCCGAGTGGATATGGCCGTGCCAGTATTCTTAGCCCCTGTGATAAAGCCTGGACAGCCGATGGAATCGTAGCCGAGGCAAAAACGGCCGGACAAACTGTCATTACCGGCACGGTGGATATGGAGGAACTTTATCGAAACCGTAAAAGCGGTGCAGCTACCACTTTCACCGATCGTGACCGCCGCAAAGACTTGTATGCTAAATATGAGCCATATAAAGGCTGATTGTCTTTTTGTAATCAAAAAGGACTGAATTTTCGAAATATATTGCCGGATGCGCCCATTATAATATATGTAACCATTTCATCTTGTACCATATAAAGAGCGACCTTATTTATGGCTGTTATGATGTCTGTAATGGCAGGAGGAACAAAATTGTCGATGTGGAATGCTCGACCACGCTATCGCTCACAACGAGGTTCATTCACTACTTGTTATCGGGTAAATCCATCCTTCAAACCGATGAATTGGAGGAAGAAATCAAGAGACGGTATTTTGGCTCTTCTCAGAAGGCACTGACTGTCGCCTAAAGGAATGCGAGCATTAAATATCGGCAACTTCATCAGCTATAGCCGCTTCTTTTGTTATTCGCAAATGAAATCCAGCTGTTAAAAAGGGCATCAGCTCTCTTTGGCAGCTGGATTTTTTTTGTAGTGTTTTGTATCGGTTCATTGTCTGTGAAATGGTTGAGTAAACAAGACGTTTCCATTCATAAAGTAAAGAGTCGAATACCTTACCGTACAGGGGAGGGCATTTCACAATGGGTTAGGCATTTCTCGGACATCCCACCTATGTGCTGGGATGTCCGGGTTTGGCTTCGATTGCTCGGGCTTCACCTATTCCATGTATCATGCCAATGGAACTACGATTCCAAGGGACTCTTCATTCAGGCTCAACACGGAATTAAGGTCGAACGAGAGCACCTCCAACCAGGCTACCTACTATTTTTTGCCCATGATAACGGAAAGGAAAGGTCCATCATGTCGGCATGTATATCGGTGACGGCAAAATGATCCACTCTCCAAGTAGCTCTACATACGTAAGGATAGATAAAATAAGCACATCGGGATACGATTTGAACCTGACGGGGCCAGAAGGTATATCAATTGATCTAATCAAACAGGGCGAACGCAAATACCGAATGGTAAATGAGGGAAGCAATCTCCTGGTTGATTCGAGTTATAGTGGGGATGGCACCGAATAATCCGTACTTAAAGGGAAATTATGGTATAATTATTATGGAGTTATCCAATAAAAAAGGGGGGTTCAATCATGATCACATTTCCAAAACCTGATGTTGAGCAATTTTTACGGACATTTTCCATTGGCGATTTTATCGTAAGACCTGATGAAAAACAGTTGGTTTTCAGTACGAATTTGAGCGGCAAGTACAATCTATGGGGGATGGATTTACCCAATACGTTTCCATACCCGCTTACATCCATCGATCAAAGCTGCCAGGAGCTGTTATTTGATAAACAAGGTCGTTTCATCATAGCCGGTTTTGATCAAGACGGGAATGAAAACACCCAGTTTTATGGGATCCCCTTGAGGGGAGGAACCATGAAGGAGATCATCAACCATGAAAACACCCGGAATTTCATGCCGATTTTATCGAATGACAGCCAAAGGCTTTATTACACAACGTCGAGAGGAAATCCGTCCTTTTTAAATTCCTATTGCTTGAACCTGGAATCAGGACAGGAAACCCAATTACTCGAGGGGGAAGATGCGGCAACCTATATCATTGGTTTCAGTCCTGATGAAAAAACCTTTCTTTATCACAAGCACTATGCAAATACATATTCCCTCCTCTATGCGAAGAGTGGAAGCTGTGAGATTTTGCTTACACCTCCATCCGAGAAACAACATACAGTCACACACGGTGTTTTCGTCTCGGATTCCCTGATTTATTTATTGACGGATTATGATTCGGATTACACTTACTTGGCCTCTTTTAATCTAGATACCAATCAATTTACGAAAATAAAAGAATTGAAGAGTGAAAGCTTTACGGCCCTTAAATATAATGAAGAATTACAACTGTTATTTGTTGCGAGCGAGAAAGGAGTAGTCGATCATTTATATGAGCATGATCTGAAAAATGGGGACTGGACGAACATCCCCATTCCATGCAGTGTCATTCAAAAACTTGAGGTTGCAAGATCAGGTGCACTCTACTTATCTGGCATGAGCGCAACCAAGCCTCATAATATTTATAAAAGAACGGATGATGAGTGGGAACCATTGACTGCCTACACGGTCCCAGGTGTCGAGACCACCGAATTGGTGGAACCGGACATCATTACCTATCCTTCCTTTGATGGCTTGGAGATCGAATCGTTATTTTTTCGCGCAAATAAGGAAAATGATACTGGCGAAGTCATTTTCTGGCCTCATGGCGGTCCTCAAGCCGCAGAACGCAAATTTTTCAGAGCATCATTTCAGTTTTTCCTGAACAATGGATATAGTATTTTCGCACCGAACTTTCGCGGCTCCACTGGATATGGCTTACAATTCATGAAAATGGTAGAAGGAGATTGGGGACATGGACCGCGCCTGGATAATATAGCCGGTCTGGATTGGCTGATTGAACAAGGATATGCCCGAAAAGGGAACATACTATTGATGGGCGGAAGCTTTGGCGGGTATATGGCATTGCTGCTACATGGCCGTCATGCCGAGTACTTTAAGGCGGTGGTCGATATTTTTGGTCCATCCAACCTATTTTCCTTCATCGAATCCGTTCCTGAAGACTGGAAGCCAGTCATGGATCAGTGGGTTGGGAATCCGGAAAAAGATCGGGAGAAATTAATCGAGTACTCGCCTATTACCTACCTGGATTCCATGACCAAACCCATGCTAGTCGTACAGGGGGCGAATGATCCGCGTGTCGTCAAAAAGGAATCCGATCAAATCGTGCAAGCCTTGAAGGACAAGGGAAGAGCTGTCGAGTATATGCTCCTGGAAGATGAAGGACATGGTTTTTCAAAAAAGGAAAATGAAATGGCCGTCTATCGAAAAATACTATCCTTCTTAAACCAATATACAGC